>JAJDZJ010000139.1 GCA_022824685.1 Caldilineaceae bacterium
GACTGAGGGCCTGATCCGCGGCGTCTTCCCGTCGATATTCAGTAAGCGCAGGGTGATTTCCACTTATTCTCGCTTTCTTCTGGCCACAATTTCAACTGAATCGGCCTACAGATTTAGATGCGATTGCCCTGGGGGGTTTTCCCTGAGATTTGACATTTTGGCGCACAGAGTTCGATTTGTTCGTCGCAGTTGCCATGGAAATGAACGGTGGGCGGCGAGCACTGGATGGTTCTGCGTGCCAGCGCACAGGATAAAGGCAGAGGACAGACGCAAATGAAAGCACTGATGTACCGCGGCCCATGGGAGATGCCTGTGGAGGAGATGGAGGACCCGACGCCATCGGCTGGAAAGGTCGTGGTGGAGGTGGAGGCTGTGGGCATTTGCGGTTCGGATGTTCACGGGTTTACCGGGAACAGCGGGCGGCGCACGCCGGGCATTGTGATGGGCCATGAGTTTGCAGGCACGATTGGCGAAGTGGGGCCGGAGGTGGAGGGCTACGGCGCAGGAGACGGTGTCGTGGTGATGCCCCTTTATTCGGTTGCGGCGAGCGCAGACCCCTATCCGATCAACCTTTCTCCGCACAGGCGGCTGACGGGGATGAACGAGCACGGGGCGTACGCGCAGCGTGTGGCGGTGCGAGCGGCGCAGCTGTTTCGCAAGCCGGAGAGGATGAGTTGGGAACGCGCCGCCCTATGCGAACCGATGGCGGTCACGCTTCATGCGGCGCGCATCACGCCGATTGACCCGATGCAGAAGGTTGCCGTCGTTGGCGCGGGGCCGATCGGCCTGCTGACGATGCTTGCGGCCCGTCTGAAGGGGGCGGGAACGGTGATCGCGGTTGACCGTTCGGTTCACCGGCTGGAGCTGGCCGAGGAGCTGGGCGCGGACGCTGTGATCAACGTGGACGATGGGGACGCGGCGGCAACGATACGGGAGATGACAGGGGGCGGTGTCGATGCGGCGTTTGAGGCGGTGGGGATCAGTTCGACCGCGCAACTGTCGGTTGAAGCCACGCGCAACGGAGGCAATATCACGTGGATCGGCAACAATGCGCCGATGATCGAAGTGGACATGCAGAGCATTGTGACGCGCGAGATGAGTGTGCGGGGCTCTTACGGCTTTGACGAGACCGATTTTGCGGCGGCGATCGAGGCCCTGTCCTCTGGCCGTCTGAATGTGGATCCACTGGTGGAGAAGACGTCCCCATTGGACGACGGCCCTGAGCTTTTCCGGAGCCTGGCGGCAGGCGAGACTGACCTTGTCAAAATCATTTTGAAACCGTAGACAAAACGGACGGGATTGATAGGCGCAAAATCCGGCGGCGTGCTTGTCCGATCTGTAGAGTCTATGGTTGACTGAGAAGCATCACACCACATCTTGAACCCTATGAAAATCGCTGCGTTTCCCAAGTGTTATCTGGACGATATTTCGCTTCACCGCACGATGTCGGTATTTGACTGGATCGAGCAGGCGCGGGCGCTGGGCGCGGAGGGACTGGAGATGTACGAGGGCTTTTTCTGGAGCCTGGAGGACGCGTATATCGATTCGATCGGCGAGGCCCTGGAGGGGGCCGGTTTTGCGATGCCGATGCTATGCTGCTCGCCGGATTTCACCGATCCGGACCCGGGGGCGCGTGAGCAGGCTGTGGAACGGGAAGCGGTGATGATCGACATTACACGGCGGCTGGGCGGGCCTGGCGCGGTGTGCCGGGTGCTCTCCGGTCAACGGCGGCCGGGCGTTTCGGTGGAGGAGGGCCTGGAGTGGGTAGTGGACTGCATTGAGCAGTGCATTGCCATCGCCAAGGAGAAGGATGTTGTCCTGGGTCTTGAGAATCACTATAAGGACGGATACTGGCAGTACCCTGAGTTTGCGCAGAGGGCGACAGTTTTTGTAGAGTTGTTGGAGGCTATTTCGGAGCGGGACCATTTCGGAGTGCAGTTTGATCCGTCGAATGCGCTGGTCGCGGGGGACGATCCGGTTGAACTGCTGCGCATGGTGGCGGACCGGGTGGTGACGATGCACGCCAGCGACCGATTTCTGGAGGAAGGGACGACGCTCGACGACGTGCTGTTGCCCGACGGTCTAATTGGATATCCGGAAAAGCTTCAACACGGCGTGACGGGGCAAGGAAGCAACGACTACGACATGATCTTTTCCATCCTGCGTGACCAGGGATTTGAAGGGTGGGTCAGCATCGAGGACGGCATCAATGGCATGGAAGAGATGCGGGAGAGCATCGAATTTTTGAAGCGGAAACGCAGTGAGTATTTCGAATAGCAGGAACCGGAAGCTAAGGAGCGGGAGGGCGTTCCCGCTCGATTCACAGTGCCGCGGAGGATGAGCGTTGGCGATAAAATTTGGGACGGATGGCTGGCGTGCCGTCATTAGCGAAGACTTTACATTTGAAAATGTGCGCAAGGTTGCGCAGGCGATTGCGGACGTCACGAACGACCAATTCCGGGGTTTGCCGCGTTTGCAGCCGTCGCTGGTTGTGGGATTCGACACGCGCTTTTTGAGTGATCGGTACGCGGTGGCGGTGGCGGAGGTGTTGGCGGGGAACGGCATCCGGGTCTGGCTGAGCCAGGCGGATGCGCCGACGCCGATGATCTCCTATTCGATCGTGGACAAGTGGGCCGACGGCGGCGTGATGATCACAGCCAGCCACAATCCGCCGCGCTATAACGGGATAAAACTGAAGGCGTCATACGGCGGTTCGGCGAGCGCGGCGACGCACAGGGAGGTTGAGCGGCGCATCCATTTGCGTGAACGGCGGGGAGAGCCGCCGCGGATGATGGCCTATGATCAGGCGATCAAGGCGGGCATCATTGAGCGGTTCAACCCGCTGCCGGCCTTTCGTTCGCAGATGAGGAAGCTGGTTGATTTTGACGCAATTGAAGAGTCTGGGCTGTCCGTGGCGGTGGATGCGATGTACGGAGCGGGCCGGATCTATCTGCGGCGGTTGCTGGAGGGCGCCGAGTGCCGGGTGACCGAGCTGCGAAGCGAGATGAATCCCGGTTTCAACGGAATCCATCCAGAGCCGATCGCGAGGCATTTGCAGCCATTGGTGGCGGAGATGGCAACGGGCAAGTATCACTTAGGGCTGGCTACCGATGGGGACGCGGACCGCATTGGAGCGATTGATCCGGATGGCCGGTTTATCGATCCGCATCAGATCATGGCTCTGCTGGTCGATTATCTGATCCAGGAGAAAGCGTTGCGGGGAAGCATCGCCAAGACGGTGAGCACGACGCAGATGTTGAACCGCCTGGCGGCGCACTATGGCCTGCATATACACGAGACGCCGGTGGGCTTCCACTACATCAGCGATCTGATGCTGCAGGAGCCGGTCCTATTGGGCGGCGAGGAGAGCGGGGGCATCAGTATTCTGGGCCATATACCCGAGGGAGACGGCCTGCTGATGGGGCTGCTGTTGACGGAGATGGTGGCCAAGCGGCGCAAGCCGCTGGGCGCGCTGATTGACGAGTTGATGGAACGGCCCTATGTGGGCAGGTTCTGCTATGGCCGCGACGACCGGGAGGTGAAACCGTTTGCCAAGGCAGAACTGGTGGAGGGACTGATCGCGAATACCCCGGATGCGCTGACCGGGTCGAGAGTGGCGCATGTCAACAACCAGGACGGCGTCAAGTTCATTTTGACAAACAGCAGTTGGCTTCTGATACGGCCCAGCGGCACGGAGCCGGTGCTGCGCATCTATGCAGAGGCCGGTTCGCATGAGGCAGTTGCGACGTTGCTGGCAGAGGGGACGGTGCTGGCCCAGCAGGTTTTGAAGGTAATCTGAGCGGCGGCGCGAAGCGTTGGGATACGGGTCGCGTCGCGGTGGAAGGATGTTCTGCGGCCGGCCGTGTAAGGCTTGACAGGCGCAAAGGAAAGGCGTGAGTCTCAGGGCTCGCGCCTTTGTGGTTCAGAGGGGGGAAGGCGTCTGCGCCGCGGGAGGCGCAGAGGTCACTCTTCCGCCGGCGGTTCATGCCGTAGCGGTCAGCTGGGCCTGGAGAGCGACCGCTGTCTGATTTCCTGGCGGGTTTGCTCAAAGGTTCGGCGCAGTTTCAGGTCGGAGCCTTTTTGGGCGGCGACGACGCGTTGCGCACAGGTAACGCAACCGAGCGATGCCTTGTAGCTGCTCTGGTCGCAGTTGAGGCAGTCGCACAGCCGGATCATCATGAGAGAGAAGGCAAGCGTGTCCTCCTTCCCATCGCGCTGACTTGCGACCTGTCTGACCAGATCCTGCCAGTCTGCACCTCGTTCCGCGCTCAGCTTTCGGATGGCCCGATGGGGAAAGAGAATTTCACTTTCGGGGTACATGGCGACTCCTCTCGCGGAATGTTATTGCCCTGCGGCGGTATGGATACGGGTCAGATTCGGCAACTGTTGGCCGGAAAGATCGTTGAGCGCTCATTCGAAGGCAGGCGCATCAGGCGGCGGAGACGACGAGATAGAGCAGGAGGCCGAAAAGTGCAAGGGCCAGCAGACTGAGCACTAGAATGATCAGAAGCGGCAGGAGGACGGCGGCCAGAGAACGTGAACGGGGCAGATTTGTGACTTCCTCATTGGCCCTGGCGTAGACGATGAAGGCCCAGATGACACCGACTGCGCTGCAGATGCCTCCCAGGCAGGGGACGGGTGAGAGGCCGACGAGGATGAGGGGCGCGGCGGCGAAACCGGTCGCGGCGAAAAAGGGCTGGAGGCGATTGGTTGCGCCGAGGGCTTTGTTGCAGGCCATCACGAGGGCGCCATAGACGATCCAAAGGGCGAGCCAGCGCAGTGGCCAGTTGATCCATTCACCGAGGGCGCTGAGGAAGGCGGCCAGCCAGCCTGGCAAGGGCTGCGGCAGGCCGACGATCAGCTGGACGGTCTCGCCCAGGATGACGGGGTCGAACATAGGGGAGATGAAGGTAAGGGGAGTGGCCTGAATACGGGAGGCCTGTGCGCCGAGGCGAGCGAGGGGAAGGGCGCTGCCGGCGGTTGCGGCCTGCTCCCAGTTGACAAGAAAGGGAATGAATCCGGCCAGGAGCCCGAGAGTGAGGACCATGCCGAGGGACTGGCGCATCGTGGTTTCGGTGAAACCGGAGGCGCGAAGCTGGACAGCGTCGCTCATTTTCTGGGGCGTGGGCAGCCAGTGGCGCGGGTTCACGGGTTGCCTCCGGCAAGGAACAGCAGAAACCCCACCAAGAGTACAACGACAGCGCTGACCAGGAGGGTCAGGAGCCAGGCTCCGCCGGCCACGAGCGCGGCCGGCCAGGCAGGCAGTTCGTGGGCTACCTCCAGCCCTCGAAAGGCGATGAGGATGCCCCACACGTGGACCAGGATGGCGGCGACGGAGACGAAGGGAATCATGGAAAAGAGATAGAGCAGTCGCGGGGCGGCGCTGAGGGCGACGGCGCCCAAGGTCTGCCCCAGAGCGCCCTGGCCCCCGGCGGCGCGGGCAAGCAGGTGGCTGGTCAGGCCAAAGAGGAGCCACTGGCCGATGAGGCCGAGAGGCGTAGCCGCGAGGGTAAAGAGGCGAAACCCGACGCTATCGTAGCCGGTATAAGCAAGGAGGAGAGGCCAAAGGGTCCGCAGCGCACGTTCAGTTTCGAGCAGGGATTCGTCTCCGAGCGCGCTCTGGCGCAGGCCTGCGAGGACCGTATTAAGGAGCGCCTCGGATTGGGGAAGCGAGACGGTCAGGAGGAGGCTGCCGACAAACTGGGCGACCGCGACCAGGACCCCGATGGTCGCGCACAGAAACAGTCCCTCAATCCAGGGGTTGTCATCGTCGACCATTTCGACGAACGGGTCGGGTTCAAGGAGGAGGGCCTTGCCGATGAACTGCGGGTAATTCTGTGGTTGTAACATGTAGTTGCGAAGGCTGTCCGGGCGGTAGGCCCGGCGCGCGATCCGGATCAGGGTCGGGCTATGCTTGAGAATGCAACTCGCTCGCGCCAAGCCCAATGCTCGCTTGCGGCAATGATAGCACAGGACTGACCTGCCCTCGAAAATCTTGACCGTGCCATAGGCGGGCTGCTCCGGCGGCGCCGCGGGCGAGGCTGCGCGAGCGCGGCGCGGGTCGGGCGGCCGGTGGGATGGAAGAGCGGTTTGCCGGCGGCGGCGAGAAGTGATTCAGGTGCGCAGGAGGCGGAGATGTCACTGAACTTTACGATACTTCCGACTGGAAAGCTCCCGGCAGGTCTGCTGGCGCAGCTTATCTCGACTCTGCCGATCGAGGACCCGTCTCTCTTTCTGGGACCGGCCGTAGGCGAGGATGCCGCCATAATCGAAATCGGGAGTGACACTTTTCTGGCGGCGAAGAGCGATCCGATCACTTTTGCGACCGATGAGATCGGGTACTATGCGGTCAATGTGTGCGCGAATGATCTGGCGGTTTGCGGGGCGCGCCCGCGCTTCTATCTGCCCACGGTGTTGCTGCCCGAGGGGACGACGGAGGAGGATGTCCGGGGGATTTGCGCTCAGCTGGGCGCTGCCTGCCGTGCGCTGGACATCGCGGTGGCGGGGGGGCATACGGAGGTGACGGCGGCGGTGAATCAGGCGGTTGTGGCCGGTACGCTGTTGGGGGAGGTTGCGCGAGGCAAGGTCGTGCGCACGGGCGGCTGCCGGCCCGGCGATGCGGTGTTGCTGGCGGGGAGCGCGGGCGTTGAGGGCACGTCGATTATCGCGCGGGAGATGGGGGAGGCGCTGGTGGAGCAGGGTTGGTCTCAAGTGGATCTGGAAGCCGCGGCGAACTATCTTTACGAGCCGGGGATCAGTGTGCTGGAGCCGGCGCTGGCCGCGGCGGAGGCGGAGCTGGTGACGGCGATGCACGATCCGACGGAGGGCGGCGTGGCAACCGGCCTGTGGGAGCTGGCCGAGGCTTCGGGCTGCGGGTTGGAGGTGGATCTGTCAGCCATTCCGGTGACGCGGTTGACGGCGGCGGCGTGCGCGGCGTTCGGGCTGGAGCCGCTGGGCACGATCGCGTCAGGCGGGCTGCTGGCGACGGCTGCGCCGGAGGATGTGGATGCGGCGCTGGGGTTGTGGGAAGAGATGGGGAGGCGAGGGCGTGTGATCGGGCGCGTTTTACCAACCTGGGAGGGCGTTTATGGGTTACGGGAGGGGCGACGGGTGGCTCTGCCGCGGTTTGATGCGGATGAGATAGTGAAGTTATGGGGGGAGTGAAGAGCGCTGGGAATCGACCGGGGAATCCAGAACCAGGCGCGGGCTCTGGATTCCAGAGAGACGGTTCAGGCCGATCCATTGCTCAGGCGGGCCAATTTCGCTTCCAGTGCCTTCACTTGCTCTTCTGCCTGCCGGCGCGCAGCCGCTTCTGTGGCAGCCTGCGCCTCTGCTTGCTCGACCCGTTCTTCCGCCTGCCGGCGCGCAGCCGCTTCTGCGTCGGCCCGTGTGACAGCGACATGATGCTCTGGAATCACATACTCGGAATAGACTTCGTCCAGAGCCAACGCTACAAGGCGAGGCTTGCGTTGGAGATCGTCTACCCGGAATTGCAAACCGGCCAACACGTTCGAAAGAATGACACCGTTCGCGTCTGGCGGGATCTCTTCGTACTCTCCATCCGGCGCGAGCGCGTAGAAGCGCATGCGCTCTCCGTCGGGGTCGAGGATGTAGTACTCCTTCACCCCGCCCAGCGCGTAGTCTCTCTTCTTCTCCTCCGTGTCCCGCAGCACCTCCACCAGTGTGGAATCTGAGACCGCTTCGACAACCATGTCGCAGACCCCGGCAAAGTGACGCTGGTCCAACGCTCCCCACGACACGGGATTGCTGTTCAGGATAACACCGATGTCGGGCTTGCGCACTTGAACGCGCTCACCCGAAGGGTCGGATTCGTCTTCGATTTTCAGGATGAAGCCGGTTTCCAGGTTGATGAGAGACGTGTGATCAAAGGTCTCCACGTAGCGGTGCAGGAGGGTAAGGAACCAGTTGCACAGGCCGATCTGGCGGGCGTTATGTAATGGTTTGGCCTCCAGGATGCCGTTGTTCCACTCGTAGCTGACGTCGAGGTCCGGGTAGGGATTCTCGTACCACTTTTCCCAGTACTCTTCGAGCGTGACCCGACGTCCATGATCCGGCGCCCAGGAACTGTCCGGCGTGCGGTTCGGCGAGACGACTTCAGTTTGAATGGCGCTGTTCGACTGGGATCTATTTGTCTGCGACTGAGGAGCATCCGGCGTCCGTTCTGGGGGTTCCATTCTTATTCCTCCGGCATAGGGACTGTACGCTGTGCGATTGGCACATACATTCTAACACTGTTTTGGCTGTTGGCCCCAACGACCTTCGTTGACGGGTTGCAGTCCAAATTAGGGGCGAGTTTCAGGCTACCATTGGACAACATTAGTGGTCAGTTGTCTGAACGGGGATTTGGGGGGATTGAAGGGATTTTGGGGGATGGGTTGTTGGCTGGAAGAGGATTTGGGGGCAAGCGGCGGGGAGAAGAGCAGGGGACCTGCCTATGAAGGGCGCGAGGGACGTGTTGGCGTCTCTGACTGGAGGAGAGGGTCTCTGTGCGGAGGGGCTTGGGCGCCCACAGGGGGTGGAACTGCGGTGGTCAGTGGGTGGCGGGACAGGGTTGCGCCGAGGAACTGGCAGTCGATGGATCGGCAGGGAGGGCACCCACAAGGGGCGCCCTTACAGGGGAAGGCGGGGCGCACAAACGAAGCTAGGCGAACGTGTGAGGGGGTGGCGGGGGCGCGTATATGCCGCGGGGCGAGCATGAGGAGGATCGGCGGGGAGGGCGCCCACAAGGGGTGCCCCTACAGGGGGCTGACGGTGAATGCTAGAGCCGCAGCCGTTGGATTCGGGTGAGCCTGGCCGATGGCGGCGGAGCCTGAAGCGGCGCAGGTTTACAGCCCCTCCACCGTTTCGGCGGCGAGGTGGTCGACGACGGCTTTGACGTCGCCGCCGGATTCGTTGTAGACGCGCAGCTGGCGGTCGGCGCTGGAGCCGTTGGCGAGGATCTGTTCGATTGGGGCTAACTCCTCTTCGCTGCCGAGCTCGGCGATCTCCTCGCCGACCAGTTCGACCAGTTCGCGCAGGAGGGAGCGGGCGGGCAGTTCCTCCTGTTTGCCAAAGTCGATCATTTTGCCGTCCAACCCGTAACGGGCGGCGCGCCATTTGTTCTCGTCGATCAGCTCCTTGGTATAGACATTGAAGGTGACGTTGCGCTGGCGCAGCTTCCAGTGCCAGAGCACGAGGGCCTGGCAGAGCGCGACGATGGCGATCGCTTCATCGACGCGCGGGCAGATGTCACAGATGCGGAACTCCAAAGTGGGATAGAGACTGTGGGGGCGCACGTCCCACCAGATCTTGCTGGAGTCGGGGATACAGCCGGTGTTTGTAAGGGTGCTGATGAGGCGCTCGTAGGCGGCGCGGTTGGGGAAGGCGTCGGGAATACCGCTGCGGGGAAAGTCCTCAAAGACGACGGCGCGGTAGCTTTTGAGGCCGGTTGGCTGGCCCTGCCAGAAGGGGCTGCTTGCGCTCAGGGCCAGAAGATGGGGCAGCATGTAGCGAAGGACATTCATCGTGTCGATGGCAAAGTCAGGATCCTCGAGGCCGACATGAATGTGCATGCCGTAAATTAGCAGGCGCTGGGCCAGCAGTTGCATCTCCTCCAGGACGCCTTGGTAGCGGGGAAAGGGGGTGACCTCCTGCTCGGACCAGCGGCTCGAGGGGTGCGTGGACGCGGCGACGATTGCCATTCCTCTTTCCTGGGCGAGCCGACTGATGAAGGCCCTTTGCCGGAGGAGCTCCTCTTTGGCTTCAGCGGGTGAAGCGCAAACCGGTGTGCCCAACTCCACCATTGACTGGTGCAGCTCTGCCTTGATCTCCCGCTCCACCATCACCATCTGGCCGTCTTCGATGAAATTGGTGATGAATGAGCGCAGTTGGCCACTCTCCGGATCGATGACCTGATATTCTTCTTCAATGCCGAGCGTCAGTTGGGGTCGTTCTATCATAGGTTTTGCTCCGTCTGCGAAACGAGGAAGTCGACGACCGCCTTGCCGTCTTCGCCGCTTTGGCGCCACACATGGCGCTGCTGGTCGGAACTGGCCCCCCGCCGCATGATGTTGTGGAGGTGGGATACCTCTTCGCGGCAGTTGAGGCGGTCAAGAACGGGTTCGACCCGTTCCAGCAGTTCGTGCAGGAGGTCGTGAATGGGCACTTCCTGTTCGATGCCGAAGTCGAGCAGTTTTCCCTGGAGCCCGTAGCGCACGGCCCGCCATTTGTTCTCGGCAATGAGGGTGCGGTCGTAGAGGCGGAAGGACATGTTGCGATGGCGAAGGTCGACCATCCAGGCGACGGTGGCCTGGATCAGGGCGGCGACGGCGAGTACGTCGTCGATGTCGGGCAGGGCGTCGCAGACCCGAATTTCAAGCGCGGCCTGTTCGGTTGCTGACGTTTTGGACCGGGTGTTCGCTTCGGATTCGGGGCGCGGGCGCGAAGGATCCTGCTGATGGGAGTGGGGGCGGATATCCCACCAGATGGCTTCCGAGTCGGGAATGCTGTTGGTGCGCAAGAGGGTTTCGACGTAGTCGAGGTAGTCGTTGAGGCTGCGGAAGGCGTTGGGGATGCCGGTGCGGGGCAGGGCGTCCAGGAGGACGGAGCGGTAGCTGGCCAACCCGGTATCGAGGCCCTGCCAGAAGGGAGAGGCGTTGGCAAGGCAGAGAATGTGGGGCAAGAGGTAGCGCATCGCGTTCATGACATCGATTGCCAGATTTCTGTCTTCGATGCCGATGTGGACGTACATGCCGAAGGCGAGCAGGCGGCGGGCGATGAACTGTGTGTCCTCGATCAGGGCGCGATAGCGGGGCGACTCCTCCTGTTCCCGTTCCCAGTAGGTGAAGGGGTGCGCCCCGGCCACCATGAGTTTGAGGCCGTGCGACTCGGCCAGATCGCGCATTTCGCGGCGGATACGCAACAGATCCTGGCGGGCCTGCTTGACATCCCGGCAGATCGGGGTGCCGGCGCGGGGCGCGACCAGTTCACTCTCTTCTCTACGGGCCTTGGCCTCACCTTTCCCCTGGGAGTCCAATAGGGTGAGCCCCTGGGCGGTGGCGAACCCGCGTAGTTCCCGGGTTTCCGGGTGGACGAACTGATACTCCTCTTCGATGCTGATATTGAAGGATGGTTGGCTGTACTCGGCCATTGATTGCTCTCTTCTTACGTGTCTTCGGGGCGCATCGGGTCTGCTACGCGTCCTTTTCTTCAACCACGAACACCGGCACGATGGAGCCCCCGCCGGCGGTAACGTTGAGGAGTGTCTCGCTGCTCAGGCGGCAGAGGCAGCCGTGAACACGTTCGCCGCGGAACAGGAAGGGATCCGAGTCTACGAGACGGGGGTCGATCGCGATACCGCCATCGTCAGTCATTGCCGGGAACTCCTCGTAGGCGATCTGTACCCGTTCCTGGACGACCGTCGGCTCACTGGCGGCGGCAGCCAGGGCCGCGTCCCATTCAGGTTGTTGCGTTTCCCAGCCGATGCGCACACCCTTGCCGCCGTATTCGTCGTTCGGCTTGAGAACAAGATTTTCGCGGTTGGCGCTGGCCCAAGGCAGGAGGTCGATTGGATTGCCGTTCGGGTCGATGGTGGATCTTTCCTCGACGGTGCGGGTCCAAGGGATGTGCGCTTTCACCGCTTGCCGCTCGTCGGCTGTCAGGAGATGGGCATTGCGCTCGTCGCTGGCTACGGCGAGGCTGGCCTTCTTGTGGAGCAGCTTGCAACTAAAGGGGTTTACAAGGCAGATTGCGCGAGCTTGCAGCGCATCGACGATGGGATGCTCCAGGCCGTAGCGGAGGAGCAGCTCGCTAATCAGAACGCGCTTGTAGACGAAATCGACCGGTGTTCCGGAGGCATAAAGCCGTCCGTTGGTGAATTCCATCTCCTCCGGGTCGCAGATGACGGCGGTGACGCCGTGTTCGGCGAAAAACTCGACGAATAGGTCAAATTCGCTGGCGGTGGGTACGTCGTGCCAGTCGACGATAGCGATATCGGGGAGTTTACTGCTGTCGCCGCGCCATTTGTAGTAGACTCGCAGGAACTCGTCGAGAGCCGGTCTTTTGCTGGGCAGCTTGCGCAAGGCATAGCGCCGGCCGAACTCTTGCATGACAGGCATTTCCAGAAACAGTTCGCCGAGAACGTCGGAATAGGCCATGGAGGCCGGGCTTTCGCCGTTGAACTCGACAAAACCGAGGCTGCGGCTGCCGTCCTGATTGCGGGCGAAAAAGCTGTCCAGCCGGGCGGTGGGGATGGTGGAGTGGTAGCCGTGATCGATGCGAATGAGATGCTCTTCGTCGGGTGTTGCGTGGATTTGCGCGCGCAGCCCGGCGTCGTCCAGCATGATGCGGGCGAGGCGGTCGAAGAGGCGAAGAATCAGTTCTGTGCGGTTGACCAGATAGCTCCACTCTTCGGGCGAATAGAAGAGAGGACGCAGCACTGTGCAGAGAGGGCGCTCGCCGAAGACCATGTTGCGCTGAGCCATGCGCGCGGTGAGAAGACCCCAGCTGTCGCCTGAGAGGCCAGGGCGGGAGAGGAGGTCATGGTAGCGGGAGATGGCGGTCAGTGAGTTCATAGGGCCGTTAGCCGTGCTGCGTTTCCCGGCAGCCGTCAGAGTCCTTTAGTATACGACGAGATTGCTGGTGTGTACCAAGCGCTGAAATCGGACGGTTATGGGCTGCAGTTGATACCGAAACCCGGTTCGCCTGCTTCGGGGTCGCGGAAGGTCAAGGTCAGGTCGAAGGTCTGGCGGTCGACCAGCTGTGCGTCCTTGCTCAGCCCTACAGTCAACATTGCTTCGACCCGGTAGGTTTCGTCGGGGGTGACAGGGTCTTTGAGGTGCAGGGTGTTGTTGAGGCGGGTATCGGTCTGGGCGAGGAGGAAGAGGCTGTTGTTTTCGGTGCCGTCCGGGTTATAGACGATCAACTCGACGTTGGGCGCGTCATCGTCGAGGCGGGCGGGCAGCCAGATGCGCACCCACAGGCGTCGCAGGTCGGGGTATGGATAGATGAGAATTCGCTCAAACTGGAGAGGCGCGTCTTGCTCGAACAGATTGATTTCCGTCATTGGCGGTGGCCGGGGGGGCTTGCGTACCTGTGCAAGCGAGTTTATGCTTGAATGGACGGGCGCCATTCTAACCCGTGAATGTAAGTTCACATTAAGTATAGCAGGATCTTTTTTGATGAGATACCTGAAAATTCTTGCTGACGACCTGACCGGCGCGGCGGATACTGCGGCCCGTTGCCGGCGGTTTGGGCTGCCGGCAACGATTTTTCTGGATATTCCGGAACCGCCGTTGCCAGCGGGGGCGCTGGCCTTTACATCTGACTCCCGCCATCTGGCGGAGGAGGCGGCCGCGAAGGAGACGCGCAATACTGCTGCGTCGCTGCCCGCTCTGGACGGACGGTGGTACAAGAAGATTGACTCGACCTTGCGGGGCAACGTCGGCAGTGAACTGGATGCGTTGCTGGAGCTCGTGGGCGCGCCGGCGGCGCTTGTCTGTCCGGCCTTTCCGGCTCAGGGGCGCCGCGTACGCAACGGGATTCTCTCGGCTCCGGGTCTTGGACCGCCGGAGGTTCACCTGCCCTCTCTTCTGCGCGAGCAGAGTCGATTCTCTGTAAGGGCGCTGAATCTGGAACAGGTTCGCGGCGGTGAGCTGGCGGCGAGTATGAATCGGCTCGCGCACGAGGGGGAGAGAAGCCCAGGCGCGGAACGGACTGTGATCGCGGTCGATGCGCTGACTGACGACGACCTGGACAGGGTGGTGGAGGCGCAGCGGGAGGGCGTTCCGGATGCGCTGCTGTGTGGGAGTGCCGGACTGGCGGGTGCGCTGGTTCGACGGGCGTTTGAACGCGGGGCTTTCCGAGCACGACCGGAGGGAAACCGGCGGTATGCTGTGCGTTCGGTCCTTGCGGTAGTGGGCAGCGGCAGCGAGGTTGCCCATCGGCAGATAGAATTCCTGCTGCGCGCCCAGGGCGCTGCTTCTAATCTGGCAGTCAGCCGGATGAACGTGTTGCCGGAGACCGAAGAGGCGGCTGCGGCCGCTCTGGAGGCGGCTGATCCGATTTGGCTATTGCAGCAGCCCCGACCCCTGCCCGGCACGGTCCTGGAAGGCGCTGAGGCGCGCAAGCGGGCCGACTACCTGGGCCGTATCAGTGTGGCGGCGCTGGCGCGGCGGCCGGTCGATCTACTGCTGCTCGTGGGTGGCGATACGGCGATGCCGATACTCAGGCACCTGGGTGTAGCGCGGCTTTCGGTTGAGAAGGAGTTGCTGCCGGGCATGCCGCTCTGCAGCGCTGTCATCGCGGGGCGGCCGACGCTGGTGGTGATCAAGCCGGGGCATTTCGGGGGAGACGGGACGCTGGTGGAGTTGCTGGCCAAGGCGGGCCTGCCCAGCGGGGGAAACGGCAGCGGTTTGGGGCCGGGGATGCGGGGCTAGCCGGCCCGTTGGCGTTTTGCATGATGGCGGGACGCGCGGGGTGTCTGGGGGGCGTTGCGGGGGGAATCCCACCGCACAAGGGAGCCCGCTTGCGAGCGACCGCCCAAAACAGGATTGGTTCGTCAGCTATGGTCAGTGGTCAAAGGAGCGCGCCAACGTTTTCACGCACTTTGAGGATGGCGCGGGCGATGTCGTCCATTTCGTCGGGCTCGGCGAGGAGGATGTTCTGGCTGATGGAGACGGCCTGCTGGCAGAGGCCTTCGCTGTTGGGGCAGGGCGTGACGCGGCTGAAGGGTTCGACGAGCGGGGGTTGGCGGTAGAGGGGGCGGGAATACAGGGGGCTGACGGGGATGTTTTCGGCCCGCAAGGCGGAGATGAACTGCTGGCGGGGCAGGCCGCCGAAGGCGTCGGCGTCGTAACGCATGAGGAAGAGATGGTGGGAATGGGCGTCGGCGCGTGGATCCCAGCGTTGCGGGGTGAGCCCGTCGATTTCCTCCAGGAAGGCGCGCAGCCGGCGGGCGTTGCTCATGCGGCGCTGGAGCTGGTTGTCGAGCCTGGCGAGCCCGGCGGAGAGGACCGCGGCCTGCCAGCCGCTCAGGCGCAGGTTTGTGCCGAGATTGGGGTGTTCGTAGCCGTGGCCTTCAGTGCTGCGTCCGCAGTTGGCGATACTCCACATACGCTCTGCCAGCTCGGCATCGTTGGTGAGGAGCGCTCCGCCTTCGCCGGCGGTCAGGTTTTTGCTGGACTGGAAGCTGAATGAGCCGGTCTTTCCCAAGGCGCCGACGGGATTGCCATTCCAGCTGCTGCCGTGGGCGTGGGCTGCGTCTTCGATGACGTGGAGATTGTGACACCGGGCCAAGGGCAACAGGGCATCGAAATCGACGGGCAGGCCGCCGAAGTGGACGGGAATGACGGCTTTGGCGCGGGGGCTGACTGCGGCTGCGACGGCCTCGGCTGAGAGATTCCACGATTCGAGGTCGACGTCGGCGAAGACGGGGGTGGCGCCGACGATGCGCACTGCGGCGGCGGTGGCGATAAAGGTGTAGGGAGGCACGATGACCTCGTCGCCAGGGCCGATGTCCAGGGCGCGCAGGGCGGTCTCGAGGGTGGTCGAGCCGTTGACGGTTGTGACGCAGTGTTGGGTGGCGTGCCGGGCGGCGAAGGCGGTCTCGAACTCTTCCACGGCGGTGTCGTAGCCGCCCCATTCTCCTCTTTCAAGCACAGCCAGAAGACCGGCGCGCTCGGAGTCGTCCCACTGCGGCCAGTTGGGCCACGACTGGGAGCGGACGGGCTGGCCGCCGTGGATGGCAAGCGTTGAATTTGTCATATTTGCCTCTCCGCAGGCGGGTTGTGGGCGCCTGTAATGAGCATTTGCGCGCATAGCTTCAGGGCCTGCTTGAGGGCCTGTGGGCTGGCCTCGCCTTTGCCGACGATGTCGAAGGCGGTGCCGTGGGCCGGCGTCGTAACCGGCGCGGGCAGGCCGCCATGGACGGTGACGCCGCGTTCGAAGCCGAGCAGTTTCATGGCGATCTGGCCCTGGTCGTGGTACATGGTAACGACGCCGTCGAACTCGCCGCGGCTTGCGCGCAGGAAGACGGTGTCGGGCGGGTAGGGGCCGGAGGCGGCGATGTCCTCTTCCTGGGCGGCTTCGACGGCAGGGCGGATGACATCGTTTTCTTCGCTGCCGAAGAGGCCGCCTTCGCCGGCGTGGGGATTGAGACCGGCCACGGCAAGCCGGGGCGAGGGCACGCCGCTCTGACGGATTGTGTTGTGGATGAGGCGAATGGCGGGCAGGATTTCGTCGATGGAGATATGTTGATAGACGGCGCGCAAGGGGATGTGGGAGGTGACGCGGGAGGTCCAAAGCCCATCGAGCGTGTTGACTTCGCCGACGTGGCCTTCCACGCCGAGGCGTTCGGCGAAGTAGCGGAGCTCGTCCTCGTGGCGGCTGCCGGCGGCATGCATGGCCTGTTTGTTGAGCGAGGCGTAGGTGATGCCGTCAATGACACCGGCACGGGCGAGCTCTGCGGCATAGTCGAGCGATTGGAGGACGTAGCGGCCGGCGTCCGGGCTCATGCGGCCGGGTGTGTGCGCCTCAGCGGGGAAAGATGGGCCGGTGAGGAGCACGGGTCCGGTGGACGAGAGCGGCAGGTCGACGGGTGCGCTGTAATGCGGCATGTCCAGCGAGAGATCGGCGCACTGGGCGCCCCATTCCAGGATCCAGGGTTCGCCGATGACGACGATGTTTGCGCCGCCGTAAGGGGGGGCCGTTTTGTTTTGACCGGTCGATTCCGCGAGGACGCGGGCGACGATTTCGGGTCCGATGCCGCTGGGGTCGCCGAGGAGAAGAGCGAGGCGGGGCATGCGCGTCAGTTTCGCTGAACTGGGAGTCATTTGACGGTTGGATATTGATGTTCAGGTCCGGCGCCGTGCGGAAGGACGTGAACAGCGGCTGCCAGGGAGCTGTTGGTCTAACGCCCAATGCTGACAGTGCCAAGGTCAGCATTGGGCAATTTAGTTGGCCTGCAGATCAAGCATATTCCAGAATTGGCTCCATTTGCCACGGGGTCTGCATAACGCCCTCTGTGAAGGTCAGCGGCGTTTCGCCGGTGATGGTGAGGCGTGGATGGCTCTCGACTTCGGCGCGCAGGCTGGGACTGACGTAGAAATCTTCCAGGGTCAGGGTATCGCGGATGAAGACGATTTTGGCGGCTTCCTGGGGCTCTGCGCAGATGCGGAGGGAGACTTCGAGGGCGCGTTCATCGTTGGCGAAGGTGAGGGGCAGGTGGGAGCGGGTGGCGCTGAAGATGCCGGATGTCACGGCGTTCATGTAGGTGGCCTGCCAGTCGATCTTGCGGAAGACGCGTTCGGTGGTCACGTTGGCGAGGCCGAGGCCGGAGACGTTGCCGTGGGTCTCTTCGGTCAGGTCGAGGACTGTGATGATGGCGACGTCGACTTTGCCGAAGTTTTCGGGCTGGCGAGGGATGCTGAGGCGGCTGATGACATTTGTGTCCATGCCGGTGCCAGAGATGTTTTTGCCGAGGTCGCGTACGACCAGGACGTCCACTGCCTCAAAGGGGATCTGGGCGAGGTAGTCCTTGGCCTTGACCAGCAGGTCGGCCTCTGTTTTGGTGCCGACTTCGGCCGCGGTGAGGCCGGCGATGAGAGCGGTGTCCTCGAAAGCGTTTTCGACGGGGCAGATGGCGCCGCGGAAGTTGGTGTTGGCCTCGTAGACGCGTGCGGCGGGCTCCAGGTAGATCTGGAAGTTTTTGCCGCCGCCGCTGTGCATCATGGATGCGCCGTGCTGTTTGCCCCAGCCGATGACGCACATTTTGGAGGGGCCGCTTTCCAGGTGGCTGCGGAAGTCGGTGTGCGGCTTGATGCGGCTGACGAGAATGGCGTGGTCAGCGGCGATGGAGTCTTTGCCCTGGCAGACTGCCGGCCCGTCGGGGATGCGCCCGATTTCGGCCACTTCCATGGTCGCCCTGATTTCCACGCCCATGGCATCCTCGGTGACGCCCATGCCGGCGAGGATCTCCTTTTGTCCTTCGACGGTGGCTCCGCCGTGGCTGCCCATGGCGGGGACGACGTATGGCCTCATGCCGGCGGCTTTGAGGTGGTCAACGGCCGCCCGCACGATGTGGGCGAGATTGGCGATGCCGCGGCTGCCGGCGCCGATGGCGACGGAATCGCCCGGCTGCATGGGCGCCATGATGCCGCTTTGGGTGAGGGCTCTGCCGACGGCGGCGTGGATGTCATCGACCTGGGGTGTGTCGAAGGTCTGGTGAACGGCCAGGAGCGAGTCGGGCAGGTTGGCGGGGAAGCGGATGTCCTGGATGTCTTGAAGCAGGTTCATCGTTTATGTCTCCTTCTGATGAGCTATGCAGGTCTCAAATGCTTGTTCTGGTTGAAGAAGATTTTGAGCAGCGCCAGCCAGCACTGCCATTTTTATCCTTTGACCTTGGCCACTATCTCTCGCAGAAGGCCTTCAAAGTCGTCGGTGGCGGCGGTGAAGGCGTCGGATGCGATTACGAGCGGAGCGCCGAAGACCACGATTTCGGCGCCCAGTTCGAGCGTTTCGATGGCCTGTTCGACGGTCAGCCCGCCGACGGCCTGCACGGGGATGTCGACGGCGTCGAGGATGGCCGGCAGGTCATCGAGGGGGCTGAGGCCGGGAATCATGGCGCGTTCATCAAAGCCGGTATGGACGATGATAACATCGACGCCCATTTCCTGGGCTTCTTTGGCGCGGCCGGGTTTATCGGGGCAGAGCATGACGTCGCACATGACTTTGCCGCTGCAGCGCTGCGCCATCTTGACCTGTTCGATGATGCTGGCGTCGTGGGCGACACCCATGACGACGACGTAGTCAGCGCCGGAGTTGAACATCATTTCGGCTTCGAGGCCGGCGCCGTCCATTGTTTTGAGGTCGGCCACGATGGGATGATCGGGGAAGGCCTCGCGCATGGCGCGGACGCTGTGGAGCCCTTCGGCAAGAATCAGGGGCGTGCCGGCTTCGAGCCAGTCGACGCCGGCGCGCACGGCGGCGCCCGCCATGTCGAGGGCCTCTTCGATGGAAGTTACGTCGAGTGAGACCTGGATGATTGGATCTTTTTTGGGCAACTTTACGCTCCGCGGGAGATGGATGTGGGCGATTCCAGATGCTCTGTCGGGCTCTACCTACTTGCTTCAGAGAATACGTTACCTACGTCGACTTTGAAGTCTTTCAGAAGTACAGATAATGCCTCCTCGCCTGCGAGGTACTCACCATGAAGCGCGTACTCCTGTCCGCGTAACGTGAGGACGGTGATTGACACATTGGCAGGATCGACGATCCAGTATTCGGGGATCCCGGCCTGCGAATACTCGCTGCGTTTGATTGCCTTGTCTCTATCGGGATCATTGGGGCTGACGATTTCCATGACGAGGTCTGCGCCTTCCCAGAATCTGTCAGAGCGTCGGTCATCATTCTCAATATGCATGAACAGAATATCGGGTTCTCTGATTTTGCCTGGCCATAGTTGGACCCGCATGGGCGCCAGCAGAACAGTGCCAAGTTGCCTTTCACGGACATAATTATGGAGGAGTTCAAAAAGAGCAATGACCAGTAGCTGATGCGACTGGGTTGGCATTGGCAGGACCTCCAACTGACCGTGGGAGAATTCGATCAGATGATTGGTATCCAGCGCCAGATACTCTTCTTCGCTCCAGTGGCCTTGGGCGGGGTAGAGTTGGGCGATCTCCCAGGTCGGTTCCGGGGCGTCTATGTGTTCTGTCGTAGGGACGGCCATGAGTTGCCTCGCTTACATCGCCAACAGATGCGTGCGTCCTCGGGTCAGGCGTCCAGACGGAGGACCGATTTCACGTTGTCGCCGTGCTCCATGCTTTCGAAAGCCTCTTCCCAGTCTTCAAGGGGGTAGATGCCGCCGATGACCGGCCCCAGATTTACCTGCCCTGTGGAGAGCAGGGTGAGCACACGCTCCCAGGTGGGGTAGAGGTGGCTGAAGGTGCCCTGGAGTGTTACGGCTTTGGCCACGAGCGGGTCGAGGCTGAAATCGAGCGGCTGCGGGCCCCAGCCGATTTTGGTGATGCGTCCGTTTGGCCGTACCAGCTCCATTGACTGTTGCAGCGCCTTGCTGACGCCGGTGGCGTCGATGACCAGGTCGGCGCCGAAGCCGTCTCCCAGCGATTCGATGAGCGCCTTTGGATCCTCGCGCTGGATGTTGAGCGTGTAATCGGCGCCGAGCTCGGCGGCCACCTCCATGCGCTTGGCGTCGGCGTCGGTGCCGAGAACGACGAGGGCGCCGGCGCCGCGGATGCGGGCGATCTGGAGGGCCATGATGCCGATTGGACCTGGGCCCTGGATCACGACGAGGTCGCCTGGTTTCATGGCGGTTTTTTCGACGAGGGCGTTGTAGGCGACGCAGATCGGTTCAGTGAGGGCGGCGTGCTCGTCGGGCACGTTGTCCGGTACGCGGTGGAGGATCTGGGGACGGGCGGCGACGTAGCGGGTCATGGAGCCGTCGGCGAGGGCGCCGTAGCCGAGGCGGTTGGGGCAGAGGTTGTAGTTGCCGCTGAGGCAGTAGACGCAGGCGTCGCACACCTTGGCGGCGGTTTCGACGGCCACCCTGTCGCCGATCTCCCAGCCGGATACGTCGTCGCCGGCATCGACGATGACGCCGGCGAACTCGTGGCCGAGTACGAGCGGCAGCGTGATCTCCCACGACTGCATGTTGCGCCACATGTGTACATCGGAGCCGCAAACGCCGGTGGCTTTGACCTCGACCATGACCTGGCCGGGTGCCATTTGCGGCTCGGGTACGTCGCGTATTTCTACTTCTTTATCGCCGAATCCGAACTTGGCAACTGCTTTCATTGGGGTGGCTCGCTGTGAGTTGTACTGATTTTCTGTGCGCTGCGGTCTTGCTGCCCAACTGTTACCAGTGGGTCTTATTGCGATAGCTGATTATACCCGAAATCTGTACGGGCAGGCGAACGCGCCAGACAGAAAGGGTGCAGTCCAGTTTTGGGGTGAGAGTGGGCAGGCACAAGGCCTGCCCCTACCGTGGTCACGGCGGACGGCTGCGCGGCACGACTTGGGTGGGCGACCGGTGGCACAGACAGTACGCCGGCGACGCGGCGCCAACGTGGCATGGTGTCTGGGGGGCGTTGCGGGGGGAATCCCCCCGCACAAGGGAGGGCCGAAGGCCCGACCGCCCAAAGGCAGAGGTTAGGGGCGAGGGGTCAGGGGTCAGAGGCGACGGCACTTGCCCTGATCGGGGACGCGCATTGGCGTTAGCTCAGTCGTTACCTGAGGTGTACGAAAGTTCACCCCCGTTTTGGGATGCACACGATAGAAAGGTGTTTCATGGATGGGGAGGAAAGAAACTGAAGAGTGGTTGCGCAGAGGCGCGCCGGTCCAAAAAGGGAGGTTGACATGAATTCATGTATATAGTATTTTGCTTACATCTCCACAGGTCGTTGCGATCGTGTACACCTTTGAACAACCTTTTGTCGTTCATGACGAAGAATCTTAAATCACTTCAGAGAGCTAACAGCGGTCGAGGTTAACGCTCTGTCGGGCTCTTGAAACGCAGTTCCAGTTTTGGACGGGAGTGGCAGCGGCATCATCGGTACTGAGGGTGGATGGAATAGACCCCCATGCAGGACGTCGAGGGAGCCAAAAAATGGCGGAGAGATTGACTGATGCGACAGCTGCGAGGCTCCGGCCCAGTGCGGGGCATGTCGAAGAAACGCTGGGTGCGTTACCCACCATGTTTCCGCGTACCGTCGGTCCGAATTGCCTCAAATACGTTCAGGAAGTCATCTCCGGTGGACTGAAGGTAAATATGGCTGAGCGCTTTGAGAAGGCGTTTGCAGAGTCACTGGGGGTGAAACATTGTGTGACGACACCAGGATGCACGTCAGCGCTGGCCACGCTCGCCGCTGCACTTGAATTCGAACCAGGCGATGAGGTAATTGTCAGTCCCGTAACGGATTTTGGCACCATTCAGGGTCTGTGCCTGGAGAATTATATTCCCGTGTTTGCCGATACGGAGGCCGGCACGGTGAATGTGAGCGCTGAGACGATTGAGCCGTGCATTACGGATCGTACGCGGGCGGTCCTGGTCGTACACAAGACGGGACTGGTCTGCGATATGGACCCGATAAACGAACTGGCGCGCAGGCACAATCTCTTTGTTTGTGAGGACGCCTGTCAGGCGGCCTTCAGCGAGTATAAGGGTCGGGTGGTGGGGACACTGGCTGACGCGGCGGCATTTTCGTTTGATCCCGAGAAGACGATGAGTTCCGACATAGGTGGCTGTGTCGTCACCGACGATGATGCGCTGGCGTCGCGCATGCGCTTTATCGCACACGATCGCGGCGCGGTGTGGATCCCTGGCTTCGGACGTTATCATCATGAAATGGGTTACTCGTACCGGATGCCGGAATGCACTGCGGCGATATGCCTGGGGCAGCTTGAGGTAATCCATGAGCACGCGGCCCATCGGGACAGAATCGCGCGTCTGCTGTGGCCTCTGCTTTCAGAGATCCCGGGCGTCACACCGCTGCCGATTCCAGACAACGTAAATCTGTTTTCGTGCTGGATGGTCGGTCTTTGGATGGACCCGTCGCAGTTCAATTGCACGGCGGAGGAACTTTCTCAACAGTTGGCCGACGCGGGAATCCCGGGCGCAGGTACTGCAAAGTATTACCTGATGCCCGAGGCCCTTGCCTTTTTGCAGAAGCGGACTGAAAGCAGGTCGCATCAGTTTTCCATACCGCCGGCGTCGCGAACATATACCTACGGCGCTGATACTTGCCCCAATGCAAAGGCATATCTTGAGAACTTCGTCCGCTGGGCGTCTGTCAGCGAAAAGTATCAGCCGGAACATTGCGAGCTTGTCGCGGACATCGTGCGGACGGTGGCGGACCGCAATCGCCATTAGGCTCGTGTTGAGAAGAGAAGGAGGTGGCGCATAGGAAAATGTCTTCGTCGACGTGCGTGAGGAGGTCGTACAACTCTACGTTTGCTTCCAGTCCGAGACTGTAAAGGAGGAATCATGCGTCCGACAGGAAAGATCAACCGACGAGATTTCTTGCGTCTTTCTGCGGTAACGGTCGCAGGGGCGTCTGCAGTGGCCTGTGTGCCGGCCGCTCCGGCGACGGAAATGACGGACGAGGGTGATGCCGCGCCGTCCGCTGAAATGGTGGAACTGATATATTGGTACGACAACTCGTACCCTGAGGCGACGATGAGTCTGGCTGGGGAGGAGTTTAACGAGTCGCAGGGGAATATCTCGATAGAGATGGTGCCATTGCCATACGGTGAAGCGATTCAGAAGGTCTATGTCGCCCTGGCCGGCGGCGAGGCTCCTTTTGACCTGACCTTTAACCATCCAATGCAGCGGGCAACGTATGCTGTCCGCGGCGTTTTGATTCCCTTGAATGACTATATCGAAGCGGACGACCGGGTTAATGTGGATAACTTCTACCCCGGCTTGGTGGAGAATCTGTCCTGGCAGGGGCAGATATACGCCATCGCCGACGGCGCACACCCAATGTTCGTCCTGTACAATCCCAGTTTGATTGAAGCAGCAGGTCTGGAAGATCCGTGGGATGTCTATCAGGCAGGGGGATGGACGCTGGAGAAGTGGGAGCGCGAATATGCGGGGGCGCTTTCCACTGGTGAGGGAGTCGAAAGGCAGTGGGGCCGCACACCAATGTCCCGAACTATCAGACTCGAAAATCTCTGGATCTGGGGCTTTGGGGGCGATGTCTGGAACGAGGATAACACGGCGACCGTCATCAACGAGCCCGAAGCGATAGAGGCTTGGAATTGGATGGCGGATACGACGAAGTTGGGTTACACGCCGACGCCGGCGGAGGCGGAGGAGTTTCGCGGCGGCGCGGAGATGATGAACTCCGAACGTGTGGCGATGGGGTTTTTCCATCGAGAGATTCTCCCGTACTTGCGAGAGGATCTGGTTCTGGGCCAGGTTCCATTGCCCGAGATGCCCAATGGACCGACGATCACGCGCAATCCGCCTGAAGGGCCGGGCATTTACAGCGGGAGCCCACATCCGGATGAGGCGTGGGAGTATGTATCCTTCAACACCAACCGGACGCACGAACTGCTTATTCTGGCCCATTACGGTGACCCCACTTCACCAGAGGTGGCGGAGTCTGATCTTTGGCTGAAACAGGGTCTGCTGCCCTGGGAGAGACCTGAGGTGGTTGACATTGCGGCCGCGCAGGTCACGAGGGTCATCCTTCACATTCCGGGCATTCGGGAGATGGACGCGCTCATCCAAGGGGCTTGGGATGAAATCGTTCTGGACCGGAAGACAGCGCAGGCGGCCATGGATGAGGTGAAGCCGGAAGTCGATCAATTGATAACAGAGTATCGCGAAGAGTACGGAGATTTCTAGCGCCAGCGGCGATGCCGACGACACAACATCCGGCAACATTGCAACTCTGAGGAGGACAGATTCAGTAACTGGAGGCGTAGTGGCGTTTACCGTTGGGCACAGTGCTCCACGGGCGCCACTTCGCCAAGCACTCGTCTCCCCGCAGGTTTGAAGCTACCAGAATAAGGAACATCCTGTTGAAAATGGCATCGATACAGTCCATGTTGGGTTCGCGTACGCAGTTGCGCCGAGACATTCTCGGATATATGTTCATAGCGCCCTGGCTGGTCGGCTTCATCGTATTTACGGCGGGTCCGATGATTGGCCTGGTGTACCTCGCCTTCACCCGCTACCCCGTCCTGTCACCGCCCACATTCAACGGGCTGGACAACCTGGAGAGGATGGTCGGAGACAGGTTCTTTACCATCTCACTATGGAACACAGCCTATTTCACTTTTTTGGGCGTACCGGCACAGGTAGTTTGGGCACTGATGCTTGCGCTGTTGCTCAACATGCGAGTGCATGGCGTAAACGTATTCCGCACTTTGTATTATCTGCCCACCATCATTCCCGGCGTTGCCAGTGTGTTCCTCTGGATGTACATCTTCAATCCTGACTATGGGCTGGCCAACTACATCTTGTCTTTGTTTGGGATACCGGGCCAGGCCTGGTTGTGGGACCCTGAACTGTCCAAGCCTTCCCTTATCATCATGGAACTCTGGCGCGTGGGCACGATGATGGTGGTGTTCCTGGCTGGGTTGCAGGGTGTGCCTTCGTCGCTCTACGATGCGGCCGCGATCGACGGTGCAGGCATGTTTGCTCAGTTCAGGCATGTCACGGTGCCGATGATTACACCGCTTATTTTCTTCAATCTGGTGGTCGGCATCATCAGTTCTTTCCAGATATTCACCGCAGCATACATCGCTACTCAGGGCGGCCCTGTTCACACTACGCTTTTCTACGTGCTTTTTGTTTATCGACATGCGTTCGAGAATCTGCGGATGGGCTATGCCTCTCTTTTGGCGTGGGTGTTGTTTTTCATTATTTTGGTCTTTACTATCGTTCAGTTCAGGATGGCGCGCTTATGGGTGTTCTACGAAGTGGAATGAGACCTATCTCATTCCCTTTTGTGTCCAACGCGATACGGTATGCGCTGTTGATTCTTGGTGGCGTGATCTGTTTCATTCCCCTTGGGTGGATGGTGTCAACTTCTCTGAAGATGCCTGGCACAGAGTTTATCTTCCCTCCGGAGTTGATTCCGCGGCCGGTGGTTTGGAGCAACTATATCGACGCCGTTACACGTCCGGGACATCCTTTCTTTCTCTACACTCGCAATAGTGTTGTGATCACACTGGCGGCCACCTTGGGCACTGTCCTGACAAGCTCATTTGTAGCGTTTGGTTTTGCCCGAATACGCTTCAGGGGCCGTGATTTCTGGTTCATCGTGCTTCTCTCCACGTTGATGCTTCCCGATGTGGTCCGTTTGATTCCCTCATTTATTTTGTTCAAACTGTTGGGGTGGATCGATACACTGTTGCCTCTTATCGTACCGTTCTGGTTTGGCGTCAATGCTTTCTATGTTTTTCTGATTCGCCAGTACTTCAGGACGATTCCGTTGGAGCTGGATGAGGCGGCGTTGATGGATGGGGCCGCTTACGTGCGCATTTACTGGCAGGTCATTTTGCCGATTTCGGGACCGGTGCTGGGCGCGGTGACGATCTTTTCGGTCCTCAGTCATTGGAATGATTTTTTGGGGCCTCTGATATACACGAATTCAGTAGACCTGCGCACACTTGCGCTCGGACTGCGCTTCTTCATGAGTCGAACAGGCACGGACTGGAACCAGCTGATGGCTGCGTCTATCCTGATGCTAGCCCCGATACTGGCGCTGTTTTTCTCGATGCAGAGATATTTTATCCGCGGCATTCATATGACAGGCTTTGGAGGTCGGTAGTTGAATCCAGGCTTTCTGAGCGGGAACCAAGGGGGCAGACAGGATGAAAGGGACAACAGAGCAACTGGCAGTTGACGGCGGGACTCCTGTTTTTGCGGAGCCAATCGGCCAGAATCTAGCTATACGCAAAGTTGGCGCAGAAGAGGCGGAAAGTGTGGCTGCGCTGATTCGCGGTGGAATAAGCGGCGATCCAATCGATGCGTTTTGCGAGGCATTCAGACAAGCCCATGGAGTGCGCCACGGGGTCGCTGTGGATTCGGGAACGGCGGCCGTTCACGTTGGAGTTGTCGCGGCCGGCGTCGAACCCGGTGATGAGGTGATTCTCCCTGCGATCAGCGACGTTGGTTCGGTGAAGGGGATCCTCGCCCATAATGCTATCCCGATATTCGCCGATGTAGATCTGCACACCTACAATATCGATCCCGTCGATGTCGAGTCGAAGATTTCAGACAGGACTAAGGCGATCATAGCCGTCCATCTTTACGGTCAGCCGGCGCCAATGGACGAATTGATGGATATTGGCAAGCGCCATAATGTCCCAGTCATCGAGGACTGCGCGCAGGCGCACTTCGCTGAGTACAAAGGACGGAGAGTAGGAACTATCGGAGACATTGGAGTGTTCAGCTTCATCACCGGCAAACATATGACAACGATCACCGGCGGTATGGTGATGACGAACAATGACGAGTATGCTAAGCGGGCGGAGCTGTTCAGCATCGGGCGGGGTGAGGAAGAAGGAAAGAAAGAGGGTATGTTCTTCCGAACGCACGTAGGACTCGGACTCAATTATAGAATGAATCCACTTGGCGCGGCAGTGGGCCTTGTTCAGTTAAACAAGCTGGGCGACATCGTGGCACGGCGCAGAGAAACCGGTCAGATGCTTGACAAACTGATTCACGACATTCCCGGACTCAGTCCGCCGCACATCGTTGACGAAGCGATGCACGCTTACTGGCTCTACGCCGTGCGCATGGACGAAGGCGCTTTCACGGCGGACACCTACGCCTTTGCCAGAGCGCTGCAGGCAGAAGGCGTGTCCTGCATGCCAAAAGACTACTATCTACTGTATGACCATCCTGCCTTTCTGGACCCGGCCCCGCCGAGAAATCCGGAGTACGCGTTTCCGCGAGCCGTGTATGACGACCGTGAGCGCTATTACAAGGGAATGTGTCCAAACGCCGAACGAGGACTGGCTGCGCACATCGTCATCACGTGGAGCGAGTTCTATACGCGGGAAGATGTGCTTGGGGTTGAAAAGGCCCTGCGCAAAGTAGCGGATGCCTACAGAGCATAGATGTCGGGACCAAACATGAAGGACTAGAGGCCGTCATCTTTATCAACTCATCGGCAGTGGCTTCTTTTGCCGTTAACGTCCCCGCACTTACGCGTCCACTGCGCGTGAGCCATGCCGCTTCAGAGTTGACACGCCCAATAACATAACCATGTTGGGGGCCGTCAGAGCCAACTTGCGCTGGACGGCCTGCTCGCTATTCCTGGCGCACGTGGATGTCGGCGAAGTCCATGTAGCGCTCCCAGTCGTAGTAGGTGACGTCGTGTTTGCCGGTGCGGATGTGGTAGCCGATGGTGCTCCTGACGGGCTGGTTGACGGGGGGCAGCTCGTTGACGGCGATGCCGTCGGCGCCGAGGAGGCGGTAGACGGGGTCGGCGTTCCTGGCGCCGAGGAATTCGCCGCGGGGGTCGGCCCAGAGGTCCTCGTCGGCGCTGACGACGTAGACGGGGCGCGGGGCGACGAGGGCGATGAGCATGTGCTGGTCGACGGGCAGCTCGTCTTCCTTGTCGTTGTAGCGTTTGAAGTTTTCGCAGAACCAGTGGGGATAGGTGACGTTGGCATGGCGGGCGGTTTCGCCGAAGCGGCGGCGGAAGAGCGCGGCGCCGCCGCAGCCTGAGTTGTTGGGGATGACGAGGGCGAAGCGTTCATCCTGCGCGCCGGCCCAGAGCGCGGTTTTGCCGAGGCGGGACTGTCCCATCACGGCGACGCGAGTGTGGTCGACGTCGTCGTCGGTCTCCAGGTAGTCGAGCGCGCGGCGCAGGCCCCACGCCCAGGCGCCGATTGCGCCCCATTCATTGGCGGCGGGTTTCGTCTGCCCGGCTTTGTAATAGAGGGGATGGACGCCGTTCTGGTAGCCGTCGTCATAGTCGGGGTCGAGGTCGCCGTAGTAGATCGTGGCGATGGCGTAACCGCGCTCGAGAATGCGCTCGACGGGCCAGCGGGAGAGAGCGTTTCCGCGGCTGGCCTCGGTGGCGCGGTGGTTGCGGATGCCGCGGTCGAAGCGGTTGCGCATCCACTGCTGTGAGATGGTGATACCGGGATCGCTATGGATCGACTGGTTGCCCTGGAAGTTGGGGACGAGGAAGGAAGGCACGGGCTTCGGTCTGTCGTTGGGCAGATAGACGAGAATGTCCATCCTGGGATCGTCGCGGCGGCCGGTGAAGTAGACGGCGATCTCTTTGCGCGTCGCCTGGCCGTCGAGGGCGCCTTCATCGACTGAGGTGACCTCAAAGGTCATATTTTCGGGACGGCCGGGCGCTACGCCGTAGACGTGCTCCTCGAAAAGGCGCAGCAGCTCGGGGCGGCGCTCTTCCCTCCACATAGCGGCTTCGGTGACTGCGCGACCGTCGGCCATGCGCAGTGGGTCGGGCAGCCCATAGGCGGGTACGCGCGCTTCATCGTAGTTGACATCCTCGCACTGGCGAACCTGGTTGTACCAGTCGCTGGCCTGCTGGCGGGTCGGGTCCAGCTTTAAGGCCATTTCGAAGATCTCGGCGGCGAGCGGTTTGTTGTCCTGCAGGCCGTAGGCGCGGCCGAGCACTTCGTAGGTGAAGGAGTGTGTCAGCAGTTCGGGATGGATGTCCACCAGGTGTGTCAGGTTGGAGATGATGTATTCAGGTTTGTCCCAGGTAGTCATCTCTTCCAGCAGAAGGTCCAGTTGCTCAGATACCTTGGCCATTGACAGTTCCTTGAATGTAAAACGTGCGGCGTTCCAGCCGCTGCGGGACCGAAGAATCCGGGATCGGTTGGAGCCAGGTTCAGATCCGGAGAACGTCTCGGAGATAGTCCCGGCTCATCTTGGCGCTCTCGACCGGCGACCAGTTTTCGTCTCGCTGTGAACGGCCCACTGAGTCCTGCTCGACGATCATCCAGCCCTGATAGGATTGTGTTCGCAGGGCGTCAAAGAAGGCTGGAAAATCGATTGCGCCTCGCCCCAGTTCGGCAAAGATGTCCATCGCCCAGGCCTGGCGCATGTGGATCCGTTCCCGCCGCACTTTTTTCAGTTTGTCCGGCCAGACATCTTTGATATGGAGGTAGCCGATACGGTCGGCGTACCGTTGCGCGGCTTCGACGACGTCGCCGCCGCCGTAGTGGTAGTGGCCGGTATCGAGACACAGCCCGACCAGTTCGGGGTCGGTCATCGCCATGATCCGTTCAACCTCGGCGGGGGTCTCGACATAGGTGCCGGTGTGATGGTGGAAGACGGTTTTCAGGTTGAAGCTCTTTTTGCAGTGGGCGGCGACAGTCTCCAGCGCACTGGCGGCGCGTTGCCATTGCGCGTCGGTCCAGCCTTGGCTGCCATCGGCGGCAACGAAGCCGGCGACGTCAAGGCGCTCGGGCACGGTGTTGCAGGCGATGATGATTTCTGATACGCCGAAGCTGGCGAGGAGCGAGCCGACAGTTTGAACCTGCTGGAGCATCGAGTCGAGGGCTCCCTCTTCCTCTATCGGCAGGGCGACATAGGAGGAGGCCGCCTGCAGATTTCTCTTTTCCAGCTCGGCGCGCAGATCGTCTGCTTCGGCGGGGAAAAAGCCTCCGGCGCTGATCTCAGTCCCCTCGTATCCGGCGGCTGCGATGCCGTCCAGCATCTGGGGAAAGCTGAGGCCGCTGGTTTTGCTTCCATCAAAGGAAAGGACGTCCCAACTTATCGGGGCGCTGCCTATCTTCACATTCAGCATAGTTCCTCACTTGGCATGTATTCGCAGGCGCCTGCGCGCCATCATATTGATTGGGTGGAGCAGAGGGAGGCGTACACTGCGCCGCCGGCGCGCGACGGCGATGGTCCTGCGGTTCAGCGGATGGCTGCCCCGGTATTGTCATCGAAGAGATGAAAGCGGTTGAAGGAGAGGCTGAGGTTATCGCCCTCTCGCACTTGGGTTGAGGCTACATCTTTGACCTTGAGGAGGAGGCCTTCTTTCTCAATGTCAAGAATTGTCTCCGAACCGAGTGGCTCCAGGAGGAAGACTCTGGCCTGGTTGTCGCCTTCGTCATCCGTGGTAAAGCGAATCTCTTCGGGGCGGACGCCCAGGGTACATTGGCCGCTGGGACAGAGTTCGGCCGCGCGGTCGGCCATTTCAGCGCTGACCGGGATGACAAACTGATCGCTCTTGTGGACAGTTCTGCCGTTCTCCTTTTGGAGCGCGCCGGGGATGAAGTTCATGGGTGTCGAGCCGACGAAACGGGCGACGAAGTTGTTGGCCGGCAGGTCGTAGATTTCGCTGGGGGTGCCGAGTTGCTGCAGGGTGCCCTCGTTCATGACCGCGATCTGATCGGCCATCGTCATGCCTTCGACCTGATCATGGGTCACGTAGATCATGGTTGTGCCCAGCTCGTGCTGGAGGCGCTTGATCTCGGCGCGCATATAGACACGCAGGAGGGCATCGATATTGGAGAGCGGCTCATCCATGAGGAAGACGACGGGTTCGCGCACGATGGCTCTGCCGAGAGCGATGCGCTGCTGCTCGCCGCCGGAGCAGAGACCGGGCGGCCGCTCCAGAGTGTGGCTGATGCCCAGCATTTCGGCCACGTCGCGGACGCGGCGCTCGATCTCGTCCTTTGGCGTCTTTCGCAGGCGCAAGGGGTAGGCGATGTTGTCGAAGGCGGTGAAGTGGGGGTAGAGAGCGTAGCTTTGGAAGACGAGCGCGACATCGCGTTCGCGCGGTTCGAGGTCGTTGACGCGCGTTTCGCCGATGTAGATGTCACCGTAGGTGGGGCGCTCGAGGCCGGCTACGCAGCGCATGGTGGTGGTCTTGCCGCAGCCGGAGGGGCCGAGCAGGACGACCAGATCGCCGTCCCTGACGACGAGATTTAGTTGATTTACGGCGCAGGTATCGCCGAAGTACTTTGTCAGGCCTTCTATTCTTACTTCCGCCAAAGTGTACTCTCCTTGCTCACTGGCCGCTGGCGACGCCAAAGGTCAGCCCGCGCACCAAGAATCTCTGTAATGTAAAGGCGGCCACCAGCACCGGGAACACGGCGATCGTGCCGGCGGCGCTGACCACGCCCCAATCGAGCTCGTGCTGCGGGATCTGTGCCTGGATCGCAATTGGCAGCGTCATCGTCTTCATGGAATTCACGAAATAGAGCGCGATGATGTACTCGTTCCAGTTGAAGATAAAGAGCAGGATGGCGATCGAAAAGAGGCTGGGAAATATCAGGGGCAGCAGGATGCGGCGCACTGCGCCGAAACGGGTATCGCCATCCATCAGGGCCGCTTCCTCCACATCCATGGGGACGTCCATAAAAGTGCCGCGCAGGACCCAGACGGCGAAGGCGGTGTTGAGAACGGTATAAAGGATGATCAGGGTGTATTTTTCGTCGATGATTCCGAGATCACTGCCGAGGAGGAAGAGGGGGATGGCGGAGGCGATGGGGGGCAGGAGCGCGACGAGGCCCATGAGGCCGACGACGATGGCGACGAACTTGAAGGGCAGGCGCATCCTGGTGGCGGCGTAGGCAGCGGGCACTGCGATAATGAGGCAGATGATGGTTGCCAGGGTGGAAACGACGAGACTGTTGTAGACGTTTTCGAGGATACGGCGTTCAAAGATGGTCACCCAGGCGTCGAGCCGGGGATCGGTCGGGAAGAAGCGGGGCGGGATGTGGGCGAGGTCGCGCAAGGACTTGATGGAAGAGATCGCGACCCAATACATGGGGACGAGGGTCCAGAAGGCGGCGAGGTAGAGGACGATGACAACGAGCAGCTTTCGCGGGTTGAGACGGCGCCCCTGCGCAGCCATTACTACATCCTGGGGCACGGGTTCGTTGGTTGTCGTCTCACTCACATCTGTTTGTGCCATCGGCTTACACTCCTATGTAAAGGGCCTTCGGGCTCACCGGCTTCGGCGCTCCACCCAGAGATATCTGACGAAGATCGTGCCGGCGATATAGGTCATGAGCAGCATGACAAGCACCGCGGCTGAGGCGTAGTGGGGCTTGAGCCGCTGGAAGGACATGCCGTAGATGTACCAGGAAAGGTTCCAGGTGGCCCGGCCGGGTCCTCCTTGCGTCGTGGCCGCAATGGTGCCGATCGTGCGGGTGGACCAGACGAAGACGAGGATGGTCGCGATGGAAAACATCGGCCTGATGTAGGGGAGAGTCATGTCCCAGAAGGCGCGCCAGCGGGTTGCGCCGTCGACGGCGGCGGCCTCGTAGATGTCGCGGGGGACCTGGTTGAGGCCGGCGTAGAGAAGCAGAAATGCCAGGGGGCTGATGCGCCAGATCTCGACGACACAGAGGGCGATGAAGGCGGTATCGGCCTTCACAAGCCAGATAATCGGTTCGAGGCCGAGTGCGGAGAGGGGAACGTTCACCAGCCCCAGGGTGGGGTGGTACATGATCTTCCACATCATGCCGGCGACGATTTCGGAGACCATCAGGGGAATGATAAGGATTGAGATCCAGATCGCCTTGCGGCCGGCGTAGTCGCTGTGCACCAGAAGGGCCAGTCCCAGCCCGACAAGCAGGCACATGGGAACGACGACGATGCCCATTTTGAGGCTGAAGATCAGCGCGCCGTGGAAGATGGTGTCCCGGGTGAGCCGGGAGAGGTTGGCCAGGCCGATCCACTCCCCCTTCTCGCTAGTGAGAATCAGCCAGAAGTTGTAAACGATGGGATAGAACTGGACCAGGATCAGGGTCAGGAGGCTGGGGATGATCAGCATGACCCCGAGGCGGTTGTCGCGAAAGCTGAAAAGTTCGGACCACATGCCCTGGGGCGGCGGCGGCTGTGAGGCGGGGCTATTCGCGCCCTGTCCGGGCAAGGGACTGACGGTCTGTTGTACGGTCAACGAAACCCTCCTTGGGCCGGTGGGTCAAGAGGACGGTCTGCACGCCGGTGCGTGAAGCGAGCGCACAGGCAAAGAGGAGTGGGGGGATTCCCACTCCTCTTTGCTGACATCAGGTTAGTTGGTAACACCCTCCATCTCGAGACGGATTTCGGCGCCAGCCTGCTCGCAGGCTTCCTGGCCGGTTATGTCACCGGCGCCGACGGCGCTGAATGCCGGTCCCAGGATGGCGAGGCTGATGCCTGTGGCCTGGGTGCTACGGGGGCGCCACTTCGGGGGCACCATCAGGGCCTCAAACTGGGCCGGGAACCAGGGCTTTTCCAGGATCAGCTCGGGGTCGTTGAAGACGGACTTGCGGAAGGGGATGCCGCCGGCGTGGGCGTAGGAGAGCGCGTGCTCCTGGTTGTAGTGCATCCACTCCATGTAGGTCCAAGCGGCGTCCTTGTGCTCGGAATGGGCGTTGAGCACGAGGCCCCAGTGGCCCATCATGGAGACATGGGGCGCGCCGACTTCGGAGGCGGGCAGAGGCAGATAGAGCATCTTGCCGGCCACGTCTGAGTCGGTCTCGTCCTCGAAGGCGGCGTAGGCGTCGCCGGGCCAGCCGATGCCCATCATGGCGCGGCCGGAGACGACTTCGGCGACCATCTCAGTGGTGCCGTAGGTGTTGCCGCCCGGCGGCAGGTACTTGCTCAACTGCTCATAGAGGGTGAGCGCATCGCAGCCGGCCTCGTTGTCGAGGATGACGTTGAACTCATCGTCGAAGATGCCGCCGCCCATTGACCAGAGCAGAGCGAGGGCGTCACTGCCGGCGGCGCCGCGCACGTTGTAGCCATAGAAGGGCGGGTCGCAGTCGGGGCAGTGGACCTGCTCAGCGATCGCCAGTACGTCATCCCAGGTTACTGGCGGATCGAGACCTCGTTCGTCGAGTATGTCCTGGCGGATGTAGAACATGATGACGTTGCCCTGGATGGGCAGGGCGTGCAGGTCGGGGCGCTCACCGGTCTGGAAGTCCAAGGGAATGGGACCATAGGGGGGAGGCCAGGAGAAGACATCGTAGGAGACCTGGGGCACGTCGTCGTCGCGGGTTGCGTCGTAGGCTTCGGTCAGGTTGACGGACAGCCCGCCGTCGACGATGTTGGGCATCCAGGGGTCGTCGGCGAAGATGACGTCGAATTCACCGGACTCGGTGCGGGCCAGCGAGATCACCTTTTCGAAGAATGTCGTCCAGGGGAAGGGCGCAACTTCGACCTTGATGCCCGGATTTTCTTCTTCAAATTGCGGAATCAGAGCGACGAGGCCATCAGCCAGGGGACCCTGGGCGGTGATGATGCTGATGGTTACTTCCTCGGGCATCTCCTCTTCCATGGCCCCGGTTTCTGCCGGCGCCGCGGGCGCCGCGCAAGCCGACACCATGATTGCCATCACCAGGATGAAGATGGCTGACAGATAGAGCTTTTTCATGACTTTGCTTCCTCCTTACTGAAGTAGGTTTGGAGAGTGTTGCACTGGAGTTTTGCGCAGATGCGATACTTTCAGGCAGTTGGCAAGGTCAAATGGCGGGGGACGAACTGTTCTGTTGGAAAAATTTGGCCATTTGGCTGGAATTCTGGAGTAAAGCGCGATTCTTGTCAAGTACCCGGAATCGGGGGCTTTGGGAACCGTATCTGCCGCTTTGGCGTTACCCATTCCAGGTTATTTCGCGGGTTCGGGCAGCGGCGGGTAGGGAAGGCGCCGGTCATGTGTTGGCGGGTGAGAGGCAGGGATTGCGAGGAAGGTGAGCTATCGGACGCTACGCAAGTTCCCAGCGGACGGCGACTACATACTGGACGATGGGGCTTTCTTGGGTCCACTCGTGGAAGACGGTGAAAAGGGTACCGTCTTTGAGCTGGATGGTGGTGGGATAGCCGATGTGCCAGTAGAGATTGGGGACTGCTTCAGGGGGTGCGATGCCGCCGGAACTGATGACAAACTCGTTCGCGACGTCCCAGTTCAGGCCGTCCTCGGAGATGCAGCCGCGAATTCCCCAGGGGTCGCGGCGGTGGCCGTAGGTGGAGAGCATGCGGCCGTCTTGCAGGAGAGTGAGGTCGGCTGGGTAGCCCCAGAGGTTGGTGGGTTCAGGCCGGCTCCAGGATTCGCCATCATTATGTGAATGGGCGGTCCACATGTGTTGGTGCCGGTTGCGGACGCCGTGCATGGTGCGCATCATGGTGACCAAGGCGCCGTCGGCAGTGCGGGCGAGCGCGGTCTCGTCGAAGGAGATGATGTTGGCGGGGTCATAGGCAATGGTGGAATAGTATTCCCAGTCCTCTCCCTTGTTGTCGGAACGCATGAGGTATGAGCGGACGCGTTCGTGGAGGTTGTCCGTTTCCATCCAGGCGCGTGCGAACTGGTGTCCGTGGCAGGCCATGAGCAGGGAGCCGTTGGGCAGCTCCACCACGCCGTCGATGGGCTGGCCCCAACGCATTGGCGCTACGTTGGCCTTGTAGGCGGCGGTCCACGTATAGCCGTTGTCCGAGGAGGCAGTGATGCCGACGCCGTCGACATCGCGCGTGCCGCGGGGCCTGTCCTGTGGTCCGAAATCGTCCAGCATGCCCTTCTGGTCGACAAAGGCCCACTGGAAATAGTTGACGAGGAGGGTACCATCTGAGAGTTGCGTGACGGAGGGTGTGTCGCTGCCAAAGTGATGGGTGGCGGGCCAGACAGTTACTACGGGTGTCTGATCCCACGTCAGTCCATTATCTGAGGAGCGGATCAGCAGGATGCTGTCGAAGTCGGGATGTATGTAGCCGCTGGTTTCGTTGAAGACCACGACGACATCGCCGTTCTGGAGCTGCGCGGCGCCGACCTGACATGTGTAGCGGGAGGGGTCGTGATAGAGGGTGATCTTCTCCGCGTTTTTCATGATTTGACCCATTTTGACGTCCTCTGCTTTCCGCCTTGTTGGTTCAGTGGACTTGCCCACTATGAGGTATTGCCGTTTCGAAGTCAGCCTTTTATGCCGACTTGGGTGACCCCTTCAATGAAGTAACGCTGCAGGATGAGAAAGAAGATCAGCGTTGGCAGGGCGACGATGGCGACGGCAGCCATGGCTTCGCCGTAGCCGCTCTGTGTGGAGGTGCCTTGAATGTCGAGACGCGTGTAGAAGGCCATCCCCACGGGCAGCGTTTTCCACTCCGTTTTGAAGGCGACCAGCAGCGGCCAGAGGAAGGAGTTCCAGTTGCTGGTGAAGATGAGAATGGCGCCGGCCAGCGTAGCCGGCCTCGCCAGAGGCAGCGCCACGCGCATGAAGGTACCTATACGGCTGCATCCATCGATGGCGGCTGCATCTTCCAGCTCGCGCGGGAAGGAGAGAAAGAACTGACGATACAGGTAGACCGGGAAGACACTGGCCAGGGGCGGTATGATCAGGGAAATGAAACTGTCCTGGACCTCCAGCCGCAAGACGCCGATAAAGAGCGGAACAATACTCATCTCGGGCGGGATCATCAGCGAACTGATCAGCAGCCAGAAGATGACGGAACGTCCAGGGAAGTGCATCCTCGCCAGGGCGAAGCCGGTCAGCGACCCCAACACCAGGCTGCCGGCGACAACACAGACCGAGGTCACGATACTGTTGACAAACCAGCGAATTACGGGTGTGTCCGCCACCACAGTCCGGTAGTGTTCCCAGGTAATTTCGGTGGGAATCAGGTCTACCCCCGCCATGATCAGTCGATCGGGCTTGACTGAGGTGTTGAGCATCCAGTAGAGCGGGAACAGCCACAGCAGAGCCACAACGGCGCCTGGCAACCAGATTATGAAGGTGCGGATGAAACGTAGCGACGTTTGGTTGTAGAGAGTGCTGAGGCTCAGGTTCGACATGATCGGAATGGTTTTTGGGCTCTAATTGCTATGTTCCCTTACCAGGCGCGCCCGCAGGAGGGTAAACAGGAGAATTGTCAGGAAGAGAAGGAGAGAAAGAGCGGCGGCAAAGCCGAGGCGAAAGCGGACAAATCCCTCATGGTAGATATAGGAAACGATGGTGGCTGAATGACCGCCCGGACCGCCGCCTGTCATCAGATAGACCTGGCCAAAGATACGGAAGGCGCTGATGATTTCGAGTGTAATGACCAGCCCCAGCGCCGGAGTCAGGAGAGGAAGGGTTATTCGCCAGAACGCCTGCCAGGCCGAGGCGCCGTCGATGACGGCAGCTTCTCCCATTTCGGCCGGAATCTCTTTGAGTCCGGCCAGTAGGATAACCATGTGGAATCCCACCGCCTGCCAGATGGTGACAAGGGAGATCGACTGGATCACCCACTTGCTTGTGGTCAGCCAACCCTGTTTGGGGATTCCGATGCCGTAGAGCGCCAGGTTGAGAAGGCCGGTCTCCTTCTCGAAAATCCAGATCCAGATGATGGCGGTGACGGTAATGGCGACGACATGGGGCGCAAAAAAGGCTGTCCGGATCGGGCCCGACAGCCACTGTTCGCGGTTGATCCATAGCGCCATCAACAGGGCAACGAGCACGGTTCCCGGCACAACGAGAGCGGCCATCTGAAAGGTATTGCCCCAGACCTTGGGGATCCAGTCATCCTGCATTGCTTCGCGGAAGTTGTCGAGCCCGACCCATTCCGGGTCACCGACGATACCCCATTCGTTGAAGCTGATGTAGATTCCGAAGAATATGGGGAGGAGGGTGATAACGATGAAGATGAGAGCGAACGGCAGAATGAAGAGGTACGCCTGCCAGTCGACGCGGCGTCCACGGTATCTGATTCTGGAGAGTCGGGAAAGCCAACCGTCTGGCGCGGCTCTGTCTGCAAGGTGGGTCATGCACAGGGTTCTCGGTTACAGGGAGTCCGGGCAGAATGTCACCCGTCGCGAACCATTCCGCCCGGACTCCTGGCATTTATCAGCTGCGATCATCCAGTATCTTCTGCCAGGCCGCTTCGAGATCGGCCAGGCCTTCTTCGATGCTCTTCTCGCGTGCCCAAACCGGATCCATGGCCTTGGGCACGGTTGAGCTGCTGCCGGCGTAGAAGGCAAACTCGCCGCCGTCGACCATGTTCAGATAGTCGAAGAAGCTGTACTCGACGGCTTCGGCAAAGGGTTTGCGCAGTTCCCAATCGAGGCCAAGGGTCATGTAATCCGGATCGTCCAGAATGGAGCGCCGGGGCGGGGCGCCGCGTCCTTCGGTCACCCACAGCATGCAGTTATCCGAGAACCATTTGATTACCTTGGCTCCCGCGACCAGATGATCTTCGGTGCGGCCGTCGGCTGTGAAGAGCGCGAGGCCGTACTCGCGGGCCTCGGTTGTCAGCGTGTCGCCAATCAGCGAAACGGGGGCGGTGATAAAGTCAAGGCCTTCGGTGTTCACATAGCCGAAGAGTGTCCACGGACCGGTCCAGAAGATGGACCCTACCTGCTGGCCGAATGCGCCGTAGCGATCGGCAACGTCGCGGGATGACATCTCGTGCTCGTCGAAGGTATCCAGCACCCACTGCGCGGCTGCGATCGGAGCTTCGGTGTCATTGAAGGTGACGGACGAGCGGTCTGCGTTGAGGGGCTGCGCGCCAAGCTGCTGGGCGATGATGCCGAAGACCACGTTGGGCTGCACGCTGGAGCCGGTCATGAGGAACCCTGAGCGCGTGATCTGGTCCCCTTCCTTTACGGTCATCGCTTTGGACCACTCGATCAGTGAGGGGCCGTCGGCAGGTGGATTGCTGATGTCCAAGCCGGCTTCTTCGGCATGGCCGGCATTGATCAGTGCGGCGATTGGCAGAATATCCATCGTAATGGAATAGAGTTCCCCGTCCAGAGAAGACCACTCGATGTACTGGGGCAGGAAGTCGTCCAGATCCAGCCCCACCGTCTCCATCAGGTCATCCAGAGGCGTAAGCCCGCCGGCCTGATGCCAGACGGCGACATCGTTCATCGTGCGGAAGGAGATATCGGGCGGGTCACCGGTGGCGATTGAGGCCATGATCTTCGTCCCCATTTCACCGCCGCCGACCTGCTCATACTCGAGGGTGATGTCCGGATGTTCATTTACCTCGTTGTAGTTTGCGCAGAAGCGTTCCCAGACTTGTGCGTCGGAGGCGCCCAGGTCATACCACATGACGATTGTTTCCTGCATCGGGACGGGGGCTTCTTCCTCAGCCGCGCTTTCCTCGGCAGCCGGGGCCGGCGCGCAAGATGCCAACGAAGTCATTGCAAGGCCGCCGAGGCCGACGGCCATCCCGCGCATCAGGGCGCGCCGGCTGAGCTTTGGTGAACCTGCACTGTCGTACGTGACCCTGTCTTTGGACTGTGCTTCATTCATGGCTGCTCGCCTCCTCTTTGGTGACTGCAATGATACCTGATTTCAAGTTGTTCTGGCACGAGCGACGGGTTGAAGCATGCAATGCTGATACTGAGCTATTATAGTCACACTATATTGCAGTTCAAAATAACATTATTTTATCAGGAGTGGCCATACCGCTGTTTGGCAGCGGCGGATTGTCCTTACCGTTGGAGCCCGCGACAACCTGACTGGTTGACTCTTTCAGAGCTGGTAAGCGCGCCGGACAGGCGTCCTCGGCGGGGTGCGTTCTGCGCTGCCTAAATTAGGATTTGCGGAATTCTTGGGGATTTTCAGGATGGCTGGCGGGGGGCGTTCTGCGCTGTCTGAATCAGGACTTTTGGGATTTTCGGGATGGCTGGCGACCGGCGGAGGGGGTCTGCAGGCGGTGTCCCCTCGTACAAGGGAGGGCCGAAGGCCCGACCGCCCAAAGGCTAAGGAGAGGGTGGAGATGAGTGAGGAGTGAGAATAAAAGGGAGTAAGAAGAGAGAAACGGATTCGCAAGGAGGCGTCGGTGAGCGATAAAACGTTGATGGATGGAGCGACTACTCTTTCGGGGAGGAGGGGGGCGCAGGGTCCGTGCGCTGGAGGAGCTGTTTGAGCGTTGCCTGGGATCTTTCGGCCTTGCTCTGTCCCTGGATCACGGCTGAGGTGACTTTGGCGGCCGCCTCTTCAGTCTTGGCGCGCGCCTGACCGCTGGCGTCCTGCAGGCGTTCAAGGCCGGACTGGGCGCCGCCCAACACTTTTCTCATGCCCTGCACGGCCAGAAAGGAGATGGCCAGTGGAATAAGACAGATCAGGAAGAAGAATATTGAGATCCAGACGACGGACAGATTGCGCCAGAATTCGAGGGTCATGGGATGGCGTGGGTGGTCAGTGAGAACCGGTCGTTGAGGCCTGCAAACCGCCAAAATTGGGCCGAATGGCAGGCTGTGCCGCGCCCGAATTGTAACAAAGGCGGCGGCGCACGTCCAGATTTGGCTGCCCCTTTCCCTGAGGCCAAATGTTAGCGCAGCCCTGCGCTTTCTGCTACACTGCCAACTGCGGCGGCCAGGCGGCAGCGGCTCGCGACCAGGCAGGACGCTGAGGCAAATGGGCGCCGGGCACTGATCACAGACTACATGCCTTCTCTGCAACTTCGGAGTTTCGATATGACTGCACCCAGCGACTATCAACACGTATCCTACTTGTGGGACGACGAGAAGGCGGCGGAGCTTGATCCGGTCGGCCGTCTTGTTTACCGCTCCAATCTGCTTGGCGAGGACCAGCGCATCACCAACACGGGGGGCGGCAACACGTCTTCCAAGTATATGGAGACGGATCCGCTGACGGGCGAACTGGTCGAGGTGCTGTGGGTCAAGGGTTCGGGGGGCGACCTGCGCACGTCGAAACGGGCGAACTTTTCATCGCTCTATATGGATAAGATCCGGCAGTTGCAGGCGATATACGATGCTGCCGACGTGAAGGGCGTCAAGACGCCGATAGAAGACGAGATGGTGGGCCAGTATCTCCATTGCGTCTACGACCTCAACACGCGCGCATCGTCGATCGACACGCCGCTGCATGCGTTTATTCCCGCGCCGATCGTGGACCACACGCATCCCAATGCGGTGATTGCGATCGCTGCGGCGGAGGATGGCGAGGCGCTGACCGCGGAGATTTTCGGTGATCAGCTGGGCTGGGTAGGGTGGCAGCGGCCCGGCTTCGACCTGGGGCTGGTGATGGGGGAGATGGCGGCCGCGAACCCGGGGATGGAAGGCATCATGATGGGTGGTCACGGGCTGATCAACTGGGCCGGGGACGACAAAGCCTGCTACGATTTGAGCCTGGATATCATCGAGAAGGCGGCCCTCTACATTGAGAGCAGAGACAGGGGCGCGAATACGTTTGGCGGCCGGAAGTACGCGTCGCTCGGCGACGACGAGCGGGATGCCCTGTTGGTGAAACTGCTGCCGGCGCTGCGCGGCATGGTCAGCCAGGAGAATGTTTTTGTCGGCACGGTGCAGGCGGACGAGGCGATAATGCGCTTCGTGAACAGCCGCGACGCGGCCCGCCTGGCTGAGCTGGGCACCTCCTGTCCCGATCATTTCCTGCGTACCAAGATCAAGCCCCTCTACGTGGACTGGGACCCGGAGACGAGGGATCATGAAGCGCTGCTGGCGAAACTGGAGGAAGGCCTGGCCGCGTACCGACAGGACTACGCTGACTATTACAACGCGCACAAGCGGCCCGATTCCCCTGCAATGCGAGACCCGAACCCGACGGTGATTCTCATTCCGGGGGTGGGCATGATCGCGTGGGGCAAGAACAAGAGCGAGAGCCGGGTGACGGCGGAGTTCTACACCTGCGCGGTGGAGGTGATGCGCGGCGCGGAGACGGTCAGCAAGTACGCGGCGCTGCCCAAGCAGGAGGCCTTTGACATCGAGTACTGGCTGCTTGAGGAGGCCAAGCTGCGGCGGATGCCGCCAGAGCAGGAGCTGGCGCGTAACGTGGTCGTGGTGGTCGGCGCGGGCAGCGGCATTGGCAGGGCGGTGGCGCGCCGCGTGGCAGAGGAGGGCGCGCACGTGGTGTGCGCGGACCTGAACGCGGAGGCGGCGCAGGCGACCGCGGACGAGCTGACGGAGATATATGGAGTCGGAATCGGCGTTGCCGGCACGGGGATTTCGGCCTGCGGGCCGGCAATCGGGCTGGGCGTGGACGTGGGTGACCGGGCGAGCGTGCAGGCGCTCTTCAACCAGACGCTGCTGGCCTACGGCGGGCTCGACCATCTGGTGATTACGGCGGGATACTACTACCCGCCGGATGCCGGCGGCCAGATTCCCGACGAGAGGTGGGACACCACGTTCGACGTGAACGTGAAGGGGGCCTATATTGTCGCGGATGAGGCGCGCAAGATCTGGGAGGCGCAGGGGCTGCCCGGCTCGCTGGTGATCGCGACGAGCGTCAACGGCGCGGTGGCCAAGAAGGGTTCGCTGGCCTACGACACGAGCAAGGCGGCGGCGAACCACCTGGTGCGGGAGCTGGCGATTGAACTGGCGCCCAACGTGCGGGTGAACGGGCTGGCCCCGGCCACGGTGGTGACGGGCAGCTCGATGTTTCCGAGAGAGCGTGTAATTTCGGGGCTGCGGAAGTACGGCCTTCCGTTCGACGAAAGTGAGGAAACGGACGCTCTGCGAGACCGGCTGGCGCAGTTTTACGCTGAGCGCACGCTGACGAAGCAGGCGATTCTGCCGGAGGACCAGGCCGAGGCCGCCTACCTCCTGCTGAGCGGGGCGCTGGCCAAGACGACGGGGCAGATTCTGAACGTGGACGGCGGGCTGGTGGAGGCGTTCCTGCGCTAGTGGAACGGAACGAATGGTTGGACCGACTGCTACAGAGAAAAACATCGTTTTACGTGTGCGATAGGGAGAAAAGTTGATGCCTGACAGAGGATTTCCAAGCCCTGCTGCGCTGCGTAACGGCGAGGTTGACCTGATTGCGCACGTTGAGGCGATTTGCGACCGGGTCGACGCCGAGGACCCACAGATTCAGGCGCTTTTGCCGGAGCCGGCGCGGCGGCAACGGCTGCTAAGTGAGGCCGAAGCGCTGCTGGCGCGCTTCCCCGACCCGGAGGGGCGGCCCCCGCTGTTCGGGTTGCTTGTGGGCGTGAAGGATTTCTTTCGGGTGGACGGGTTTGCCACAAAGGCCGGATCCAAGCTGCCGGCGGAGCTGTTTGAGGGCCCGGAATCGGCGGTCGTCACGCTTCTCAGACGGCACGACGCGCTGATTGCGGGCAAGGCGGTCACCACCGAGTTCGCCTACTTCCAGCCGGGCCCCACGCGCAACCCGCACAATCTGGAACATACGCCGGGCGGCTCGAGCAGCGGCTCGGCCGCGGGCGTGGCGGCAGGATTTTATCCGCTGGCGCTGGGTACGCAGACGATTGGCTCTGTGATCCGGCCGGCGGCGTTTTGCGGGATCATCGGTTTCAAGCCCAGTTATGACCGCATTTGCACCGATGACATGCTCTTTTTCTCGCCGTCTGTGGACCATATTGGGCTCTTTACCCAGGATGTGGCGACGATGCGTCTGGCCTGCTCGGCGTTGTGCCAGGATTGGGAAGGCGGAGTGGGCGCGCCTGCTGACAGTTTGCCGGTCCTGGCCGTTCCGGACGGGCCCTATCTGGATGAGGCGGAGAAGATCGGCCGGCAGCATTTTGAGGAGACACTGGAGCGGCTGGCCGGGGAAGGGTTCGGCATTAGACGGATCCCGTTCTTCCCGAACTATGCGGAGCTCAACAAGCGGCACCGCCGCCTGACCGCGGTGGAAGTCGCCGAGATTCACAATGACTGGTACAAAGAGCATTCTGACCGCTACAGTGTGCATATGCACGAGATCATGCGGACGGGGGCGACGATCTCTGACGAGGAACGGGACGAGATACGCGCCGACCAGTTGCGATTGCGGCACAAGATGGAGGAGGCGCTTCTCGCCAGCGGCGCCGATCTGTGGATTGCGCCGGCCGCGCCGGGTCCTGCGCCGCATGGGATCCATTCGACCGGCAACCCGATCATGAATCTGCCGTGGACGAACGCGGGCGTTCCCGCGCTGGCAGTTCCGGCGGGCGATACGGAAGACGGTCTGCCGCTGGGCGTGCAGTTCTGCGCGCCGTTTGGGGCGGATGAGCGGCTGTTGGCGTGGGGCGAGGCGATCGAAGTGTTGGTACGGGGGTAAGAAAGTGAAGAGAATTTCTGCAGCCGCGACGTTTGCCCTGCAGACGGTCGCGGCTCTTTTGCTTTTGGCGGCCTGCGCGGCAGGACAGATTCCGGCGGCGCCCGCCGCCGGGGAGGCCGATGGGCCGAGCCCGGCTGACGCCGCTGAACAGGCGGACGGCTGGCTGAGCGGCGCGGCGATGCCGACGGCCCGCTCGGAGATGCGTGCGGCGGTTGTGGACGGAATCATCTACGTGCCGGGCGGCTTTGGCGGCTTGACCAGTTTTGAGGCGTACGATCCGGCGAACGACAGCTGGACTGAGCTGGCGCCGATGCCGGAACCGGCCCACCATATGATGGTGGCAGGTCACAGTGGCAAGGTCTTTGTTTTTGGCGGTGGACCTGATATGAGCTGGCAAGCTACGGCGTCGATCTTCGTGTATGACCCATCTGAGGGAGTGTGGACGGCGGGAGGCGCGATGCCGGAGCGGCGCATGAGCGGCGAAGCGGTCCCGTTGGAGGATTTCATCTATCTGGTCGGCGGCACGGGCGGCACGACGGCGCTGCTTCGTTTTGAACCGGCGGAGGACGCATGGTCGGTGCTTCCCGGCCCGTCACAGGCGCGCGATCATGTGGCTGCGGTGGCCTTCAGAGGCGAGCTGTGGGTCATTGGCGGGCGTTGGGGCGGGACGGGCGCGCTGGCGACGGTGGAGATTTTCGATCCGGCCAGCGGCGCTTGGCGGGCCGGGCCGGAGATGAACGAGGCGCGCAGCGGGTTCGGCGCGGCGGTGGTGGGCGGCCGCATCGTGGTTGCAGGCGGCGAGATTCTGGGCGCCCGCCCGTGGACGGCGCTGGCGAGCGCGGAGGTGTACGATCCGGAAACGGGCGCGTGGGCGTTTCTGCCGGCGCTGCCGGCGGGCATTCACGGGATGCCGGTGGCGGCCTATGAGGGGACGGCGATTGTGCTGGGCGGCTCGGACCGGGCTGGGGAGATTGACAACCGGGGGCGGGTCTTGAGGTTGAGTCCATAAGGAAGCGGCCTGAAGTTCGCAGGTCGTCACTAGACGTACCGAGATCCCCTGTGTGCTTTTCGCGTCGCCAGCCCCACTTCTTCGGCAGATCCTTTTTGAACGCTAGAAGGACAGCACAAATGCCGCTGGCGCTGTTCCGGTGAGTGTTACCCTCTCCTCACCCGGAGGGCTCACACCATTTCTCACCTTTTCATCGGCCTTTTCTGTGAACACACAGATAGAGCTGAGTGCAGTACTCTCGAATAGGTTCCAGAATAGAGCGCGAGATACAAGAACGCCATGTTGGTCTGCGTTACGCATTCTGTCCGTGCAACAGAGTAATTCGGCAAAGTAGGACAGTCTTCGTCTCCAACTACCACTGAGGATAACCACAGCCATGTACCTAGAACTACAACCGGCTGACTATCAACCCGTCCTGCCCTCCGATCTGCGCTATGGCATTGGCTTTGTCGGGTGCGGCAATATCGTCCTGAGATCGCAGATGCCTGCTTACAAGAGGGCGGGCTACCGCGTTGTCGCATGTTGCGACAAGAAGGTGGAAAAGGCGCGCGACATAGCAGCCAATTTCGACAACCCACTGGTTACAGCCGATGTGGAAGAGCTGGTTGCGCATCCTGAGGTGGATATTGTTGACCTGGCCGTGCATGCTCACCAGCGCCTGCCTCTGGTCGAGCAGATCGCCGCGGCAGGCAAGCACATCTTTTCGCAGAAGCCACTGGCTCCCAGTTTGCAGGAGGCGGAGCGAATTGTTGATATTTGCCGCGACGCCGGGGTGACGCTGATGGTCAATCAGCAGGCGCGGTGGGCGCCGCCGCACCGGGCACTCAGACTCCTGGTGGAGCGCGGGGAGTTGGGGCATGTCTACGCCGTTACCCACATCCACCGGGCTTATCAGGACTATGGCTGGTACGCTGAGCATGAGGATTTCAACATTGTTGATCATGGCATCCACTATATTGATTTGAGCCGCTACTTTACCGGTCACACTCCGCTGCGGGTGAAAGCGACGACTACGATGACGCCCGGTCAGAATGCGGTCTCGCCGATGATCTATACAATCCTCCTGGAATACGAGCCTTCGGCCCAGGTCATGTCGACATTACATTTTAACAACATCGTTTCAGCGCCCGCTCTCTATGATCACCATTGGTACCTGGATGGGACGCACGGGAGCGCGCTGCTGAGCAATCCCATGGGGGAGGCCACGTTGAGCGTGTCGTTCAAGGATTCCCCGGAGCAGGCGCAGACTTTTGAGATCGCGGGGACATGGGGTTATGAGGGATTCGCCGGTTCGATGGGAGAGATGTTGCGCGCCATGGAGGACGGGCGGGAGCCGGCGTGTTCGGGCCGCGACAACCTGGATAGCATTCGAATGGCAGTCGCGGCAGTGGAAAGTTCCAACACGGGTGAGAGTGTCGAATTGAGTCGGTAGGCGGCCCCGTACCCCCCTCGGAAAACTTTCTACAGGAGCGTCAGGCCATGCGGATATGCAGCGGCTTCTATCGCTGGTCTCAACACTATGGTTGGGACCATCTGACCGAGCGCATTGACGAGGTTGCGACCGGCTTGGCCCAGGCGGGATTCACCTACTTTGAGGGCCTTCTCGATCCGTTGGAGGGAGAAGGGGACTGGGCAGGCCGCTGGCAGAGCGCGCTGGAGAGGCATGGTGTGCGGCTGGCGGGGGCTTACGTGCATGCGCTGCTGCATGAAACCAATTTGCAGGCGCAGTCGATCGAAACAATTCTTGCAAGAGCGCGGCTTTTGCTACCGATGGGAGCCGAGTTTATCAATGCCAATCCACAACCCATTGGCGCGCGCAAGACCGAGGAGATGCTGGAAACCCAGGCCGAAGGATACGCTCTGTTGGGCGCTGCGCTGAGGAGAGAGGGCCTACGTCTCACAGTTCATCATCATCTGCCGGAACTGGCCGAGGAAGGTCGCGAACTGCGCCACCTCCTGGAGCATACCGACCCGGAAGAGGTGGGACTGACAGTGGATGCAGATTGGATGTGGCGGGGCGGCCAGGATGCAAATGCGTGGATAAGGAAATACGCGTCCAGGCTTGACATTGTGGAACTGCGAAGTTCACAGAATGGGATTTGGGACGAAACTGTGGGTGATGGTGAACCTGATTGCCGGACGTTGGCGCATACGCTGGCCGAGGTACGCTTTGAAGGATGGCTTGTGGTCGAGCTGGCTCGCGAGGAAGGCAGTCCCCACACGATGAATCCGGTCCAGGCGCATGCACGCAGCCTGGAATACGTGCGCGAAATCTTCGGCGTGCACGGCCAGGTTCTCTCCTGACCAATCATCTTCGGCAGAGACGCAGCTCGGGGTACCGTCTGCGAAGGCTGTAAATCCACTCAACCCCTTGGAAAAAACGGGGTTGCCAACCTCCTGGCTTTCAATTATTATAATAGCATATTTATTTTCCCTGCATTTGATTGAAGACAGGTATTTGCAAGACGGCGCAATGCGTCGACCGGGAATTGCGCCAGCGGGTTGCGGTAAAGTGAATGCGCAGCCAGTTGGGCTTCCGCTACTACCTCAGCTACTTCCGGGTTGTCCCGGTTGAGCATATTCGCTTCCAAAAATAGTTCGCCAAAATTTTGTGGGTGGAAAGGGTCAAATCCCGTATCGGATCTTAGTCGCGCAATCGGGCCGTTCGGGCAATGGAACTAATGGGGAACCATAAACTTAACACCCCCTGGCCTGAATGAGTGACTGCCGAGGAGTAAGAAAGTGAACAGGTGTGGGAATCCACCAACTTCGTGGAGCAGATCGAGATCACTGTCTTTCCCATCATCTTCGTTCCGGTTCAATCAGTAGGAGCCCTGCTCAATATCTGGTATTGCATAGGAAAGTGGATTCCGGGCGGACAGTTAGCGGTTGTGTGTCATGTACAGTTCCCCATTATTGCACTTCACAGCCCGAAAGAGTCCAGCATAATCGGATGTAGCGGATCTTTTCTTTCCGGCATGAACTGATGTGGAAGCCGGTCTGGCGACTCCATATCGTGCAAGATTGTCGGGAGGTCGATTTACAAAAGGAGGTGATACCCAGCCAAAAGCAAGGAGCACTCGGTACCAAGCGTTTGTCGGGCCTATCGCTCTCTATCTGGATACAGAAAGGAGATCAGGAAATGAACCCGTTTCGTGTACGAATTGGCTACCGTCGTTCTCTGATTTTTGTGGCTGCATTGAGCATTGCAGCCCTGATTGTCGCAGCTTGCGTACCTGTGGCCGCGCCGGCCGCCGACGCCCCGGCGGAAGCAGCTGCCGCAGCCGATGAGGGCGGCACCCTTACGATCGGCTCCGTACAGGGCAGCGCGGCCATCCCCACCTTCCTTCCCTGGAAAGCGCATAGCAGCGCTCAGTCGTTCCACTGGAACCTCTTCATGAACTCACTGGTCATGCAGGAGCACAGCACGCTCGAGTGGGTTCCGGATTTGGCTGAGAGCTATGAGATCAGCCCCGACGGGCTGACTTACACGTTCCACCTGCGCGAAGGCGTGACGTGGCATGACGGCATGCCATTTACCGCCAACGACGTCTCTTTCTCCTTCCACGCGGCGTTACTGCCCGAAGGCGGGTCAACGGCGTCGGGAGGCCTGAAGGATGCGATCGTCAGGGCGATTGCATCTAAATTGGGTCAGAACATCGAAATGCAGCCGAATACTCTTCCAGGTCGGGGTAAGACACAGGGAAATGTACGAAAGATGGCACGTAGACGGAGAATTTAACTTATCTCGCCGACTGAGGGCCT
>JAJDZJ010000013.1 GCA_022824685.1 Caldilineaceae bacterium
GGCGCGCGTGGTGACGAAAAGCAGGCCAGCGGTCGCGTAAATGGCGGCCAGCGCAGCCACTGTCAGCGCGCTCACCTGCCGCGGGTCTTCACCCCTTCTGCCAGCGAGCGCGCGCCCTGACCAATCTGTTGACCTGCCCCCGCGCTTGTACCGCCGGTTATGTCAGTCCAACAAGCGCGGGGAGAGGGCGGACAGGCAAGAGGGCCTCAGGCGCCGGTAACCCGGTGCGGCACGACGCACGCGGCTGTCGCCGCCCCAGCCTTTCTGAACTTGCTGCCCACCTGCTCCGGCGTATGTCTCCTCTTGGCGATCTTTCCCCATTCTACGGTCTAATACCAGCATTATACCCGGACCGGTTTTGGGGCAGGTCAGCCCTTGCGGGCGCCCTGGCGGTTGTGCTCGCGGCCCTCTGCGGCCCTCGGTAGACAGGCCGGGCTCTTCCCTTGCATTTTCCGGTCCATGCAGACGGCAACGAGCCCTGGCGAGCCGGCTCCGCCATGGCTCCATTAGCTGCCGCGAAGCTGATGGACCCGGCATCTGACAAGTCCCGCCGCTTGAACAGCTCCGGAACAGATGCGGAGCGTCTGCCCAGGCCGGCGCTCCATGCGCGGCCCCGCGCCTCGGCAATGGCGGCGTTCCGGAGGTCCTGAAGGCCTGCGCTCACGCGGCCGGCGGTTGGGGGGCGGCCCGCACCGAATCCCGGCAGCCACACCCTCATCTCACCCAATCGACTGACCGTTGATGTCTGCGGTTGCGTGTCGCCGCGCCGGCCAAAGTCCCGTGTGGAGACGGACTCACCCAATATAGATACAATGTTGACACGAAAAAGACTGAATTGGCACACTCGTGACACAAAAACTATGGTAGACTCAGAGTAAGCCAATTCTGAGCTTGGGACGTAGATATGGTTGACCGGATACCAGATTCCGCTATGCGCCGCGCATCATACGGCAGACCTCAGACCGCAGCGCGTGGCCGCGGGACTGCTACCCCCCCCTCCTCCGAATGAATTCCATATACATTTGCGCAGATTTGAAGGGCTGGCGTTATGGCAGACGCCGCCTGCGCGCGCGATCTCGGGCGGAGGCCTCCGAGAGGTTCCGGCGCGCAGCCTCGCGCGGCCGCCCTTAAACTGATTTCATTCAATACCGTCAATGGCATTTAGGTATATAAGTTCCCTATTTGTCGTGTGGATAATGGGTACACCACAGCAATCAAAGTACGCCGACCAATGGGCTTGTCGACGGGGGGCATTATGCCCGCCTGAGTCGGCACGATCAAGGAGGGCTGTGGTGGCTTCCTACTCGACAGGCCACAGGAGGGCACCATGAAACGCCCGAAGAACGTAGTAATCGCCGCAGCCGTTACAGTTATCCTTGCCGCCGTGTTGACGTTATCTCCGCCTATCGCGAATCCGGCTACCGCACAGACTGCATTGCCTGCTCCATCCCTTACCGTTGTGGCCGGAGACAGCTCTATCGAAATCAGTTGGAATGAAATTGAAGGGGCCGCCCATTACGATCTGTGGGCATGGTGGAGTGAAGGGACGGGCTGGCAACGACTGGCCGACAACCTGACAGATACAAAGTTCAGCCATACCGATTTCATGTCTGGTATCAAGTACTGGTACTCAGTTGCAGCCTTTAATGCTAGCGGGGAGAGAGGCCCATACTCTGAGTATGCTTCTGCTGTAGCACCGGCGCAGCCTACGCCAACTCCATTGCCGCCTACAGCGACGCCAACCGTAACGTCTGTACCGGTCTCGCCTACGCCGGTAACGCCTGGTGCTACAGTTCAGCCTACTCAGACACCGTTGCCGACCTACACGCCATACCCGACCTACACGCCGTACCCGACGTATACGCCAGTGCCGACGTTGGTTTCTACTGCTACGCCTGATCCGACAGAATATTGCACTTTGGTGGAATACTCTCTTGATGATTTGTTGTATCCAACAATAAGTATTCCGCTTATCCAGAATGAGACGTTTTTGGCCTATCGGAATAAATATGGTGAAAACATCGACCGGCTAGAAATTGTCGAGGTTACCTGGTATGCGAATGGTGATGTCGGAATTCTGTACTTTGAACCATGGAAGATTCGGATGGTTATTGAATGGTTCAGAGGTTGTGAATTCATAGGGCATTCTGGTTGGTTTGACATCGACGAGGACACAAGCAATAGTGTCACTCGCGAAAACATTATCAAGACGTTTAGACGACGGTAATAGGGCAGGACATTTCATATAGATGAGGTAATGGGCATCCCCCGCCTATTTCAATCATTCACAGGAGGTGACCTGCCCCCGATGTGTATACCACCCGTTATGTTAGTCCGGCAAGCACGGGGACAGGATCGGCAGCCAAGAGGGCCTCAGGCGCCTCCCTCAGTATCTGGTTATCCAGCGTCAGGCCCGCCACCGCTCTCTTCAGGCGGCAGTTCTCCAATTCCAGACGCTTCATACGCTTGGCCTGGTCGACCCTGAGCCCCCCGTACTCGCTGCGCCACCGGTAGAAGGTCTGCTCGGTCATGCCGACCCGGGGGCGGCCTCAGCCACTGTGCCGCCCCCGGCTGTCGCCGCCCCGGCCACTCTCAGCTTGTTGATCACCTGTTCCGGCGTATGTCTCCTCTTCGCCATCTTTCCCCCTCTCTACGGCCCAATTCGAACATTATAACTGGACCGGCTTTGGGGGGCAGGTCACTCGCTTGGCCATGTTTTCTGGCAAGCGGCAGCGCCGTCTGCCCTCTCCCGCTGCAGCCGAAGCGAAACGCCGAACCCCTGTCCTGCCTAACATCCCCGAACGTCCGTTCAATACAACATATGCCTGCAACGATGACTGCTTACACAATATGCAGTATGCGACTTGACAGCCCCGGACATACCGGTTACAATGGCTAGAACATGCATTCTCTGGCCTCGTACGGCTTCTCGGTCTATCTTCCACGACCTGCCAGACCGTCGTAGCCTGAGAGATGGCAGGAAGATGCCCCGGTCTTCACTATCCTGGCCGCCGCAACGCCTGAACAACGCAGCAGCGGCCTCAGACGGAAAGGAAACGCATGCCTAAACTGCTTTGTAAGGGTGTAAAGAAGGATGGAACCCCATGTCAGGGACAGGGACTGGAAAAATATGGTGGTTTCTGCATTGGCCACGCCCCGAAAGAAATTACCGACGAATGGCGCACGCGCGGCGGCAAGAACTCCTCCAACGCAGCCAGGTCACACAAACCCATGCCCGAACCATTCGAAGGCATCTTCCAGGAGCTTCGCCAGGGCATATCTGAAGTGCGGGAAGGGAAACTCAGTCCCTCTCAGTTCAACGCCATGTGCAACGGCGCGCGCGCGATGGCCCAACTCCTCCACCTTTCCAATCAGGAAATCGACCTGCTTCGCAAGCGGGAAATCGAAACAGCCGCCTCGGAACTCGCCGGCGCGCCCGGCGACCTCGCCATCCTTAAAGCCGCCGCCCACAGCGCCGCCGAATATGAACGCTACACAGCCGAATCCCTCATCGACCAGGGTCTCGCCGTCCCGGATACCGAAAACAACCATGGTTCCACCCCACTCTCCCGGCTCGTTCTCACCGACGCCGGCAGACGGCGCTTCGGCCTCCAGAAACTCACTCGCTTCACCGAGGATGACTTTGACCTGGTCAAAGCCCCCTTGGAGCGTCCCGTTCTTCAATACCACCATGCGATCGCGGCGCTCAAGACCTTGTCCGAGATGAAAACAGCTTTGCGGGAAGCCATCGCTGACCATACAAACGGCGCCCCGCCGCCGCGTGACCCCCTGACCGGCCAGCTCCTCAGCGCACCCCCCGCAGGCGTAGAGTCAGGCATTGTGTACACTGACGGCGACATCACGACCGAGGCAGCCTTAAAGATACTCAAAGAGCAGCTACAGCAAGCCGAAATGCTCTACCGCCTGTATCGATACAGATACGAAAGGGAATTTGGCGATCTGAGCATCCCCATGAAACCAATCAACGATGAGTACAAGGACAATGAGGCGAATGATGGGGACAAGGACGGCGAGGAAGAGGATTGAAATGCCCGCGCCTCGTCCCTTTCCCGTCGCGCCAAAGCAAGGGCGCCGTTCGCAGCCATGTCCACCTGTTTTTCATTCGTCAAACGCTTGTGAACGCTTGTGAACGCTCGTCCAACGCTTGTACGAGCGTTCATATGTTAACTCGTCCGCCGGCATCGCCCAGCCATGTCGAAAACCAGCCTTTGCAACGCCATCCGCAATCAGGTAAAATACCCCCAGCACGTCCTTATCCGTTCAGGAGAACGCCCATTTGTCGTTCCGCCCCTTCTATCTAGGCGATGCCCTGCTTCTGCAGCGTCTGCGCAACGTTTCCTCGCCTCTCCAGATTGAGCGCATCCTGCTGGAATCGGTTTCACCTGTGCGTACCGCGCTCCGCTCCTGCTTCCCCTGGTACCGCCACAGCTCCTTCACCTACGTCCTCCGCCAGGAAGAAAACGGCCTCGCCCGCGAAGGTCTCATCCAGCTCCGCATCCGCCCCCACAGCCGCGAAGCCGACGTGACCCTGCTCTCCCCCGCCCTCGACGCGCCACAGGGCCATCCCGCCATCTGGCAAAAACTGCTCGCCTACAGCGCCCAGCACATCTTCCGCCAATACGTCTGCCGCCTCTTCAGCGACCTGCCCGACCAGCCGCTCCTCGTCAATACCTTCCGCCAGGCCGGCTTCGCGCCTCTCACACAGGTCACCGTCTGGCGCTTCGACAGCGCCCAGCTCGCCCCGTCCGCCACAACCGTGCGCCCCCAAACCGCCGCCGACGAGCGCGACCTCCAGCAGCTCTACCAGCGCATCACGCCCGTGCCCGTCCAGCAGTTGGAGACCGGCCTCGCGTCCGACCATCCCGAAGAGGAACGCATCCCGCCCATCCTCTCCAACCCGCACCAGGTCTCCATGTCCAGCTTCGTGCTTGACGACGACCGCGGCCCCGGGCTCGCCGGCTCCGTCCAGATCCTGTGGGGCAAACGCGGCGCCTGGATTCGCCTCTGGGTCAATACAAACGATCCCGACCCGCACAGCGCCCACCTTCTGCTCGACTTCGCCCTGCAGCGCATCCACGAAGCCCCGCACGTCCACCGCGCCTACATCGGCGTGCGCGCCTACCAGACCGGCATCAACGCGCTTCTCAGCGATTTCGGCTTCGCGCCCATCACCGACAGAATGCTCATGGTGCGCAACATCCTCCAGTGGCAGCGCCGTCCGGTCGACCACCGCATGCCCGCCCTCGAATCCGTGCGCGAGGCGGTGCCCGGCTCGCTTGCCATCCCGGAATTCAGAGGCCGCCGCCCCCGTCCGCCGCACACCCGTCAACAACCAGTTGCCTGGCGGCAGCCAAACCCAGCCGGCCTGCGCTTCGCCGCGGCCTGCGCTACGGCGAAGCCTGCGCCCACCGGCGCTGCCGCCCAACATCCACCCGCCCCGCAACCGCCCAACGCACCCGCGGGAAACCCTGACATCGCCGTGATCCAAGAGGCTCAGACAACCCGCCAACCCAGCCACCTCGCCAAACCGGCGCCACAAAAAACTGGAAACTGAAAACCAAAAACTAAAATGACCCTACGCATCGCAGATGACCTCGACCTCCTCCTCGCCGTTCTCCCGGAGCGCATCCGCGCCTCCCTGCAACAGCTCGGCCGCGCCGGCGACCTCATCGAAATCGTCATGGACCTCGGCCGCCTGCCCGAAGCGCGCTTCCCCGACGGCGAAGTCTGCCTCAGCCAGGAAGAAACGTCCCGCGATGACCTCCACCACGTCATCGACAACATCGGCGACTTCGGCGCCGACAACCGCGCCGGCATCGAACGCACCCTCCACCGCATCTCCGCCATCCGCAACCGCAAAGGCGTCGTCATCGGCCTCACCTGCCGCGTCGGGCGCGCCGTCTACGGCGTCATCGACATCATCCAGGACATCATCACCAGCGGCAGCAGCCTCCTCCTCCTCGGCCGGCCAGGCGTCGGCAAAACGACTCTCCTGCGTGAGGCCTCCCGCGTCCTCAGCGACAATAAACGCGTCGTCATCGTCGACACCAGCAACGAAATCGCCGGCGACGGCGACATCCCCCACCCCTCCATCGGCCGCGCCCGCCGCATGCAGGTCGCTACCCCCACCCTGCAGCACGAAGTCATGATCGAAGCCGTCGAAAACCACATGCCCGAAGCCATCATCATCGACGAAATCGGCCGCGAACTCGAAGCCGTCGCCGCCCGCACCATCGCCGAACGCGGCGTCCAGCTCATCGGCACCGCCCACGGCAATACCCTCGAAAACCTCCTCATGAACCCCACCCTCTCCGACCTTGTCGGCGGCATCGATACCGTCACCCTGTCCGACGAAGAAGCCCGCCGCCGCGGCACGCAGAAAACCGTGCTCGAGCGCAAAGCCCCGCCCACCTTCGACGTGCTCATCGAAATCCAGGAACGCCAGCGCATGATCGTCCACCACAAGGTCGCCGACGCCGTGGACTCGCTCCTGCGCGGCTGGACCCTCTCCCCCGAAATCCGCTACGTCAACAGCGACAACCAGGTCCATGTCGAATCCGTCGAAAGCCAGGAACGGCCCGGCCGCATCGGGCGGAGCCGCCAGGGCCCCGAAAGCGGCGGCCGCCGCCGTCAGCGCGGCAAACGCGGCGAAGATCGCGCCAACCAGCTCGCGCAGGACTTCGCCGACCGCGCCGCCCAACCCAACGGCGACGGCAAACGCAAGGCCGTGCGCGTCTTCCCCTACGGCATCGGCCAAAACCGCCTGCGCACCGCCGCCCAAAACCTCAAAGTCCCCATCGAAGTCGTCAAAGAGCTGCGCGACGCCGATATCGTCATGACCCTCAAAAACTACTTCCGCCAGAAACCCCAGCCTATCGCCGACGCCGAACGCCAAAACGTGCCCGTCTACGTCCTCCGCAGCAATACCGTCACCCAGATGGAGCAATACCTGCTCGACGTCTTCCAGCTCCGCCGCGACGACCCCGACCTCGTCTTCGACTCCGCCATGCGCGAGACCCAAATTGCGATTCAACGCCTCCTCAAAGGCGAAAAATCGGTCGAGCTCAGCCCGCAGGCCGCCTCCATCCGCAGCCAGCAACACCAGCTCGCCCGCACCGCCAACCTCATCAGCCACAGCTACGGCCGCGAACCACACCGCTGCGTCCGCATCTTCAGCCCGTCCTGAACGCCGCCAGCATATCCTGCCTCCACCATGTTCATCTCCTTCGAAGGCTCCGACGGCAGCGGCAAAACCACCCAAATCCAGCTGCTCGCCGACCACCTGCGCGCAGCCGGCCGCTCCGTGCTCACCACCCGCGAACCCGGCGGCACCCGCATCGGCGACGGCATCCGCCAGCTCCTCCTCGACCTCGCCCACACCGAAATGCACGCCCGCGCCGAAACCCTGCTCTTCAACGCCGCCCGCGCCCAGATCGTCGCAGAGGTCATCCGTCCCGCGCTCGCCGCCCGCATAACGGTCCTCTGCGACCGCTTCGCCGACAGCACGCTCGCCTACCAGGGCTACGGCCATCAGCAGGAGATCGCCGAGCTCGAACGCCTCATCGCCTACGCCACCGGCGGCCTCCGCCCACACCTCGCCATCTATCTCGATATCCCGCCCGCCGAAGGCATCCGCCGCAACCGCGGCCGCGCCGACGGCGACTGGAACCGCCTCGACGCCCAGGAGCTGTCCTTCTATCAGCGAGTCGAAACCGGCTACCGCCAGCTCATCGCGCAAGAGCCCGAACGCTGGGCCGTCGTCGACGCCACCCGCCCGCGCGACGAAGTCCATCACGATGTCGTCCAGGCCCTGCAGCGCAAACTGCCCGCCCTCTCACAGAGCCTCTGAGCTCGGTTCGCCCGCCACCCGCGTAGATTTGACGAACGGGAAAGATTGGTCAACAATGCAGCGTCGGCCAATTGGCCGGAGTTGGTGGAAACCGATCTATATTCGAAGTTAGACGCCGCCCTTCGCGACCTGTCCATGCAGTCTGTCGCCGGAGACAGTTAGCTTCCAGTAGGAGACAGTTCCATTACTTCCCCCGACCCCAAGCCTGTCGCCGCGCGCCCGGTCCGCCAGATGAGACTGAACCGCGGGATCGGGCAGACGAAATACCCCAAGAGGCAAGAGTCGTCAACACGTACGGCGATTGAGCCGGTCCTCCGGTTGATCTGCCTCAGAACGGAAAGTCCCCCAACGTATTCCCACCAGGAGACTTTCCAGCATTTCGCCTGCTGATGAACGCAAAATCAGCACGGGTACCGCATCACCTGTACCAGGCGCGGGATCTTTGCGCGCCTGCCTCCAATCCCCCAAGGCCTGACACTCCTCCTGCTGGCCAGATATCGGCCCAATTCGTCGACATGACAAACCGGTCAATGACTCGGTTCCATCCCCGCCGCCCCAGAGCGACAGAACACGCCCTGGAACCCGCTTCCAAAAGAAGCGGCCTGTATCCGCCAGTCACAATCAGATGAAGCGCCCGCTTCAGCCGCCTGCTTTTCCTGTCGCCCTGGCCTACGGCGCCTTTGTTCTCCTCTTCTTCGCGCCCCATCTCCTGGGCCTCGCCGCCTTCCCCGACAGCGATTTCACCCGGCACTTCCTGCCCTTCAGCCTCTTCCAACAGTCCGCAATTCTCGAACTGCGGCTGCCCCTGTGGGACCCGCACACCTTCGCCGGTCACCCCTTCCTCGCCGACGCCCAATCCGCCGTCTTCTACCCAATCAGCAACGCGCTCCTTATCCTGACCAGCTTCGACCGCAGCCCCGCAGGCAGGCTCTACTGGCTCCAGGCCGAGGCCGCCCTCCACATCTTTCTCGCCTGCCTTTTCACCTACCTGCTCGTCCGTCGCCTGACCGGGAGCAAAATGGCCGCCTTCACAGCCGGCGCGATATTCGGATTCTCCGGCTATCTCACCGGCTATGCGCCGCTTCAACTCGGCATCCTGCGCGTCGCTGTCTGGCTGCCCGCCATCCTCCTCCTGCTTCTGCCGAACGCGGAGAGCCCCGAACGGGGCGCAGATGAAGAACACGCGCCGCGCCCGGCAGCATCTCTCAGCCTTCTATTCCCGCAATGGAAACGCTGGCTGGCCGCGGCGGGTGTGCATGCGGTCGCCTTTTTGGGCGGTCATCCCCAGACCTTCATGTTTCTCTCATACGCCGTTGCAGGTTGGATGCTGATGCTGTGCGTCAGCGATCTGCGCAGGCAACGAGGATGGGGCGGCCCAGGCAAGTCCGAAGTTCAAGCCGCTGCAGTGAGAATGCTGCTGTACGCGGGCATGGCTGCGGCGTATGCCGCGGTACTGGCGCTCTTGACGTTGGCGCAGCTCTGGCCGGTCTATGAGTTTACGCAGAACACCCTGCGCTCTTCGCTTACCTTCCAGGAGGCGAGCGGCGGCTTCCCATTGAGGGATACGTTGCAGTTTCTGCTCCCCGGCCTCTACACGTTGTATTCCCCGCAATACGTCGGCGTGGCTGCCCTCGGCCTGGCCTTTGTTGCCGCCGCCGCCCTGCTTTCATCCGGCTTCTCGCTGCCAAAGGGCGATCCGCACGCCCGCGCCGCCGCCTTCTACTTCGTGATCTGCGCGGCTCTTGCTCTGCTGCTCTCCTACGGCGGCAGGCTCCCCCTCTACAGCCTCTTCTATCGAGTCGCGCCCGGCGGCGATCTCTTTCGCGGCCAGGAGCGGGCGATCTTCCTGGTTGCCTTCTCGCTGAGCGTCCTCAGCGGTTATGGCATGGCGCTGCTGCCCGCGCTGTCCGCGCGCCGCCGGCGAACCCTGTGCTACGGATTTGCCGCGGCCGTCACCGCCGGCCTGACGCTCTTCTGGGTATGGCGGCAGCTTCCCGCCCGCGCCGATCTTTCAACCGCGGCCCTGCTCTGGCCCAGCGGTATGGCGCTGCTCATCGCCCTGACCTTCGCCAAATTAGTCGGTTCTCAGCGTGGGCGCGGCAAAACGCCCGGCGCGCCGCTGGCGCGCACGCCCCTCATCGCGCTGATCCCGCTGGCGCTGGTCGACCTGTTTGTCGTCAACTTTACGACCAATCTTGACTTCGGTCCCGCCGTAAGGGATGGCCTTGCGCCCCCCGAAGCCGCGGCCGTGCTCCAGGTAGCCCAGACTCAGGCCGAGCAGGCCGGTTCCCTCCCGCCGCGCGTCTACAACGAGCATCGAGTGCCGCGCAACAGCGGTCTCCTCCTCGGCTGGGAGGATCTCCTCGGCAAAAGCCCGCTGCGCCACGCCAAATACAACGAACTCCTCCAGGACTTTCCTCTCGACCGGCTGTGGCAGCTGACCGGAACCGGCGCCGTCCTCACCTGGCAACGCGAACTGCCCGCCCCAAGCCAGTTGCTGGCCGAATTCCCCCAGCCGCAAAGCTCGACAACCTATCTCCACGCGCTGAACGACATCTCCCCCCGGCTCTGGTGGACCCAGCGCGCACGCGCCGTAACCGACGGCGAAGCCCTTGCCCTCCTCGCCGACCCCGCCTTCAACATGCGCGACGAACTCCTCATCGCCGCCTCCGATGCCCGCGCCCTGGGAAACAGCTGGCAGGATGGGCGGATCACGTTCGGCGACGGCGGCGAGGCCGCCCTGCAGGTTGAGCGCATCGCGCCTGGGCATCTGCGTATCCGAATCGAGAGCGCGCAACGCGGCCTCCTCTTCCTCAGCCAGAAATGGCTGCCCGGCTGGCAGGCGCTATGGCAGGGCGAACAGTCTCTCCCTTTAGCCCGCGCCAATCAGGCATTCCTCGCCATACCCGTGCCCGCCGGTTCCGGCACGCTCGAACTCGTCTATCGACCCCGCAGCGCAGTTTGGGGTCTGGCTGCCAGCGGGATAGGCTGGCTCGGGCTGCTCGTCGCCCTTCGCGTTCAGCTCCTGGCCGCCGCGCGAACCGTCTGGCAGCGCGCACACGGTGTAGTTGACCAACTCAGGGGCAAGCCCGCGCAACGCCATGCCGGCCCCGCCGCTCCCGCCTTCGCCCGCGAGCATCTGCAGCGCGGCGTTCTGGCCAACACGCATCTCCAGCGCGGCGCGCTGCTGGCCGTGATCCTGCTCGGCTTTCTGCTCAGGCTTTTCCGCCTCGGCTTCCGCGAACTCCGCGGGGACGAGAGCTTCGGCTTCTTCTTCAGCCTGAACGCCCCCGCCCGGATCGTGGCCCAAACACTGGCGATGCGAGAACCCCACCCCGTTGGCAGCTACTTCCTGCAGCACGCCTGGCTCCAGATCGCCGGAACCCATGAGTTCGCGTTGCGGTTTCTCTCCGTCCTCGCGGGGACGGCCGCCATCCCGCTCGTCTTCCATCTCGCCAGACAGCTTCGCCTCGGCGCGTCAACCGCCCTGACAGCCAGCCTGCTCCTGGCCCTAAACACCTACGCCATCTGGCACAGCCAGGACGCCCGCATGTACTCGCTCAGCCTGGCGCTCACCGCGGCCGCCACACTCCTGGCTCTGCAGGTCATCCGTCAGCCCAGGCTGTGGCCCGCGCCCGCAGCCTACGCCCTCTGCGCGGCCGTCGCGCTGCACGTCCACTACTACGCCGCCTTCGTCATCCTGGCCCACAACTTCCATGTCCTCTTCCTGTTGCTGCGCAACATCTGGACGCGCCGTTCCCAACCCCCCGCCGGTCTGTTCCTGAAAGCATGGCGTTCAGACGATGGCGGGCTGTTCATCCGTTGGAGTATCGGGCAGCTCTTGACCCTTGCTCTTGTCGCGCCTTGGTTCCTCAGCGCATGGCAGACCCTGCTCGGCTACGGCGGCAACGGCGATTCGCCCGCCTTTGGCGCAATGCTGTGGCGTTCTCTCGGCGTCTTTGCCCTGAGCGAAATGGTCCCCCATCCCGTCTGGCGGTTCGCCGCAGGCCTGCTGGCCGGATCGGTCATCATCGCAGGGCTCGCCTTCGGCCTCCGTAACACAACCAGCGGCCAGCGCAGCGCCGAACACGGCGGCGAAGCCGCGCCCGCCGACCCCAGGAGCCACACCGGCGCAATCCCCCCCAACCGCGCAGATGACCCGCACGGAACTCCGCCCAGACCGGCAGGCGCGACCGTCCTCCTGCTCCTCTACCTGTTCATCCCGCTTCTGGCAACGTGGCTCGGCGCCCGCCAGCGTCCCATATTCGATGAACGCTATCTCGTCGCTGCGCTGCCGCCCTTCCTTCTGCTGATCACCGTCAGCGCGGCCAGAATGAGCCATTGGGTTGATACCCACCTGGGTTGGCGATGGCGCGCCTGGGTCGACGGCGCAGCGGATCCGCGCAACGCGCCGGATGCCGCCGCCCACCCGCCCAGCCTTCTCGCGCGGTTGCCGCTCGGCCGGATTTCAGCCGCCGCCCTGATCATCCTCGTTGTGGCCGCCAACGTCTACACCCTGCGCACCCACTACTTTGACAGCAGATCTCTGGGATGGCGCGCGCTGGCCGAAACCCTGGATCGCTGGAGCGTCGGCCTCCCCCCGCAAGATGTGCGTATCGCCGAAAACTTCCCCGACCCAACCCTCTCCTACTACTACAAAGGCGATGTCCAGCAGTTCATGATTCCGCCCAGACCCCATGACGCCGACGGCGCCGCTCAGGTCGTCGACTCCCTCATCCAGGGCAACGTATACAGGGTCATTCTACCCGCCGCGCCCGCTCCCAATTGGGACGCCGACGGCATTGCCCCGGATGCCCTCGCCGCCGGCTTCCGCAAGGTCTTGCAGGAGCAGGTCGGCATCTTCCCCGTGCATCTCTACGCGAGACCCGACCCGCAAGGCTGGCAAGAGCTGGACGCGCCGTTTGAAAACGGGATGACCCTGGCGCGGGCCCAGCTGCGCCCGCAAACGGTGACCGCCTCCGGCATTCTGGTCATACACATGGACTGGAGAGAAGGCCAGGCAACGCCTACAGGCGGGGAAAAGATCTTCATCCACCTGCTCAACGAATCCGGCGGCATACTTGCCCAGGCAGACCCAATCCTGCAGTTGAATGCCCCCGGTGAATTCAGCAGCGTCGGCCTCCAGCTGCCCGAAACCCTGCCGCCCGGCCCCCTCCGTCTGATCGCCGGCCTCTACGACGCATCCCTCGAGGGCGCGCCCAAAATCATGACCGAATTCGGCGCGGACTCGATCCTCCTGTCCCAATTTGAGTAAGCGGCGCCCCCACATTACTCAGCAACGCCCCTGCCTGAGCCCAGCCCGGCCATTCGCCAGCCGCGCCAATGCCGCCCGTCCATCCATCGCCTGCCCAGACCTTCCCTGCCGCCGCCCGGCCCTAATCTGAGAAACCACCACCCTCCCCCGCAGTTCCCCTGCCCTTCTCCGTGTCCCTCCGTGGATCAAAGAGGTGTTGCCGTTCGCCGTTGCCCTCCTCTCCGCCGCTTCGCCAATGGACAGAAGCAGCCAAAATGAGATATGATTCAATTGCCCCTCCTGTGAGCCAGCCGGGCAGCATACGCAGTCGAGAACTCGAACAGGGGGTCAGTCCGTAGCGGCCTGCCCGGCAGGCAAAAACCCGCCGCCTACTATTGGGGTCACCAATAACCAGAAACGCAGAAAATGAAACTGATCATCGCCATCGTCAACGAAGAAGACAGCCCCAACCTCCTCGACCGTCTCGGTCGCCGCGGCTACGCCGCCACCATTACAGGCACGCGCGGCGGCTTCCTCCGCATCAGCAACGCAACCATCTTCTGCGGCGTCCAGGACGAGCAGGTCGAGGACGTCCTCACCGTCTTCCGCGAAAGCTGCACCAGCCGCGTCCAATACGTAACACCCCTTCCCCCCGTCATGGAACCCGGCGAAATGCACATCCCCACCCCCGTCGAAAAACAGGTCGGCGGAGCCACCATCTTCGTCGTCCCCGTCGACCACTTCGAAAAAATCTAACCCCCCCCGCCCAACCCTCCCCAATCAAAAAAACCCTCCCAATTCAAAGAGGATTTTCATCGCCGCCCCTTTACAGACAAAAAGATAAACTTCCCCCTGCCCCCTTACCAGCCCTCCCCGGTCCTCCGCGGCTCAGCAGATGGCCAATTCTCCAGCCATCCGCAGTTCACTGGCCACTGACTACTGACCACTGACCACTGACCACTGACCACTGACCACTGACCACTGACCACTGACCGCTCACCACTGCCTACTCATCACTGCCGTCAGGCATCGAAGACTCAATCGACTCCGGGCTCTCCCCGGACTCCAGCCTTCCCACCACCTCATCCATCTCCTCATCCAGCGGCTCGCCCGTCCCATCGCTCATCTTGCGCATAAAGTGCGCCAGCGCACGCGGATCCTCCTGCTCCAGACCCGCCAGCAACGCAGAATCCTCCGCCATCGACTCGATGCCGTCCTCCTCCGAACGCAGCACACGCAGCCGGCTCATCAACCGCCGCAACCGCGGCCCCCCGCACTCAGGGCAAGCCGCCGCCCCCGCCTCCGCCTCCGTCATCGTGCGGAACAGCACACTCACCCGCTTCCTGCAATCAAAACAGAAATACTCGTATATCGGCATTAGCTCCCGCCCCTCCCCTCAATCCATACGCGCCGGGATTTTTCGCCCGCCTTTAATTTGCACTATACTAATTTCATATACCGTTCCCAGCGCAGAATGCTTGACCGCCCATCATTATATCCAGCCCAATCCCTCGCCCAAAGCAACTGCAAAATAGCGGTAGCCAGCAACGAACATCCGACCACTGACCACTGCAGTTCAGATACACCGCCTATGATAGAAATCCAGGACGATGTGGCCCCAATCTACGACCGGCAGAACGAACCCCATCCCATTCTGGTGGTCATATCCGGCCCCAGCGGCGTCGGCAAAGATACCACGCTGTCGCTGATGAAAAAACGCAACCACCCCTTCCACTTCGTTGTCACCGCCACCACCCGCCCCCGCCGCCCCAATGAAATCGACGGCTCCGACTACCACTTCGTCTCTGTCGGCGAATTCGCCGAAATGATCGACGCCGATGAACTGTTGGAATATGCCGTCGTCTATGGCGACTACAAAGGCATCCCCAAAACCCACGTCCGCAAAGCCCTCGCCAGCGGCAAAGACGTGATCCTCCGCATCGACGTGCAGGGCGCCGCCACCATCCGCCGCCTCATCCCCGAAGCCGTCACCATCTTCCTCGTCGCCGAAAGCGAAGAAGAACAGATGCGGCGGCTGCGCGAGCGCAAAACCGAAACGCCCGACAGACTGAAAATGCGCATCGCCACCGCACGCAAAGAACTGCAGCATCTGCACGAATTCCAGTACGTCGTCGTCAATCGCGACGACTGCCAGGAGGAAACCGTCGACAAAGTGATCAGCATCATTCAGGCCGAAAAGTGCCGCGTGGACTGGTCGCCCATAGACCTCTGAACGGGCCGCCATGAACCTCTTCGGCAACCCGCCCCGCCCCGCCGGCCCCCCGCCCGCGCCCACCTTCTATATCCCCCTCGTACGCCCCCGCGTCAGCCGCGCCCTCATCGCCGTCAACCTCCTCGTCTTCGCCGCCACCTTCCTCTACGGCCTGTTCGAATACGGCGTCTGGAACGGCCCCACCAACCTGCGCGTCCTCTTCGACCTCGGCATGAAATCCAACTTCCATATCCTCCACGGCCAGAGCTGGCGCCTCTTCACCGCCATGTTCCTCCACATCGGCCCCATCCATCTCATCTCCAACCTCATCGGCCTCTTCTGGCTCGGCCCCATCATCGAAGGCCACTTCGGCCACATCCGCTTCACCGTCATCTACCTGCTCGGCGGCCTCCTCGGCAGCATCGCCAGCTACGCCTTCTCCCCCGCCCTTTCCGCCGGCGCTTCCGGCGCCGTCTTCGCCCTCCTCGGCGCAACCATCGTCTACTTTTACCGCTTCCGCGACAACATGGGCCGCCAGGGCCGGTCCATGCTCCAGTCCGCCCTCGCCATCCTCGTCATCAACCTCTTTCTCGGCTTCTCAGTCACCAACGTCGACAACTGGGGACACCTCGGCGGCCTCGCCGGCGGCGTCATCATCGCCACCGGCCTCCTGCCCCGCTACCGCCCGCCCTCCATCCTCAACTTCGGCCGCCAGCCCCTCATCCGCGAACCGCGCTTCCTCCGCTCCCTCGCCTGGACCCTCCTCTGCGCACTCCTCTTCTACGCCGCATTCCAAACCGCCACCCTCGCCGGCCCACCCCTCCGCTAACCCCTTACCCCCTGCCCCTATCCACTATCCACTATCCACTATCCCCTGCCTGCACTGCCCCGCCCAAAGGCTCCCGACCACGAACCACCGCCCTTACTGACCACTGACCACTGACCACTAGCCACTGACCACTGCAGTTACCCACCACTGCCCTCCAGCCCCTCCGCAATCAACTCCACCACATCCTTTACCACCACACCGTCCGCCGCCGCGTTGGCCGCATCCGACATCATCGTCAAACAGAATGGACAGCCAACAGCCAGCGTCTCCGCGCCCGTCGCCCGCGCCTCCGCATAGCGCTCCGCGCTCACCGCCCGCTCGCCCGGCTCCTCCTCCTTCCAGAACTGCGCGCCGCCCGCCCCGCAACAAAAGCTCTGCTGCCCATTTCGAGGCATCTCCTCCAGCTCGATGTTCCCCGCCTCCAACAGCGTCCGCGGCGCGTCAACAATCCCGTTCTGCCGCCCCAGATAACACGGATCGTGGAACGTAACCACCCCCTCCTGCGCAACGTTGTACGCAAGCCCCCCGGCCGCCACCAGCTCCGACAGCAGCTGCGTATGGTGAATCACCTCCCACTGCGGCGCCTCGCTTCCGCTGTACTGGTGATACTCCTTGCCAATGCTGTGAAGACAGTGCGGGCACGTCGTCACGATCCGCCGCGCCCCAACCTCCCTCAGAACGTCGCTGTTGCTCTCCGCCATCCCCCAGAACAGGTCCTCCCGCCCCGAACGCCGCGCCGCATCCCCGCTGCAGCTCTCCATCTCGCCCAACACCGCGTAACTGACCTCCGCATGGTTCAGAACCTTCGCAAACGCCCGCGCCGTCTCGCGCGCCCGCGGATCATAGCTCGGCGCGCAACCCACCCACCACAGCACCTCGGCATCCGGCCTCTCCGCCACCGTCGGGACCGCCAGCCCCTCCGCCCACGCCAGCCGCTCGCGCGCGCTCTGGTTCCACGGATTGCCCTGCCGCTCGATCCCCCGGTAGGCCTGCTGCAGCGTGTCCGGAAAACTGTTCTCCGTCAGCGCCTGGTAGCGCCGCAGATGCATGATGTCGAACATCGGCTCATTGCCCACCGGGCAGATGTCGACGCACGCGCCGCACGCCGTGCACGCCCACACCGCCGACTCGCTGATCGCGTATTCCAGCAGCGGCGGCGTCTCCTCCCCCGCCGCCATCGCCGCCGCCCGCTCGTTGATCGCATACCGTTTGTTCACCTCCAACGCCGCCGGCGACAGCTCCTTCCCCGTCACATAGGCCGGGCACACATCCTGGCAGCGGTTGCACATGATGCACGCGTACGCGTCCACCAGGTGCGGCCATGGCAGCTGCTCCAACCGCGCCGCGCCGAACTCCTCGATCGTCTCATCCTCAAAATCCAGCGGCGGCAGCTCGCCCAGCGAGCGCCGCGGCGGCCGCGCCAAAAAGTTGACGCCCGACATGATCAGATGCAGATGCTTCGTACGCGGAAACCACGGCACAAACGCCAGCACCAGCCCCAGCGCCACCCACCAGCCCACATGCTGCCCCACCGTCAGCGTCCCCGCGTCCATCCCGCTCCACAACAGGCTCACCCCATTCGCGAACGGCTGCGCCGGATCCCCGTGTCCCGTCGCCTGCCGCTCCAACCCAATCGCAAAGCTCTCGCCTGCCAGCCGGAACCCCACGTGCAGCAAAATGAACAGGCCCACCAGCAGCGAGTCCCGCCCAATCCCCCCAGCCTTCACCCCCTCCACCAGCATCACATTCTCGCGGTAACGCAGCGCCGGCGACCGGTACACAAACCGCCGCGCCAGAAAGTAGACCATGCCCACCAGTATGCCCACCGTCACCACATCCGCCGCAAAACGGTACACCGCCCCGATCGCGCCCCCGCCCAGAAAGCGAATCGCAAAGAAGCCCTGCGCCGTATCGCCCACGTTCACCAGCAGATAAAAAACGAACCCCCACGCGATCAACGCATGGAAGACCCCCGCCCGCCCACGGCTCTTCCACAGATTGCCGAACGTAAGCCACCGGCCCGCCGCCTGCCACAACCGCCCCGCCAGCTCATGTCGCGTCGGCAGCGCCCCCTCCCCCCGCCGCACCACTGCATACACCCGGCGGAACTGCGCATAGCTCAAATAGATCGACACCCCTACCGCAACCAGAAACAGCGACTTCTCAACAGGAGTCAGCATAGCAGTCCACACTCGCTTCCTTGTCTAATGCAGGGGCCGGCCTCCTCGCTCCCGCACGCCTCCCGAACACCGGAACACCGCACAATTATACACGCCCCCAAAAAGTAGCGCAGCAGCGCCAACCCGCCTATACTTCACTACCACCGACCACTCACCGCTGACCACGAGCCACTGCAGCCCCAATGCTCGGAACCATTATCCCTGCCCGCCGGTTCGCCATCGCCATGGTGCGGCGCATGTTGCAGGTCGACCTGCCTGCCGCCGTCCGCACCGATGAAGATGTCGAAGCCGAAATGTGGCGCAACTATAACTGGAACTTCAGCGTTAACGTCATCGACGGCTCTTTCTTCCTCCTGGCCCAGAGCCTCATGTCGCCGGCCACCATCCTCCCCTTCTTCGTCAGCCGGCTCACCGACAACCCCTTCTACTTCGGCCTCCTCGCAGTCATCGCCAATGGCGGCTGGTTCTTCCCCCAGCTCCTCAGCGCCGGGCACATCGAACGCACCGACCGCAAGAAACCCTGGCTCATCAATCTCGGATTCTTCCTCGAACGCATGCCGCTCGTCCTCCTCACCGCAACAACCCTGCTCGCAGTCACCTCGCCCTCCTGGGCCCTCTCGCTCTTTCTCCTTGCGTTCGCCATCTACAACCTCGGCGCCGGCATCATCGCCCCCGCCTGGCAAGACCTGCTCGCCGTCTGCTTCCCCGCCACCCGCCGCGGCCGCCTCATGGGCGTCACCATGTTCGTCGGCGGCATCGCCGGCGCGCTCGGAGCCATCGGCAGCAGCCGCATCCTGGAAGCCCTGCCCTTCCCCCGCAACTTCCTCATCCTCTTCGGCCTCGCCACGATCCTCATGTTCGCCGGCTGGGCCGTCCTCGCCCTCACCCGCGAGCCCGTGCGCCAGGTCCCCCGCACCGACGAAAGCCGCCTCCGTCTCTGGACCAGGCTCGGCCGCATTCTCCGAAGAGACCAGAACTTCCGCCGCTTCCTCACCGCTCGCGGCCTCCTCGCCGTCGGCGGCATGGGCATGGCCTTCGTCACCGCAGCCGCCGTCAGCAAGTGGGACGTCACCGGCGGCCAGGGCAATCGCATCTAAATCTGTAGGCCGATTCAGTTGAAATTGTGGCCAGAAGAAAGCGATAATAAGTGGAAATCACCCTGCGCTTACTGAATATCGACGGGAAGACGCCGCGGATCAGGCCCTCAGTCGGCGAGATA
>JAJDZJ010000014.1 GCA_022824685.1 Caldilineaceae bacterium
TCTCGCCGACTGAGGGCCTGATCCGCGGCGTCTTCCCGTCGATATTCAGTAAGCGCAGGGTGATTTCCACTTATTCTCGCTTTCTTCTGGCCACAATTTCAACTGAATCGGCCTACAGATTTAGATGCGATTGCCCTGACAACACCCCCCAATAAAATGCCAAGCCCCGCAACTCAGTGTAAAATAGACCAGACACCTTCCCATCCCAACCCTCCACCCCACACAAGGAACAACCATGGCCGACCCAATCATTACCAAGATCGAAATCCACACCTATGAATGTGAACGCGTAAACCTCGGCAAAGACTACAACGGCTTCAACCTCGTCTACGAACCGAACAGCCGCATCAAGACCCAGGGCAGCATCCTCCGTATCGAAACCGACCAGGGCATCGTCGGCGAATACGCCGGCGGCGGCGGGGCCGAATACTCGACCCTCCCCACCTTTATCCACTTCCTCATCGGCCGCAGCGCCCTCCAGCGCGAACTGATCTACACCGAAGTCAGACGCGCCCTCCGCCAGGTCGCACGCATCGGCTTCGCCCCCGTCGACATCGCCCTCTGGGACATCGCCGGCAAACTCTACGACCAGCCCATCTACAAACTGCTCGGCGGCTACAAAGACAGCGTCCCCTGCTACGCCAGCACCTACCACGGCGACCACCAGCCCGACGGCCTCTCCTCGCCCGAAGCCTTCGCCGACTTCGCCGAGCAATGCCTCGATCTCGGCTATCCCGCCTTCAAAATCCACGGCTGGGGCCGCGCCCCCGTCAGCCAGGAAGTCGCCAACGTCCACGCCGTCGGCAAACGCGTCGGCGACAAAATGGACCTCATGCTCGACCCCGCCTGCGAGCTGATGACCTTCGGCGACGCCGTCAAAGTCGGCTGGGCCTGCGACGAAAACCGCTTCTTCTGGTACGAAGACCCCTACCGCGACGGCGGCATCTCCCAGTTCGCCCACCGCAAACTGCGCCAGCTGATCAACACGCCCATCCTCCAGACCGAACACGTCCGCTCCCTCGAGCCCCACATCGACTTCGCCATCGCCGACGCCACCGACTACGTGCGCGGCGACGTGGGCTACGACGGCATCACCGGCGTCATGAAGCTCGCCCACGCCTGCGAAGCCCTCGGCATCGACCTCGAATTCCACGGCCCCGGCCCCGCCCAGCGCCAGTGCATGGCCGCCATCCGCAACACCAACTACTACGAAATGGGCCTCCTCCACCCCAAAGCCCCCGCCAGCCACGTGCCCGAACTCTACATCGACTACGTAGACGACCTCGAATCCATCGACGCCAACGGCCACGTCTCCATCCCCCAGGGACCCGGGCTCGGCGTTGACATCAACTGGGATTGGGTAGAGCGAAATCGCGTGTCAGTGGTAGAATACGGCAACTGACGACGCAGAACACAACTTCACATCTGTAACCGTGCAGCAGGTAAAGCCCCCGCCATTTTGCACGCGTTCCCAGGAGGAGCCTCCATGACTGTCGCCACTGCCCCCCAACTTTCCACCAATGAGCTGCTGTCCGCGCTCGAAGGCGTGACCGCCATCCCCTGCGCCCCCTACCGCGCCGGCAGCATCGACTACGACGCGCATCTCAAAAATGTCCGCTACCTCATGCAGACCAACAACCTCAGCGAGGGCCGCCCCCGCGTGCTCTCCATCGCCGGCACCAGCCCCATCCACCAGATGACCCGTGCCGAGCAGGTCCGCCTCGTTGATATCACGACCCGCGCAATGGGTGACGAGGGCGTCTACGTCGCCGGCATCCTGCCCAGTCCCCTCGCCGACGCCAAGGACCTCATCAGCGAGCTCAACACCTTGCAGCGCCCGCCCGACGCCTACTTGATCATGCCCCTCGCCGGCGTCTACGACCCCGACGGCATGTACAACGAGTTCATGGCCTTCGGCGAAGAGATGGACGACCGCTTCGGCGCCCGCCTCATCTACTACTTCAAAGACAGCCGCGACCTCTCGCAGATGGGTAGGCTCTTCCGCGACTCCGAAGCCTTCGTCGGCGTCAAAGTCGGCACCGGCGAAGAAGATGTTCAGCCGCTCGTGCAGGCCATCGGCGACAACGGCCTCGTCATTTGGGGCATCGGCGACCGCTGCACCCGCGCCTCCCAGCTCGGTACCAAGGGTCACACCTCCGGCATCGCCGTCGCCTACTCCAAGGCCTCCGACGCCATCAACAACGCCCAGCGCGCCGGCGACCACGCCGAGTCCCAGCGCGTCGAGGATGCCATCTCCGCCCTCGAAGAGCTACGCTTCCGCGATGGCCGCCGCTACAACTACTCCGCCGTCATCTCCGCCATGGCACAGAGCGGCTTCGACGACATCGACGGCGGCGAAGGCGCGCCCTTCAACCCGCCCGTCCCCGCTGAAATCGGCCGCGAAGTGAAGGCCGCCATCGCCGGCCTGGCCCAATACCACTAACGTCTGGAGTCTCTCTATGGCTTCCCAACCCCAACGCGGCCCGGACGCGCCCTCCGTCCTGCTCATCTCTACCGACCACTGGCCCGCCCACCTCATGGCCGGCGCCGGCCATCCCGCCGTCCGCACGCCCACTCTCGACAGCCTCGCCGGCGCCGGCGTCCGCTACACCAACGCCTACGCCGAGTGCCCCGTCTGCATCCCCGCCCGCCGCACACTCATGACCGGGGCCACCACCCGCACCCACGGAGACCGCGTCTTCAAAGTCCAGGAGCCGATGCCGCAGCTGCCCACCGTCGCCCAGACCTTCCGCGACACCGGCTACCAGGCCTATGCCGTCGGCAAGCTGCACGTCTTCCCCCAGCGCGATCGCATCGGCTTCGACGACGTCATCCTCGCCGAAGAGGGCCGCCCCATCCTCGGCGCCATCGACGACTACGAGCTCTGGCTCGGCGAACAGGGCCATCCCGGCCGCTCCTTCGCCCACGGCATGAGCAACAACGAATACAGCTACCGACCCTGGCACCTCTCCGAAGAGACCCATGTCACCAACTGGGCCACCGACCAGATGTGTCGCATGATCCGCCGCCGCGACCCCACCCGGCCCGGCTTCTGGTTCCTCTCCTACTGCCATCCCCACCCGCCCCTCGTGCCGCTGGAATGGTATTACAACCTCTACCGCGACATCGACATTCCGCTCCCCCACCGGTCCGAGTGGTCGCAGGACTTCGAAAACCTACCCTACGCGCTGCAAACGATACAGACGCGCTACGGCATCTCGTTCAGCGACGAGGAGCTCCGAGGCATCCACCGCGCCTTCTACGCGCTCTGCACCCATATCGACCACCAGCTGCGCCGCGTCATCGGCACCCTGCGCGAAGAAAGGCTGCTCGACAACACCATCATCTGCTTCACCAGCGACCACGGCGACATGCTCGGCCAGCACGGCCTCTGGGCCAAGCGCCTTTATTACGAGCAGTCCGCCAACATCCCCATGCTCCTCCTCGGCCCCGCCGGCGACGACCGCACGCCCGCCGGCGCCCAGGACGACCGCCTCGTCGGCTGGCAGGATGTCATGCCCACCCTGCTCGACCTCGCCGGTATCCCCATCCCGGAAACCGTCGAAGGCATCTCCATGGTCGGCGAAACACGCCGCCCCTATCTCTTCGGCGAAGTCGGCGAAGGGCCCATGGCCACGCGCATGATCCGGCAGGACCGGTACAAACTGATCTACTATCCTTCCGGCAACCGTTTTCAGCTGTTCGACCTGGAAGCCGACCCGCAGGAGATGAACGACCTGAGCGATTCAGAGGAGCACGCCGACCTGCGCCAGCGCCTCACCGCGCGCCTGGTAAGCGAACTCTACGGCAACGACGAGGAATGGCTGCAGGACGGCCAGCTGGTCGGGCTGCCCCACCAGCAATGGCAGCCCGTCAAAAACCGCGAACTCTCAGGCCAGCGCGGCCTGCACTGGCCCCCGCCCCCGCTGGACCTGTCCGGCAGACAAGTGGGGATGCCAGGGTGACGGTTGGAGGATGGATTAAAGGGGTGACTCTGCGGGAGATTTCAGGCCGCTATGACGGCTCGCGGCCTGTCTCGGCGCAGTAGTCCAGGTAGTCGTCGACCGCCTCTCGAAACGCAATCTCAAGCTCTTCGACCGAGCTGCCCTCGAAGTAGACGTTGTCGAAGCTGTCCGTCAACTGGCCGTGAAATATGCCGTCTCGCTCATCGTACTGTATGGATGCTGAGAATCCCTTGTATTGCATTGCCCTTTCCCTTTGCCATCTGACCAACGCTCTGCGCTTTCGAAAATCAACCAATGCTTCCAAGTCGCGATGACGATTATCTCGACAGCGATTTACAGAAGCAAAGAATTCATCCGCAGAAGGCCGCGCCGTCAGGAAAGTATCCGATCAGCCCTCGGTGTTCTTAGCGCCCCTTCGCGACCCTTCGCGGATCAATCGGTTTAGCCTATCACAAGACTCGGTCAACCGATCCGAACTGCACGAATCAACTGAATCAGCCAAATCATAGTCCAGTCCAGAAAAGGACCCATCCCGTGCCATTACCAAAACGCCGCTACGCACTCGTCGGAACCGGCGGCCGCGCCCGCATGTACATCCACGCCATCCTCGGCGACTACGCACAGTGGAATGAACTGGTTGCCCTCTGCGACCTCAGCCAAACGCGCATGGACTTCTACAACCAGCAGATCCGGCAGCGCGCCGGCAGCGGGCCCCTGCCCACCTACCACGCCGACGACTTCGACCGCATGATCGCCGAAACCAAACCGGACGTCGTCATCGTCACCACCATGGACGCCACCCACCACCACTACATCTGCCGCGCCATGGAGTTGGGCTGCGACGCCATCACCGAAAAGCCGATGACCACCGACGACGCCAAAGCCCGCCAGATCTTCGACACCATCCGGAAGACAGACCGCTCCCTGCGCGTCACCTTCAACTACCGCTACGCGCCCCTCGCCACCACCGTGCGCGAACTCATCATGCAAGGCGCGATCGGCCGCCCCCGCCACGTCGACTTCTCCTGGGTGCTCGACACCCGCCACGGCGCCGACTACTTCCGCCGCTGGCATCGCGAAAAGGACAAGTCCGGCGGCCTGCTCGTTCACAAGTCCACCCACCACTTTGACCTCATCAACTGGTGGATCGACTCCATCCCCCAAACCGTCTATGCCCAGGGCGATCTCCTCTTCTATGGCCGCGAAAACGCCGCCGCCCGCGGCGAAACCTACAGCTACGACCGCTACACCGGCGAGGAGGCCGCCGCCGGCGATCCCTTCGCCATGAGCCTCGAATCCGACGAGACCCTCAAAAGCCTCTACCTCAACGCCGAAGCCGACAGTGGCTACCTGCGCGACCGCAACGTCTTCGGCGACAATATCACCGCCGAAGACACCATGAGCGTCACCGCCCGCTACCGCAACGGCATCATCCTCAGTTACTCGCTGCTCGCATACTGCCCATGGGAAGGCTACCGCGCCGCCGTCACCGGCGACCGCGGCCGCATCGAAGTCGAGGCCATCGAAGCCGTCGGACGCACATTCGTCGCCGGCCAGGAGGAAACCCTCCCCGAAGCCGCCAACCAGCTGAACGTCTTCGGCGGCAAGCATATCTATGTCTTTCCCATGCACGGCGCGCCCTACGAGGTCGATATCCCCGAAGGCGTCGGCGGCCACGGCGGCGGCGATCGCGTCATGCTGGAGCAGATCTTCCACCCCGATCCACCGGACGATCCCTTCGCTCGCGCCGCCACCCACATCGACGGCGCCGCCTCCATCCTGCTCGGCATCGCCGCCAACCACTCCATCGCCACCGGCCAGCCCATCACCGTCGATGACCTCTTGAAACTGAGCAACGACTAAGCCTGCGCGCCGTCCTTACACCGGATGAACGCCCAGGATCACACAAGGAGACCGTACATTGCCTGACTTTTCCGGCCAGAACGTAATCGTAACCGGCGCCAGCAGCGGCTTCGGCGAAGCCATCGCGCTGAAATTCGCAGCCGCCGGCGCCTATGTCGCGATGATCGCCCGCCGCGAGCAAGTGCTCCAGGCCCTCGCCCAGCGCATCGCAGACGACGGCGGTCGCGCCCTCGTCTTCCCCTGCGACATCGGCGACGAGGCCCAGATCCGCGCCACAGTCGAAAAAATCGATGCCGAGCTCGGCCCCATCCACATACTCGTCAACAACGCCGGCACCAACGTCGTCAACCGCAGCATCGACGCCACCACCATCGAAGACTGGCGCGTCGTCGCAGACGTCAACCTAGTCAGCGCCTACCTCTTTACCAACCTGCTCATGCCGCAGATGAAAGCCCGCGGCGCCGGCACCATCATCAACATCGGCTCACGCGCCGCCAACTTCCCCAGCCTGCTCTCCGGCGTCGCCTACAGCAGCGCCAAACTGGGCATGCACGCCCTCAACCGCGTCACCAACGAGGAAGGCAATCCCCACGGCGTGCGCGCCTGCATCATCAACCCCGGCGTCACCGCCACCCCCCTCCTCGATCGCCGGCCCAGCCCGCCCCCGCAGGAAGCCCGCAAGCTCATGATGCAGTCCGAGGACATCGCCGACACCGTCCTCTACGCCGCCGGCCTCCCCCTGCGCGCCAACGCCGAACGCATCGACCTCTACCCCACCAACACGGAGGTCGGCTGACATCGCAAACAAGCGCACGAAGGCGCCGCCAGCCATCGCCGCCATCGCCCCCGATGGCCAGCTCACCCCGGCCCAGAGACGCCGCTTCCTCATCTCCATCTCTCTGCGCCGCCAGCAGCCGGGTACCGGCAGCGCGCCCCAATTCCTGCGTGAACGCTCCGCAGTCTACGCCTGGCCCGATCTGCGAGTTGTACTGACGGGGATCCGCTGGGCAGTTGTTGGCGCCGTAGCCACCCGCGCCTACATGCCCGAACGCATGACCCGCGACCTCGACATCCTCGTCCACCATGAGGACGGTGACGCCGCGCTCGCGCGCTTGAGGGAGGCCGGCTATCAAATAGCCTCAGATTTGTCGATACCTGGCCACATGTTGAACGCCCCGGACGGCGTCAAAATCAACCTGCGACTCATCCCTTTCCCTTGGATCGACGAAGCCTTCCAACAGGAGCAACGCGACCCGGCCGGGTTCCCTGTCCTCGGCCTTCCCTATCTCGTCCTGATGAAAATGGAAACATCCCGCCCACAGGATTTGGGCGATCTGTCAAGAATGCTCGGCCTCGCCGAAGAGGATGATCTGGAGCAGGTCCGCGATGTTGTGACCCGCTACATGCCCGACGCCGCCGAGGACCTGGAATCCCTGATCGGGTTGGGCCGTCTGGAGATGGACGGGGACTGAACTGAGGAGCACCCCCCATCCAATGTTGCGCGTAGCCTTCATCGGCGCTGGCCGCATCAGCGACCTCCACGCCCTCGAATACCGCCAAAACGAGCGCGCCCAGCTCTCAGCCGTCTGCGACACTGACGAAGAAACCGCCCAGCGCCGCGCCGCCGAGTGGAACGTGCCCCCCGACCGCGTCTTCACCAACCACCGCGACCTTCTCGCCCTGCCCGATCTCGACCTCGTCGAAATCCTCCTGCCCCATCACCTCCACCACCCCGTCACCCTCGACGCGCTCGCCGCCGGAAAACACGTCTCCGTCCAGAAGCCCATGGCCCTCAACCTCGCCCAGGCTGACGAGATGATCGCCGCCGCAACCGCCGCCGGCAAAACCTTGCGCGTCTACGACAACCTCCTCTTCTACCCGCCCATCGTGCGCGCCAAAGAGCTGATCGACGCCGGCGAAATCGGCGAACCCCTCACCATCCGCATCAAAAGCAACGCCGGCTTCAGCCCCACCGCCTGGCACGTCCCCCTCTCCGCCTGGGCCTGGCGCTTCAACCCCGACATCTGCGACGGCGGTCCCATGCTCTTCGACGACGGCCACCACAAATTCGCCCTCGCCCACCACTTCATGGGGCAGCCAGAAGAGACCCACGCCTGGATCGGCGAGATGGAGCTCATGCCCGGCCGCGTCCTCGACACGCCCGCCATCGTCTCCTGGAAGTTCCCCGGCAACCGCCTCGGCTCGCTCGAAGTCGTCTACTCGCCCCAGCTACACATCGACACCCGCTACTACGCCCAGGACGACCGCATCGAGATCACAGGAACCAGCGGCGTCATCTGGATCAACGGCGGCCACGGCCGCCTCACCGACGCCCCCGCGCTCGCCCTCAGCCGCGACGGCCAAACCCGCGCCTTCCACGACATCCCCACCGGCTGGGAACACAGCTTCATCCACGCCACCCGCCACCTCATCGACGCGCTCCACACCGCCGCGCCGCCCTGCCTCACCGGCTCCCAAGGCCGCGCCATCCTGCGCTCCCTCCTCGCTGCCCAGCGCTCCGCCCGCGCCGGCCAATCCGTCCGCGTCTGATGCGCAAACAATCCCTAAAGCGTCCGATCACGGTTCAAAAACCGCGAACGCCGAACCGCTCCAGCGCCCCCTCATCCAGTTCAACTCCCAAACCCGGCTCCTGCGGGACCCTGAAGTAACCGTCCTCGAACGCAAGCGGGCGAACAATGAGATCATCCACGCGCAGCAACTCCCCCACAATATCGCTGGACAGCGTCGCCGCCTCTGACGCCGCGCACGCATGCACGTAAGCAGCCTCCGAAACACCCAGGCCGACCCCCGACCCATGCCAGACTGGCATGCCGGCTGCCTCGGCGATCGCTGTGCCCTGCTTGAATTCGTTTAAGCTCCTGCCCAGGTTCAGGTAGTCGCACGCCTCGCGCTTGACCGCGTTGATCACATCCTGATGACTGCCCAGGTGCAATGCCAGAGGAAAATCCAGCTTTTCTCTGAGCAGAACGTACCAGTCCAGATTACTGCGCGAGACCGGATCCTCAAAGCACTCTATGTTGTCGAGATAGGGCTCCAGGCCGCGCGCGATCTCCAAAACACGCGTCGGATGTCGCAGGTGCTGCCCCGCGTCGACGGTCACCTTTACGTCCGTGCCAACCGCCCTGTTAATGGCTGCAATGCGTTCCACCACCGGGTCGCCCACATCGGGGCCTTCATCTTGAGCACATCAATGCCCAGCTCCGCTGCCAGCCGCGCGCGCCTCGCCGCATCATCGGGCCACATCTGCCCGCTGCAAAGAGACCCCCGCACACGGTCGCGATACGCCCCCCCAAGCAACTGGTAAACCGGCAACTCCAGCGCCTTGCCCACCAGGTCATACAACGCCATCTCATACGCCTGATAGACACCGCCCGCCTGGTTCCATACGTCCCCGATCGGCAGTTGCTGCCAGGTCATGTCCAATGGATCCCGCCCCGTAAACAGCGGCGCATACTGCCGAACCGTGCTCTCCGCCACCCCTTTGGGCGCCTCGCCCAGCCCGCTGAGACCACACTCCGTCTTCATCCGCAGCAGCACGATTGGCATCTCCCACCACGCGCCGCTCCAACCTCCAATATTTGCGCTATGCCAGCTGACCGGATGCAACGGCACCCGGACGCAAAAGGTCTCAATCTCCGCAATCTTCATCTGAGCTGCCTCCAAAATGACACTCTCTGTCTTGAAACCGAGTCCGTCACGGCGCAGGCCCACAATCAACGGCAAGAGCCGCAACGTGTGCCGTCCGGAACTGAGGCCGACCGCAAAAGCGGGCTCCACGACTCAGTGAATGCCCCAGCGATAACCCCAAACCCGCCTCGATTTGGACTGCTATGCGCGTTAGCTTGTCCTTCTCCCTCCTCACTTCTCTCCCTCTCTCCTCGCTTTGGGGCGGTCAGCCGCAAGCGGCTTCCCTTGTGCGGGGGGACACCCCCCGCAACGCCCCCCGCAAAAACGTGCCCCGCCGTCATTGTGTGTCCATTGGCCGGGGCTGTCCAGCCCAACACGTTCCCCCCGCCGTTCCCCTCTCCAAAACGAAAAATCGGCCGGCCTGCCAGCACCTAAAACCCCGGCAAACCGACCGACACATGGAACGTTTTCTCCGCTACACTTCACGCTCGCGGGTGACCCGTAATCTGGCGCAACCTAGAAAGGAATATCCTCCTCACCGCCCGCCATCGCGCCTCCACCAGCCCCGCCGCCCGCTGGCGCGCCCTGGCCTTCACTCTGACCCCAGCCGCCCGCAAGCGCCTCACTCTCCGCCCGCGTATTCAGGAATCGCACCGTCTGCGCCGTCACATCCAGCGAAGCGCGCGTATTCCCCTCGCGGTCCGTCCACGTGTTGGGCTCCTCCACCTCGCCCACAACCAGCAC
>JAJDZJ010000168.1 GCA_022824685.1 Caldilineaceae bacterium
CGGTTTTCGTCGCGGGTGGGGCGCATCGGCGTAGCCCCACGACCCTGAACCCTGAAGACGTCTAGGACCTTTCTCCCTCCCCACTCTCGCTTTCCACTCCTGCGCCCTCTTCACTCCCGTCTTCCGTCACAACGCCTGCCCCACTCTCGCTATCCGGGATTTCGTCATCCATGCTTTCACTACCTTGCCTCGCTAGTCACGCATAGGCCCGCTCGCCATGCTCGCTAATGTCCAGCCCGATCTCCTCTTCCTGCTCGGTGACTGCAAGACCCCAGACCGCATCCAGGATTTTGGTCAGAATGAAGGTGATGATCACCGAGTAGGCGATGGTTACCAGCACGGTCATTAACTGGATGCCAAACTGCGTGGGGTTGCCGTAGAATAGGCCGTCGGTGCCGCCGACTGAGGCGGTTGCGAACAGGCCGGTTGCCAGCGCCCCCCACGCACCCGCCATGCCGTGACAGGCCCATACGTCCAGACTTTCGTCCAGACCGCGCTTTTCGCGCAGGTCGATACTGTAATAGCTGACAGGCGCCGCAATCGCGCCGATCAGGAGCGCCGACATCGGCGTGACAAAGCCGGCCGCCGGCGTGATCGCAACCAGGCCCACAACAGCGCCCGTCACGATTCCCAGTACACTCGGCTTGTTGTCTCGCCACGACAGAAACATCCATGTCACCGCAGCGGCCGCAGCCGCCGTATTCGTGTTCACAAGGGCTTGCACTGCCAGGCCGTCGGCTGCCAGCGCGCTGCCGCCGTTAAAGCCAAACCAACCGACCCAGAGCAGACCCGCTCCCAATACCGTGAACGCGATGTTGTGCGGCTCGATCGCGACCTGGCCGAACCCCTTGCGTTTGCGGATCGCCATGGCGAACGCAAGCGCCGAAAAGCCGGCCGTAATGTGGACGACCGTCCCGCCGGCGAAGTCCAGCGCGCCCCAGCGGGCAAAGAGGCCGCCGCCCCAGGCCCAATGGCACACCGGGTCGTAAACCAGCGTGGCCCACAACACAGCAAATACCAGGTACACTTTGAAACGAATCCGCTCAACAAATGTCCCCGAAATCAGCGCCGGCGTGATGATCGCAAACGTCATCTGAAAGGCGGCGAAGAGGAGGTGCGGAATCGACAGCCCCTCCAGCGCCTCGACGCCAACATTGGACAGCCCAATGTAGTCAAGGCCGCCAACCAGCCCGGCTACACTGGTGCCAAAGGCCAGAGTGTATCCGATCACGACCCACTGTATGCTGATAAGGCCTATCGTGATGAAACTCAGATTGAGTGTGGAGAGAATGTTCTTCCGGCGAACCATCCCACCGTAGAAGAACCCCAGCGCAGGTGTCATCATCAGTACCAGGGCGGTAGCGACGATGATCCAGGCAGTGTCTCCGGAGTTGATGCCTTCCATAAACGCGTTTCCTCCTGTTGCAGGCATGACCTGCCGTCTGAAAAGCTCGTGTGGGGATTAGTGGATGAAGAGGCCCCAGGCTGGAACCTTCTCAACTACCAAATAATAATCGCCGACAATATGCCCAAAATCCTATAGGCACACTGCACAATAGAACGCGATTCCCAGTTGTAAACGTTGCCCAATATCTGCCTTGCCCGGGCAAGAGCCGGGCCAACCCGCGGCTATGACGCCCTGGCATCATTTGCGCAATAAGTGAAGTTGGAAAATCAGGGGGCTTTTGACTACAATAGCAGAAATAACTTCGCGGTGCAAGGGTTTGAACAGTGCCTCAATCTGGTATCTGTCCCGCTCCGCGCACCAGGAGACGATTCTGTCGCGTTGTGACAGACAAGGAGGCGAGAGTCCCATGAGTACAAAAAACGGTCAGCAAAGTGATGGACAGGTGGAACGAGGAACATTCGGCGTAAAGGCCGGGCTGGCGCAGATGCTTAAGGGCGGCGTCATCATGGACGTGGTTACCGCCGAACAGGCCCGCATCGCAGAGGAGGCCGGCGCCTGCGCCGTCATGGCCCTGGAGCGCGTTCCCGCCGACATTCGCCAAGATGGCGGCGTGGCGCGTATGAGTGACCCGCGTCTCATCAAAGAAATCATGGCGGCGGTCACGATTCCAGTGATGGCGAAGGTGCGCATAGGGCACTTTGTCGAAGCGCAGATCCTGGAAGCGCTCGGCGTTGACTACATCGACGAGAGCGAAGTCCTTACACCTGCTGATGAGAGCCATCACATCAACAAGCACAGCTTCACCATTCCTTTTGTGTGCGGCTGTCGGAATCTTGGTGAGGCCCTGCGCCGTATCGCCGAGGGCGCGGCCATGATTCGCACCAAGGGTGAGGCCGGCACCGGCGATGTTGTCGAGGCCGTGCGCCACGCGCGCAATGTCAACGGCGCCATCCGCCGCATCAACCGCATGGACGAGGACGAGTTGTTCACCTTCGCGAAGGACATCCAGGCGCCCTACGAACTGGTCAAGGAGACGGCCGGGCTCAACCGTCTCCCCGTGGTCAACTTCGCCGCCGGCGGCGTCGCCACCCCCGCCGACGCGGCGCTGATGATGCAGTTGGGTGTGGACGGCGTTTTCGTCGGCTCCGGAATCTTCAAGAGCGACGACCCCGCCAAACGCGCCCACGCCATCGTCCAGGCGGTTACACACTTCAATGATCCCCACATTCTGGCGGAAGTGAGCGAAAATCTGGGCGCGCCTATGGTCGGCATCAACGTCACCGACCTCTCCGAGGCCGAGAAAATGGCGGAACGCGGCTGGTAGCGGGCGCAAAGCCTGCCCCTGAATTCGTTTCCTGGCGGCGGCAGAGGATACGCTTTCATCTGCCGCCGCGCTGTGCGCCCTCCCTGAAGCGTGGATTGACCGAAGGCGAATGTCTTAGTGAATTGTGCATCCCGCGCTCAGGTGGTCGCAGGCGTGCATGGTGTATCTGCGTCCGGCGGCCAGAAAGCTGTTATTGCATTTACGACTATTGTGTTTATGACTTTTGTGTATACGGATCGCCAGCCGGCCCAGGACCCGGTATCGTGTCGGGATCATTCCACAAGAAGGAACGCCAGGGTTGACCCGCAGCTCTCGGCGATGACTCGAACCGGCCTCCCGGTTGATTTCGAAGGAACTGTGATACCAGCTTCGCTTGGCGACGCCTGCCTTCGCCAGCCTGCGAAAAGACCGCGAATCAGACTTCCGTTCACGCGCAATCCGAAGGACTTCGCAATGCGCGCCCCGTTTCCTGTCCTGACTCCCTTCAATCTCCTCTCAAAGCGAGAAGACGGCAGATGAGCGAAATCCGTCTGGGAGTCCTCGCGCTTCAAGGCGCCTTTCGCGAGCACATCGCCATGCTGAAGCGGCTCAACGTCGAGGCCGCCGAAGTGCGGCTGGCCCGGGAGTTGGACGACCTCGACGGCCTGATCATTCCCGGCGGCGAGAGCACCAGTATGGGCCTCGTCGCCGAACGTTGGGGTCTGGTCGAACCCCTGCGGCGCTGGGTTCACGGCGGCAAACCTACCTGGGGCACCTGTGCCGGCATGATTCTGCTGGCCGAACGCGCAACCGGGCAGAAGCTGGGCGGCCAGGCCCTGATTGGCGGCCTGGACGTCACCGTAAACCGCAATTACTTCGGCCGCCAGGTCGACAGTTTTGAGGCCGATCTCGATGTGCCCGCGCTCGGCGACAGACCGTTCCATGCCGTCTTCATCCGCGCCCCCGCCATCACCTCCGTCGCCGAAGACGTGGAGACCCTCTCGACTGTTGCAGCCCTCCACGACGAAGACCATTCCGTCATCGCGGCGGTTCGCAAAGGGCCAATTCTCGCCACCGCCTTCCACCCCGAACTGACCGACGACCTGCGCTGGCACCGCTATTTCGTGCAAATGGTTAAGGACTCCAAATCCTGCGCCGGCTGACAGGGCAAATGGGTTCGCCGGCAGCAGGTAGCCCGAGCCGGAAAGTCTGCGGCGGTCTATCGGAACCGCCCCATTGCTTACGGTCCGGCGCCTGCCAATGTACTCCGAACAAAAAGCCCGTGCGAAACCGTCAATTCTCGCACGGGCTATTCCTTTTCTGACGTTCTTCGTCGCCCCGGTAATCTCGCCTCTACTGGCTCTTCGGCTCCGAAGAAGACCTGTCCTCGTTGGGCCCAACACCTTCCCCGGATTGGTCTTCCTCCTCCGGCTGAGTATTCTCCTCCGCCTGACCGTCCTCCGCTCGTCCGGCAGAATCCGCTTGAGGCTCCCCCTCGTCTGGCATCTCCGTGTCGAGCGTCGCTTCGGGATTTTCTGACGGCTCCGGCTCGGCCTGAGGGTCAAACACAGCCGGCGGGACCACTTCGGCTGAGAGCTCAGATTCTTCGGCAGGTTCAGCTGTCCATTCGTACCCACTGCCAGGCGCCGGCGTCGGATCCGAACTGATCTCTTCCGCGCTCTCCCCGGCCAGTCGCGCCAGTTGGCCGTATAGGTGGCTCTGGAAGTAGTAAGTGATCAGCTGCGAAAGCGGCACAGTAACAACCACGCCGATTACGCAAAGAATGAGGCCCACGATGCTGCCGACCGTCGTTATGATCATGCTGGCAATCACCGTGAGAATCGCGACAATCGCGACATTTCCTATATTGTCGCGAGTCCAGTCCCAGATCTCTGAAACCTGAAGCCCTTCGCTGATTGTCTCGTTCCTGGCAAAAGCAACTGTGAAACCGGGTTGAAAGACCAGGAAGGCGATGCCAACCAGAAACTGCAGGCACAGGGAGCACAGTATGAACACTGCGCCTATATCACCGTCTGCGTATCGAACATTCTCCGAGACAACCACGCCGATGATGAACATCGGTACCGAAACCAGGATGATCGGCAGCGCCCACATGAGGTAGACACAGATCAGCTTCAAGCCCCGAACCAAATCGTCACCCCACTGGTCCCATTCCGGCAGGACAGGATGGACGTCGTCGCGCACGTTCTGGATCAGACGCACCAGGTAACCGAACAGGATGAAGTAGCCTATGACGCCGATCAACGCCACCAGCAGCAATGAACTGATCAGAAGCAGCCCCGTGCCGATGGCCGTCTTCTCGACCCAGCGTTCGTCCTCTGAAAAGTAAGTCAGCGCTCGTCCGATATCCATAGGTGCTCTCCTTATGTCGAAGACACTGCCTGGCAAGCAAGATCAGTGTCCATCAATCCGGCTGTATTCTTCTCTACGCCCGCTTGCCCCTAAAGTTTCATTCCCGCGCGCGAGCGCCGCGCCAATCTCCTCACGTACCCATTCGTCCCGCTCTTCGCCAAGCAGGGATTCCAGACAGGCCGCGGCCCGACAATCGTTATGTCGGCGCAGCAGTTCCCCCAGCCCCCATGCTGCGTGTCCTCGCGCCAGCGCCGTTTCGTCGGCTGCTGCCGCCTCCAATCCCGTAAAGGCCGCCGGATCACCCCAATTCCCGAGCGCAACGCAAACATTGCGCAGCATACCCGACCGCATCGCCCGCTTCAACGGCGAACGCCGCCAGCGTTTCGCAAAGGCGTCCGGCTCCAGCCAGTAAGGATAACGTGGCTCGAACCCTTCCAGCAGCGGCGGCGCAACCCGGTCATGCTGTGCCTTCAGCCCTTCCAGCAACGGTGACCGCTCAGCCAGCCGCTGATTCCACGGGCAGACCTCCTGGCAGATATCGCATCCGAAGACCCGGTTGCCAAACAGGGGCCGCAATTCCAAGGGAATCGGTTTGCGCGACTCAATCGTCCAGTAGGAAATACAGCGCTGAGGGTCGAGATGAAACGGTCCGACAAAGGCATCAGTCGGGCAGGCATCCAGGCAACGGGTGCAGTGGCCGCATGTGGCCAGCGCGACCGCGGGAGACTCCGCCTCGATCTTCAGCGCGCCGCCTTTCGACTCCATCGAAGACTCGCTCCAACCGTCCTGCAGCTGCCAGGCCCCATAGTTACCATCTGATGGCAAGCCGGCAAGAGTCTCCTCCGTCCCTGGCGTCCCGCCGCGAAGCGCTGCCGCTGGCGGGTCCTCCGCCAACCGCTCCGGCACGAGCAGCGTTGCCAGAAAGAGCCAGCTGCCTCTCTGCGGCTGGATCGTACAGCAGTTCTTCCCGGTAAAACCCATGCCTGCCCGCTGTGCCCAGTCCCGCTCAAGTACAGGACCGGTATCCACCAGGCCCTTTCCCATCGTCGACCGGCCGGTCTGGGCACGCAGCCAGCCGTCCAGCTCGTACAGCAGCGGACGGATGATCTCGTGGTAGTCGTCCCCCCAGGCATAGCGGGCGATGATCCCCCGCGAAGGATCATCCAGAATCTCCGCCGCCAGGTCGAAGCGATGATAATCAACGCCCAGGACGATCAGAGATCGAAACGCCGGACCATCTTCGGCCAGCAGGGCAGGACTGCGCCTCTTCTCCAGGTGGCGGGTCAAATAGCCCATCTCGCCCGCCCGCCCCAATGCGACCCAGCCGGCAAAGAACGCCGCGTGCGGCGCCTCCTCCACCTTGATGATGCGGCAAAAGTCAAAGCCCAGCTGGCGGGCCTTCACTTTGAGCGAACCGGATAATATTCGATCAGACACACGAGACTCTCACGCGGGGACGGATACCCAGCCGTCGAGCGTTTCTCAACCCGACATTGTAACCCAGTATTCTTTGCCAGCCCTCCCATGTCCGACCGCGAAAGTCGACGGGAAACATTGCTGAGACTGGAAAAGACTGGACTTCCAACGTTGGTAGCGAACGCGCCGGCATTGATCTAATCGGCAGAGGACACGCCCTTCAAGGCAGGCACATTATACTGGCAGCCTGTCTATGTATCAAGAGGATGCCGCCACATGTGCGTACATCCCATACTGTTATGCCTCCGCGCTCCACCCCGCGCCCCCACTCACCCTCCCCCCCTTGCCAACACTTTGTACATCAAGAGAGAGGTGTTCTTCGCGCCTCTTCGCCTCCCTTCGCGGATAAAAACTGTATTCCCGTGGCTCTCCGTAGACATTGCGTTGTTACCCCCCCAGGTCGAATTTAAAATATATATTATATTTTAACTCGCAAAGAGCCACTGACCCTGCCTGCCATGCTTCCGCCAGCCGGTCCCCCCAGCGCATGACTGTGAAATGACCCTTCCTACTGTTCCGCAGACAGTCCGCCGCCGCAGTAACACTCAAATTTTCCTCGTAAACGCTCGTAATCGCTCGTAAACACACGCCTACGCTCGTAAACACTCGCCAACGCTCGTTATCGCTCATGCATCGCTCCCACGCGCATCTGCCCATCGCTACCTCTCGTGCCGCAGAAGACCATGCAGCATGACGCTACCCATTTGACCCGCTCCGTTCCCAATCAGGACCGCGCCCTCTGCGAGGCGCAACCGTCCCCCTTTAGCGCTCCTTTCCCACCGCGCCAACCACCCCGGTATCCCCGAATCGGCCGACTTCTATCTCCTCTTCGGTGGCCCTCGCTCCCCCCCTTCACCCCACCGAACCCTTCCCTATCCGGCTGCTAGAGGGAATTACTAACTTGAGTTCACAGCGAAGTGGCAACAGGCTATCTCTACTGTTGTTCGTGGTTCCTATTTTTTTAATTCACAGTCAAATTGTCCACGCGTTGACTATCTCTGTGTACGTGCCGCACAGAGATCGCACAGTAGAGGCACAGCCCACCGGAAAGCGTACCACAAACGTGGTGCGCTTTCCTAAATGCGCATCATTCTGCAAATTCGCAGCCTCACTTCTGCTCAAATTTGACAAGTTTCACAAAGTGTGTTAGCATGTAAGTACAATCAAAGAGCGAGAAGCATCTCGCGACGTTCTATTGGCCCACTGCTATATAGCAGTGGGTTTTCCTATTGGTACACCAAGAGGAGACGCGTTATGGGTAGGCTACATGGAGGAACGATCAGTGTATTCGAGTTCTTTGAGAAGTTCCCTGACGAGAAGGCAGCTATTGAGTACCTTGAGGAATTGCGATGGGGCGAGGAGGGCGTGTCTTGTCCGCACTGTGGTTGCGAGCGGGTTACCAAACTCAAACGGTTCCTGTATTATCTGTGCAAGGAGTGTAGGCAGAAGTTCACTGTACGGACCGACACGGTTTTTGAGAGATCGCATATACCACTAAATAAGTGGTTATACGCGATGTACCTCTTGGAGACTGCGCGTAAGGGTATCAGCAGTATGCAACTATCGAAGGAGTTGGGCATCAGCCAGAAGTCGTCTTGGTTCATGTTGCATCGCTTGCGCGAGGCGTGCGACATTGAGGCTGTACAGTTGGATGGTGAGGTGGAGATTGACGAGACGTTTATTGGCGGTAAAGAGGGGAACAAGCACAAGGACAAGCGACTTCACACTGGAGGCGGTGTAGGAGGTAAACAGCCTGTTCTCGGTATGAAACAACGCGAGGGACAGCTTATTGCTAAACCTGTTGAAGGAGTAGGGGCTACGATCTTAGAGAAGGAAGTTTTGCACCATGTTGAAGAAGGTTCCACGGTGTACACTGACGAACATCATGGCTACAGAAATTTGGAAGTGTATTACGATCATGGTGCGGTATCCCACAGCGCAGGACGCTATCGTGATGGCGACGCGCACACCAACAGCATCGAGAGCGTGTGGGCGGTACTCAAGCGCGGGTATACAGGCGTTTACCATCACTGGTCGAAGAAGCACATGGCGCGCTACATCAATGAATTCGTGTTCCGCCTAAATGAAGGGAACGTGTATAATCACACAATGGTGCGCATTGAGCATCTGGTCCGCAACGCGTTTGGCAATAGGCTCACATGGGAGAGGCTAACTGAGGAGTAAACCGCATGGCAGAGAAGAAGAAGCCAAAGGTCGATATGGAGGCTATGGATAGGATAACGAGGAAGGTGCTGGCCTTCAGACCGAGCAAGCACAGGAAAAAGGAAAAGGGCAAACAAGCGAAGCAGGAGAAGCCAAAGCCACCGCCAAAGTGAGACGGTGGCTTTTTGTTGTTACTCGTCTTCAAACCTTTCCCGAAAGTACTCAATCGTTTGATCGGAAAGGGTCGATGGGTCCAAACCATCTTGGGTCGCCATTGAGAAAACTATTGAAAAGAGGTTCATTAACACCCAGTTGTTTGGGCTGCTGAAATACCATTCAGCTAGGTTTCCGCCATCTCGTTCCAATCTTTGACTCAATCCTGCTATAAGTGCTTCATGCTCACTGGAGAGAGCAAGGGCATCATCCGTCAACGTAGACTCTAACTTGTCGATACGTTTGCCCACTGCATCAAACCGTTCGTTTATTGCATCGAGCTTGCCAACCATAGTCTCATTGAGACCGTATATCATATCGTGTAAGTGTGCATTCGAGTACTCTTGCGACTGAGACATGAGGGTGCCCCCTTGGTGGATACGCAGATGAATGGTAGCCACCACAGCAGACACACTCATAGCTTAGCAACCAACAAGGGGGCGCAATGCGCCCACTCATCCATGTAACTATGTTGCTAAACTTTACGTCTGCTGTGGTTAGAGGGAGATTATCATAACTCAAACAGAGGAGCAATTATGGAAGATCAAGACGCCCATCGTAGACACGATTGGGAAGTCACCGAAACGGAACGCCATTTCAACGAGATTATTGAGTACGAACGTTGCACAAAATGTAACGCGAAACGTGTCTTGCAATATCCGCCAGGGATGATCTTGGAATCAGAACCAAAGCCTGTGCCTAGGTTCTGTCCGAAGTCAGCGAGGACTCTCAATGTTGAGTGAGTACAGTACAGTCCAGGGCAATCGCATCTAAATCTGTAGGCCGATTCAGTTGAAATTGTGGCCAGAAGAAAGCGAGAATAAGTGGAAATCACCCTGCGCTTACTGAATATCGACGGGAAGACGCCGCGGATCAGGCCCTCAGTCGGCGAG
>JAJDZJ010000141.1 GCA_022824685.1 Caldilineaceae bacterium
GAGCAAAGAGGAGTTGGTGGCAAGAGCGGTGGGGAAACACCCGGTCCCATCCCGAACCCGGCAGTAAAGTCCACCAGCGTCGATGGTAGTGCGGGGGCGACCCCGTGTGAGAGTAGACCGCTGCCAACCTCCTCTTTCTTATATATCAGCAGCTCGGAAACTCCCTTAAGGGGAGTTTTTTTGTTTTCTCAGGGACGCGCCCGGGAAAAGCTGCGGGAGCGTGGAGGTCGTGCCCAATGGAGATGATTCGGCAACCACTTCCCGCATCTGCTACCGAAAACCGCCGGCAGGTGGTACGAGTCGGTTTCAAGAGAGATGCCTTAGAAAGGAGTGAAGAAGTGGCAATGCCATTTCAACGGTCTGCTGAGGAGGTGGGGCGTCTCGGCGACGAGATATACGAAAGAGACATCCGGACACAGGTCGAAGCGACCTGCAGCGGAAAAATAGTCGCCATAGACATCGATAGCGGCGACTACGCCATTGGAGACACAGTCCTGATCGCATCGGAGCGGCTAAGGGAGCAACGTCCAAGCGCCGATGTCTGGAGCGTTAGAGTCGGATCCCGGACGCTACGCAACTTCGGGGGCCGACCTCTACCCTAGCCCATCCTCAATCAGCCAGCATCTTGCCATTTGCCCATCAGCCGGTTCGAAGGCCGGTGGGCTTTTCTGCGCGCACGGTTCGAAGACGAGAGGGCAACGCGGGTGGAAGCGGCAGCCCGCGGGCGGCTCGCGCAGGTCGGGCGGGGCGCCGGGGATGAACTGCGGGAGCGTGTCGGAGTGGAGCCGGGGGATGCTGGCCAGCAGCCGCTGTGTATAGGGGTGGCTGGGGTGCAGCAGCACCTGCTCGGCGCTGCCGATCTCGACGATTTCCCCGGCATAGACGACGGCCAGGTCATCGCACAGGTCGCTCGCCAGGGCGATGTCGTGCGTGATAAAGATGATGGCAAGGTTCATGTCCTGCTTGAGCCGCTTGAGCAGGTTGGTGATCTGGGTCTGAACGCTGGCATCGAGGGCGGAGGTCGGCTCATCCATGATCACAACGGGCGGCTCGAGGATGAGCGCGGCCGCGATCATGGCGCGCTGCTTCATGCCGCCGCTGAGTTCGTGCGGATAGCGAAGATAGACGTCGGCGGGCAGCCCGACGTAGGCCAGCAACTCCTGGGCGCGGGCGCGGGCCTCCCGCTTGCCGACGGCTCCGCTCACCACGAGCGGTTCGATGATCTGCTCCCCCACGCGCAGGACGGGGTTGAAGCCGTTCTGCGCGCCCTGCGGCACGAGGGCCAGCTTGCGCCAGCGGATCTCCTGACGGAAAAGGCCGTCGGCCATGCCGAGAAGCTCCTGCCCGTCCAGCCAGACTTCGCCGTCATAGCGGGCCACGTTTGTGGGCAGCATGCGCATGATCGCGAGCGCGAGCGAGGATTTGCCGCTGCCCGATTCGCCCACGAGGCCGAGGGCGGAACCGCCGCTGGCGAGGGCAAAGGAGACATTGTCCACGGCGCGCACCGGCCCGGCCCGGTCGGCATAGTGGAAGGTGAGATCGCGGACGTCGAGAAGCGATGTCATGACGCCGGTTGCCGCAGGCGCGGGTTCACGATCGGTTCGATGCCCAGCGCCAGCAGCATGAAGGTGAGGGCGGTGAGGACGATGCAGAGGCCGGGAGGCACGATCCACCACCAGTAGCCGACATAGATGCCGCCCGTGCGGAAGCCGGTCTCCAGAATCTGTCCCCATGTCGGGATGGAAGGATCGCCGAGGCCGAGAAAGCTGAGACCCGCCTCGGCCAGGATCGCGGAGGGCGCGGCGAAGATGAGCTGGGCGAGGACGTAGGGCGTGATCTGGGGCAGGATATGGCGGAACATCACTCGCCGCCGCGATGCGCCCAGGCTCTGGATCGCCTCGATCAGCTGGTTGGTGCGCATGTGGAGGACCATGCTGCGGACCTGGATGGTCAGCCCCGGCCAGCCAAAGGCAACGAGGATGACGATGATCATCCACAGGCTGGGACCGATGATAAAGAGCATGAAGATGAGCAGGGGCAGCACCGGCACGTTGGCGACGATGTCGGAAAAGCGCTGGATCGCGATGTCGGCGCGGCCGCCGAGGTAGCCGCTGGTGATGCCGAGCGAAGTGCCGATCGCGGTGGACATGAGGGCGGCGATGACGCCGATGAAGAGCGCGACGGGCAGGCCGAAGAGGAGACCCCGGGCCAGGTCTCTGCCCAGGCTATCGGTGCCCATCAGGCCGAATACGCCGCCGCCCACGACGAAGCGCACCTTGCCCACGCTGTCGCCCTCCTCCCGGAGGGCGGTCTGGATGATGATCTCATACTCCCCGGCCAGGGGCGCGAAGGCGTCGTCCGCGCTGCCGGCAGGCACGCCGAAGAGGATGCGGTCGACGCGGCCGCCGATTTGCGCGCCGTCCAGGCGCAGGTCGAACTCCTCGGCCAGGAAGTTTTGCGCCGCGGTCACGGTTGCTTCGTCTGTACTCAGCTGGACGCGCAACGGCGTTTCGGCATAGCGCAGGAAGGGTCCGTTCTCATCTTCGCGGGGCCCGCGCACTGTGTGGCGGTAGATGCGCAGTTGTTTGCCGTCCGGCCGTTTGAGTGAGATCAGCACCAGGGGCGGCCGCTCGGCGTAGTTGACGTCGGCGAGGGTGACGGCCAGGAAGGTCGGCGGGTGAGAAGAGGCATAGGTGAAGGGGAAGCGCCAGCTATGGACCGGGCCGCTGCGGGCCGTCTGCACGGTGTGCGGCTCCGCGCCTTCGAAGACACGGTGGAGAGGCCGGGCGTCCTGGCGGAGCGGGTTGGTCCAGGCCGGCGGGACCGCCTTTGGGTTATCCACCCAGATGACGGGATTGCTCCACTGGCTCTCGCCGAAATCGAGTGGAAAGGCGAGCAACACATAGAGCGCCGCTACGAACAGCAGGCCCATCAGGCTGGCGCCGCCGAAGCCCGGCCCGCTGCGCAGCAGCTCCCGCAAGGCGCTGGCCATGTTCACGGCGCTATCCTCCTCGCGCCGGTCTGCGTCCGGGAGCCAGATAGCGCCTCGACCGGAAAACTGCCTTTCGGCATCAGTCTGTATACCTCACACGGGGATCGAGAAAGACGTACAGGGCTTCCAACACGATGCGGATGACGACGTACATGAGCGTGAAGATGAAAGTGAGGGCCACGATCACGTTTTCATCGGGCGTGCCGGCGAGGGCGTCGTAGTAGAGCCGGCCCATGCCCTGCCAGTTAAAGACGGTCTCCACCAGAATCGAGCCTGACAGCGATCCGGCGAGGCCGAACATGAGGCCGGTGACGATTGGAGGGGCGGCCACTCGCAGGATATGGCGAAGCCGCACCCGGCTTTCGGGCAGGCCCTTGGCGCGTGCGATCTTGACGTGGTCCTCCTGGGCGATATTGAGCGTGATGGTGCGAATCGAGTAGATGGAGGGCCCGAAACTGACGAGGACGAGGGTGATCACCGGCAGCAGCGCATGCGCTACGAGATCGAAGAAGCGGGGCAAAGGCTGTGTGGGCGGCGGCGTGCTGTACATGCCGCCGGAGGGAAGGATACGCAGCTGGATGGAGAGAATCAGGATGAGCAGGATGCCGATCCACCAGGTGGGCACGGCAAAGGAAACGGCCGCAAAACCGGAGACAAAGCGATCGAGCCAGGAGCCCTGGCGGGTGGCAAGGTAGGCGCCGGCGATGATGCCGATGGTGGCGGTGATGATCAGCGATGTCGTGAGCAGAAGCATGGAGTTGGGCACACGCTCTGTCACGATGTCGAAGACGCGGTTGCTGCCGTCGAAGCTGCGCAGCGTGCGGGCTTCGCCGAGGTCGAGGGTCAGCACACGCAGCGCGGTGCGCGGCAGGCGATAGTACCAGGGCGTGCTCAGCCCATAGAAGATCTCCAGCTCCTCGCGGCGCTTCTCCAGCACCTTTTCCATCTCGTCAGGGTCGCGGATGGTCTCGGCCAGCGCGGTGCGCTCGGCGCGCAGCTGCTCACCGATCGTGGCGGAAAGAATGCGGTCGGAGAAACCGGTCAGGCCCAGCGTCAGCACCAGAAGGAGCAGGACGACGAAGAATACCCCGACCATGGTGAGGGAGCGGACGAGGAGAGGGCGAAGAAGGGACATGACGGCAGTGGTCAGTGGTCAGTGGTTAGTGGACAGTGGTCAATGCAAGGCTGCAATATTCATCCACTATCCACCCTCCACTGCGGTTAACGTCTGCGTCGTACGAGCAGGATGCCGCCCAAGACGATGATGACGACGACGACGGCAGCGGCCACTGTGTTCACCGGCAGCCCGCCGGCCGGTTCGGATTCGACCGCATCAGACTCAGCCTCTTCAGACTCAGACGCGGCGCTCTCCGTATCCGATTCTGAATCGGTCTCTGTATCGGATTCCGTGTCGGACTCTGCCGTATCGGACTCCGCTTCGGTTTCAGCCGCGGTTTCGGATTCGCTCTCTTCCTCGCCGGCTGCGGCCGCGTCCGACTCCTCATCCGAGTCGGACGCGGCTTCCTCTGTTTCTGACGACTCCGAGTCTTCCGCTGCCGGCTCCTCCTCGATGATGGCGATATCGGCTTCCAGCTCGATGCGGCGCTCGGCCATGCGGGCCAGCTCATCGCTGTAGGCAACCAGAACCAGCTCGTAGATCCCCAGCTCCAACTCGTTGGTGGTGTCAGCGGTCAACCTGACTGCAAACCAGTTGGGATCGAGGGTGTCGGCATCGCCCTGCTGGATGATCTCGCCGCTGGCGGTGTCGATCAGAAGATAGCGCAAGGAGAGGTTGCCAGGCCCGTCCAGCGTCAAGGTGACTTCATAGTCGGCGCCCAACTCGATCGGCGGCGCCTCGATCCCGGTATATTCAATCAGGTCCGGCAGGCCGCGGTAGAGATCGCTGGCGGTGAAGGGGTAGTTCTCGTCACGGAAGGCGGTCAGCTCCGCGAATTGGGCCGGTGGATCATAGCGCTCCAACGTGAAGGGGCCGTTGCTGATCACCATGTGGCCCTTCTCGTCGAACCAGTCGAGCACCGCGGTATAGCGTTCCACGGCCTCTTCGCCGCTGATGAGGACCGTTTCGCCGTCGGCAGCGGGCAGGGTGAAGACATTCGCGGGGAGGGTCTCGGCGCGGCGCAGGTCCAGAATGGCTTTGCGCACGAGCCGGGCATCCCGATCCAGCACCAGGCTGATCCAGGGCACGTTGTAGCGGGCGGCAGCGGTGTCGCTGTAGGCGGCCCGCCGCTGGCTGAAAACCAGCTCATCGAGCGCGTAGAGCATCTCCCACGGAGTGCTCAGGCCAGAGGGAATGCCATAGGAGGCGATGTAGTTTTCTTCAAAATGCCAGAAGTCGACATAGGCTTCGATGCGGTTTTCGTCCAGCACGCGGTAGCCCTTGATCGTCTCCAGGAAAGGGCGGGAGGTTGTGGCGATAACCGTTTCGATCTTGGCTTTGTCAGGATTGTAGGACAGGTCGAAGCCTTGGTGGATCGAATAGAGGACATCGGCCATGCTGATCGGCTGGCCATGATGCCAGGGGGCCTGGAAGTATTTGCTGTAGTCGTAGACCACTTTGCTGGTGGCGGTCACCTCTTCGCCTACGTTTGTCCACTGGCCCCGCTGCGCGTTCCAGGAGATGGCATCGGCGGGCACCTCCAATGTACTATCAGGCCCGGCGGTCTCAACTTCATAGCTGATTCGGAAAGGCGCCGGGATCCCCGTGAAGGGGTCATTCCAAACGGCGGGATCCTGCAGGTGCCGCCAGATGTCGTTGCTGTAGACATCGCCGAACCCGCCGACCGGGTTCCAGGTTGTGCGTTCGGTCCAGACCCACAGATGGCCTACGGTCAGTTCGTCGCTGCCGGCTTTGTAGGCTGAACGCAGGCTCCAGAGGCCGCGCGGCCCCGCGGCCAGGTCCTGGGTGATGCCCTCGACGCCGGCCTGCACGGGGAAGGCGTTCATGACGGTGGCAATCCAGATGCGGACCGACTCGTCGAGGCCGATGCGGGTCATTTCGCGATACATGTCGTCGCGTTCGGCCTGGTCGGCGAACTCGCCCTTGAAGAGGCGCTCGCCCAGTTCATCCAGCTCTTCGTTCTCGTAGTGCCAGAAGCCGACCTCTTTCCAGCCGGGCATGTTTCCCAGCCAGGGCGCGTAGAAGGAGTTGATGCCGCCGAAATCATAGCGGTTGGGGGCGCCGCGCCCCCAGCCTTCGGTGTAGAGATGCCATTCAAACTGGGCCGGGTCGGTGGCATAGACGGTCTGGATGGCGGGGGCGAAGGACTGGCGGTTGGCCGCGACGGCAAACCCGGCGTCCTGCAGGGCCGCTCGAATCAGGTCGCCCACCTCGCGGCGCTCGTCCTCCACGCGCATGATGAATTTCAGCCGGATCGGCTGGTCGTTGAAATGCCAGACATCGTCCACCAGCTCGGCGCCGGCTGCGATCATGGCGTCTGCGATCAGTTGGCGGGCGTATTCGGGATCATAGTCCAAATCGGCCTGCTGGATCACGTCGAAGACGGTCAGATAGTCATAGTCGGTGGAGGCCACGTTGGTGTACATCGGCGCGGCCTGGCCCTGGTAGATCTCCCGGGTCACGAATTCGCGGTCGATCAGGCGCTGCATGGCCTGCCGCACCTCTATGATCGAGAAGGGGTTCAATCTTCCTTCAGGCGCGGGCGCCGGGTTGAGGATCAGCGATATGGTGCTGGCCGGGGCCTCGAAGAGCTGGATGCCCTCGCTGTCGCGCAGCTCGCGGGCTGCGGCGATCTTCAGATTGAAGTAGTAGAGGTCCATCTCGCCGGCTTCCAGATCCAGCGGGGCGCGGTCCACGTTGAACGCTTTGAAGTAGAGCCGCTCGACCGCGGGCCCGGGCTCCTCGTGCGGGGGGCTGTACTGGGCCAGGGCAGAGGAGGAGAGGCCGATCATGATCGCCAGGCTGATCGGGACTGCCTTGAGCAGCCATGCCGGGATTCTGGTTGACCTAATTCTATTCATATTGCAGATCCTTTCGCCAACACCCGCGGTCAGCGGCCGCGACCCATGTGCCGCGCACGGCTCATCCAGTTCGTCTACGGAACGAAACCCACAGCAGGCCGAGCGCGATGCCGATGCCGACGCCGACCACCGGCCAGGTCGCGCTGCCGCCGGGCACGGCGGTTGTGGCCAGCGCGGACGTTGCCGGCGCGCTTTCCACCGCAACCTGATTCGAAGCAGGCGTCAGGCCGGCCTGCGTTGACGTTCCGTTCAACTGATCCAGTTTTTCGTCCAGCGCATCCAGCTTCTCTTCAAGGTCCTGCACATTGTCGAAACCGAATTCCATATAGAATGATGTCGAGGCGAAGTTGCCCGATTCGTCGACCAGAGTCACCCGGTGGGCGCCTTCACCGGAGATTGGAACGAAGATCTGTTGTGTATAGCGCCCGAGCTTGTCGGTGCGGCCGGATGCGGCGTTGGCGCCCCCGACAAGCAGGTAGATATCCATATCCGATTGGAAGCCGTGGCCCTGGACCGTGATGGTCTCGCCAGCAGATCCGGTGTCGGGGCTGATGAAGATTTCGGGGCGGGCGATGGCGCGCTGGCGGCTGAAACCGATCTTCTGGTTGGTGGGGCCAAACTCGCCGAGTCGGGTATCGGCCCATACCAGGTAGGCGTCGTTCTCGCTGGCGGCGATGGAGAAGTAGTCGCCGAGGAAGAGCCCCCTGGGAAAGCCTTTGTTGGGATTGGAAGGGAAGTCGGTCACGCGCGTGTCGCCGACTTTGAGGTCAAGCTCTTCCAGCTCAAACCCCCAGTTCTCGCCCTGGTCTTCGGAGCGGGTGTAGTAGATATGGTAGCGGGTCTGGACGGGGTCGTCGCGCATATCACCCCACATGATATGGATGACGCCATCCGGCCCGACGTCCATGGCCGGGAAGAACTGAACGGCGTCGGTCTCATCGGTGTTGATGCGTACGGGCCGCGACCAGCGGTCTCCGCCGTTGAGCGAGCGGATGAAGTATACGTCGCCCTCGTCGAGCGGGTTGTTCGCGGGCAGAGCGACATAGGTTACATAAAGTTCATCTTCAGGCCCTACCGATACTTTGGGGAAGGCGGACGCCCAGTAGCGGAAGTAGGCGTTACGGGGACGGAAGCCCGGCTCAAGAAAACGGGCGATACGCTTGGGGTCGCCAAATGTTTCGCCGCCGTCATCGGACTTGGACATGTAGAATTCGGCGAGACCTTTCATGCTCTCGTCGTCGGTGCTGTCAATCCAGGTTACATAGAGAATGCCCTTGGAGTCGACGACGGGGACGGGCCCCTGCACGACTCGCTTGGTGCCGATGGCGTTCGATTGGCCTTCTGTGTCGTCGATTTCGCCGTAGGTGCGCTTTACGGTCGGGCCGACCGGGACAGGTTCGGACCAGGTCACACCCTGGTCGAGCGAGTAGGCCAGCATCGGCGTGGTCTGCACCTCAGGCGCGCCGAGAGTCGGGAGTTCGCCGATGTAGAGAATGTCGTAGATGGTGTTAAATTCGACAAAAGTTACATAGACCACCGTCTGGTCTTCGATCGTTGGATGGGGGCCTGTGGTCAGCCACGGTTTGTCGAGGAAGCTGAGGCTCACCGTACCGCGTATGCGGCCGGTGGGGTCCAGCACAGCGTCGGATTCAACGTCGCTGCGGGCGCTGTCTACCGGCTCCTCCCAGACGAAGCCGCCGTCTTTCGAGGTTGAGACGGCGATCGAGGAAACGAGGGCAAAACCGGTGGCATTGCCGACAGAGTACTCCTTGACGCCGATAGAGATCGAGGCCATGTAGACATTGCCGTCTTGATCGAACTCGACCACAGGGTCCCCGCCGGAGACGCGATCTTTGCGCAGGTATTTGATCTGCTGCGGCCCTTCCCAGTTCACGCCGCCATCAATGCTCACGTAGGCAGAGTTGTTGGGGAAGTTATAGTCGATCAGACCCAGAACGAGGTGATCGGGATCATGCGGATTGACCGCGATATCGGGCTCGGTCTGCAAGGGCGTGTTGCTGAAATCCCGGGTCACCAACAGGTCGCGGCTGAACGCGGGCGCTGGATCGCGGTAGGGCACGAGGATACCCGGCCCTGCCGACTGCAGCAGGGGCGTATCCGTTCCGCTGCCGGACAGGCTGGACAGATTCTGACGGTCGAGCGTATTCCAGCCGGGCCGGTCGATGAAAACCCGGTTGTCCACACCCTGAGCCATGAGCCATGCAGGCCCGGATAGCACATCCTGGATCGGGTTCATGGCGTCTTGAATATCGGTTGGGTTTTTGCTGATTTTGCCGCGCGTCGGCAGCTGGGGCGCCGGTATCTGCGCCGCTGCCGGCAGCGGCATTGCCAGCAGGCCGACGACCAAAAGCAGCAGGGGGATTCGCAGACCCAGCCGGAGGCAGTTGGCGGGCCGTCTGACCTTGTGCGACTTTTCCATGGGGTACAGAGCTCCTTATGTGTACATTAAGCGCCGGCGACGGTTCAGCCGCTGCGGGCCCCCCTTTGGGCGCTTCGCGGCGGAACAGGCGGACGAACGACTGCCCGCTTTCGCGGCGGATAGCCTGAAATTGGATTTCAACGGTACGGGTGTCAAATGATATTATAATAGCCGATTCGCGTTCTCAATTTTGGTAGGCGTCACTCCCTTCATGCAGAAAACAGGCGACAAAGTGATTCGGCTCGACTTCAAGGAGTCGCGGTGTCGTCAGTTCACACCGGCCGGACATGAAGGAAGCGCAGCGGGGGTGAAAAGAACATCCGCTTGGCGCATTGACGGGACTGGGCGGTTCGCCCGGCAGGCTGGGCCGTTGGCGCAACCGGTTGGCCGGGTCCGGCTCAGGCACTGATGCGATGAGAGCCTGCGTATATGGGTGCATGGGATTGCGCACCACATCTGCCGCCTCTCCCATCTCGACGACGCAGCCCAAATACATGACGACGATCCGTTGGGCAAAATGGCGGGCCGTGGCAATATCGTGGGTGATGTACAGGAAAGCGATGTTGAACCGCTCCTGCAGCTCGCGCAGCAGTGCCAGTAACTCGGCCCGGCTTGATGCGTCGACCATGGAGACCGGCTCGTCGGCAACGATGAACTGCGGCTGCAGGACGAGCGCGCGTGCAATGCTGAGCCGTTGCCGCTGGCCGCCGGACAACAGGTCCGGGTACTTTTCGGCGATCTCTTGCGGCGGGCGCAGACGCACATCATGCAGGGCCTGAAACACTCGCTCGCGCCGTTCGCTGTCGCTGCCGATACCATGGATGACCAGAGGTTCGGCGACGCTCTCGTAAGCTGTCATAAATGGATCGATGCTGGCGAACGGATCCTGAAAAATGGCGGCGGCCCTGCGGCGAAAGGCTTTCTGCTCCTTCTGGGATAGGGCGGTGACCGTCCTGTTTTCGAAGCGGACCTGTCCATCCGTGACTCGAACCAGGCCCAACGCAGCCCGACCCAGGGTGGTCTTGCCGCTGCCGGATTCACCAACGACCGCGACGGCTTCGCCGGCCGCAATGTTCAGCGTTACGCCGTCTACAGCATGGATCGACTCGCTGCCAAAGAGACCTTTGCGAACACTGAAATGAACTTTGACATCTTGGAGTTGAACCAGCGGTTTGGCCGAAGAGTTTGGTCGACTGGTTGGCATTGCCGTATTCAATACAGAAGTTCGTCATAAAGCGGCATATCCTGAGTATACTCACCCGTTGCCAACCGTGCAAAGATACCGTCGGCAACCGACTCGCAAGATGCCTTTACACCCGTCGAAGGGCGGGGAGTGAGTGGAGAGAAGCAGGGAGTGAATCGCCGGTTGAATGACCGGCTGCCACTGCTCACGTTTCCCTCTCCGCTCCTCAGATGGGAGGACTCCCTATGAACAGCCACCAGCGACTGCCGCGGATTGGCGCCGGTCCTCTGCTTTTGGCCGCGCTTGCCCTGGTGTTGGCGGCCTGCCAAACTGCGCCCAGCCGACCGGCTGCGGAGACGCGGACAGCGCCCCCGGCCTCGACGGCAACGCATACGCCGACGCCAATCGTCATTCCCACGCAAGCGCCCGGGCCTACGCCTACGGCGACGCCGGAACCGCTGGCCGACCCCGACCGAAGCCTGGCGGAGTCATTGAGCGCCAAGGGGAAGTCCCTGTTTGGCACGAGCGACCTGCGCGGGGCTGAAGCGGCCTATATCGATGCGATTGCCGCCGATCCCAGCTACCTGCCCGCTCACCTGGGTCTGACCGATGTCTACCTTTACCAGTCCCAGTACTGGCAACAGGCGCTGCAATCGGCGGAGAATGCGACGTCGCTGGCGCCGGAAAACAGCACGGCCGTTGCCTACCTGGCCTGGGCAAAGCAGGGGGCGCACCACTTTGATGAGGCGAAGGAGTTGGGACTGCGGGCGGTTGAGTTGGACGACGAAAATCCGACCGCGCACACGGCTCTGGCCGACATCCTCGTCAGCATGTATGAGGTCGACAGGGCCTATGAACACGCCCAGGCCGCGGTGCGTCTGGATCCGGAGTCGGCCGCGGGATGGGCGACGCTGGGCTCAATCGCGTTTCAGATGCACGATTGGGACAAGGCAGGGGAGGCGTATGAACGGGCGCGGGAACTGGAGCCCGACTTTTTCGCCTGGCATATCATCAATGCTCGCCATGAATTCAATGTCTATGGCGACATCTATGCGGCGCGGTCAATTGCGGAGCGCGCGGTTGAGCTCATGGCGAGCCATGCCTCCACGCTCTTCTTCGAGGCTGATATGGCGGCGGAAGAAGGCGACTGGGAGACGAGTGAGGCGAAGTGTATGCAGACGATTGCGCTGGACCAGCCTCATACGCCGTTCCCGGATGCGTACAGCTGTATGGCGCTGATGTTGCTGCAGCAGGAACGGAGTGCCGAGACGGAGGCCTACCAGACGCTGGCGGAGGAGCGGGCCACGGTTCACCGGCGGGACGTGACCCTGATTCGAATGCGCCTGCTCAATGATCAGGACCTTTGCGCCGATTCGCGGGCCCTGGCGGAGGATTGGCTGGAGGCGCGGCCCTACAGCATTTCGGCGATGCGCATGGTGGGAGTGAGCTATCTTTGTGAGCGTGATTTCACCGCGGCGGCCACCTATTTCCGCAAGACGCTCGACGCGCTGCCGCATTCGGTGAGCGATGCAAGGCTGCTGGCGATCGCTTATGCGCGTGACGAAAAAGCGTTGGAGGCGCGGGCGGCCTTGAATGAGGTCCGGGCCTTCTCCATCGAGGATCCACTCTATTACCAGGCGTTGTATGAGACACATCTGATGCTGGGCGAGGTAGAGGAGGCGGTGACCGCGGCCCAGCGCTGGGGCGTGCTGCGGCCGGAAAGCCTGGACGCCCGCGAAAGCCTGGCCTTTGTGCAGCTGTACGAGGGCAATGTCGAGGCGGCCCAGAGTATTGCTTTGGACGCGTTGGAACGGGGCGCACGCACTTCTACGGTGCTGGCGGTGCTGGGCGAAACGTACACGCGCATGGGCGAATTTGATAAAGCGCAGCCGCTGCTGGAAGAAGCGATTCAGTTGAACAACGACCACATCGTGGCGCGCAACGCGCTGGCTCTGTTGTTCCTGGCGCAGATACGTTGCCAGGAGGCGGAACCACACCTGCGCTGGCTGATGGATGAGGCCGATAGCGACGAAGAGCGGGAAGGGCTTGCAGACGTGTTGACGCGCTGCCAGGAGAGAGCGGCGCAGCCGACGCCGGACCCCTCAATGCAGCTTGAAAACGATGAGGCATTGTCAGTTGCGGTGACGGTGCTGCAGGAAGCGGACGTGGAGATCCGCTACCTGGACGTGGAGGAAAATGAGGAGGGACAGCGGACGCTGGTGGTGGCCTATGCCGTCGATTTAGCCGTCGACAGCGAGGATTACGACCTTCTGGAACGCCAGCTGATCTTTGAGCTGTCCCGCATCCTGCCCAGAATGACCTCGGAGCCGGACGGCCTGGTGGTTGTTGCCGGCACCTTCAACAGAACAACCTCCGCGACCCTGGTGGCAACAAGAGCGGCGGAGGTGTGGCTCCAGGGGCGACTGACCGATGAGGAGTTCGAAGAAACCTGGCAGCGCCAGGTGGTGGACGCGTCTGACGGGTAGTTGCAATGGCTCGTTGCCGGACGTTTGCGGCCGCTGGCAACGAGCCATCGATCACCCCCCATAACAGTTACTGACCACCCCAATTACTGATCGCTGCAGTCCAGGCCGAGGGCAACGACGGTGTCTGCCAGTTGCGCGCGCTCCGCGGCGGTGAGAGGCTCGCCGGGGGGGCGCGGGTCGCCGCAGTCGAAGCCGAGGCGCTGGCCGAGAACGGCCTTGATTGCGCCGTGGAACTTGAAGGGCACGCTCAGCGCTTCGGCGGCGGAGGATGCCTTCTCCTGGGCCTGGCGGGCTGCCGGGATGTCGCCGGCCTCGTAGGCGCGCCAGATGGCGACCCAGAGTTCGGGGGCCATGTTGGGCGGGCCGTCGACGCAGCCGGTTGCGCCGATCAGAAGCGCAGGCAGGAAGAGGCGCGAGTTGCCGATCAGGCAGGAGAGACCCATTTCAGCAAAGGCTTTGACGTAAGGGATGTAGGGCGCGGAATGCTTAAGCCCGGCCAGCTGGGGCACGCGCTCCTGGATCCCGGTCATGAGATCCGGCGTGATTTCGACTCCGGTGGCGCTGGGAAGGTTGTAGACAAAGAAAGGCAGGTCGGCAGCGGCGGCGACGACGCGATAGTGCTCGACGATGGCTTTGTCGCTCTGGCCATAGAAGAAGGGCGGGACGCAGCAGATGGATTCGACGCCGGCTTTGGCCGCGTGTTCGGCGAGGCGGGCTGAACGGGCGGTGGTGGGCGCGCCCACGTGCATGATGTTGGCGATGCGGCCCTGATTCTGGTCGGATGCGATCTCGGCGATGCGGCGGTTTTCGGCGTCGTCCAGGAGAATGCTCTCCCCCGTGCCGCCGGCCACCCAGAATCCGTGAACGCCGGCCTGGATGTTGAACTCCATTACCCGCCGAAAGGCGTCCTCGTTGAGATGGCCGTCAGCGGTCATCGGTGTGATGATGGCCGGAAAGATCCCATTGAAGCTTTTCATGTGGCTCTCTCTTGTGTCTGTGACGGAGTCTTGGAGCCGTCATTATCGCACGGATAGGTGAAGGTGTCGATAGCGCGGAAATGGGAGGATTGGCGGCGGGGCGGACGGCGGCGCTGCGGCGGGGAGAGCGTTGACCTGCCGGCGCCTATGGTTACGCCTCTACCCGCGCGTCGCGCAGCCGGTCCTCGTCAATTTCCGCCCGGGCCAGGGCGCTCACGTCCAGATAGCCGTCGCGGAGCACGGGCGGCTGGGTCAGCAGGTCCTCTTTCAGTTTGAGGAAAAAGCTCAGTTCGCACGGCAGGTCGATGCCGGGTTTGGCGGCAAAGAGCGCGGCCAGCGCCGTTCCCCAGCCGGCGCTGGCCTGGGAGCCGACCATCACCGCCTTGCCGCCGACCAGGGCCTGGTTCAGCATCTGCGCCGATTCGGTGAACCCTGTGCGCGCAGTCTTGATGTTGAGAATGTGGAAGGTGTCCATGCTCAGCTCCCGGCGCAGGTCGCGGGCGCTGAAGACGCTCTCGTCGGCGATGAGGCGGGGCAGGGCGGGAGCGCCGGCGCGCGAACACGCCTTGCGCGCCGCGGCGCGGGCCAGGATCAACTCCACCGGCAGCGGTTCTTCACAGTAGAGCACGTTGAGCTCGGCCATCTTTTGCAGGCGCTGGCGCACGTTCTGCGGCTGAAAGCACTCATTGGCGTCAACATACAGATCGACCTGATCCCCAAACTGCTGCCGCAGGCGTTGCAGACGTTGCAGGTCCGCGGCCCAGTCCTGCCCGACCTTCACCTTCAACACACGCACGCCCTGCGCGACAATCCGTTCGGCCTCCGCCAGGCTGTCCTCGATTTCGCCGAGACCCAAAATGTAGCTCACCCGCACCTGGGAGCGGCTGGCGCCCAGATGATCGTAGAGAGTGCGGTTGCGGCTGACGGCGAGGGCATGGTGGAGGGCCATGTCGAGGGCGCCGCGCGCGGCCTGGTTGTTCTTGACCGTCTGCAGGCGTGCGTAGAGCCTAGAGAGGGTGGAGTCGTCGAGCATTTCGCCGGCGAGGCGGGGCGCCAGCTCCTGGCGGATCACGCCGCAGATGCTGGATACGGTCTCCCCGTAGATTGTGGGGCGGGGCGGCGCTTCGCCCCAGCCCACCGCGCCGTCGCTCAGCCGCGCCCGCACAAGGACGTGACGGGCCTCTTGCATCTCGCTGGCCGCGCCCCAGCGCAGCGGTTCCCGGAGGGGAAGGCGGAAAGGAATCGGTTCAATGGATTCGATGATGGTAGGCATGGCAGCTCCAGCGGTCAGTTGTCCGCGAGCCGCGCCAGCTTTGCGGCGACTTCGGCGGGGCCGTGGGTCGTGGTATCGACGACAAGGGTGCGGTCGGGGGCCGCGGCGCGCAGGATCTCGATCGCGGCGTTGGGATCGTAGTTGCGGCGCTCGGCCGCGACGATCGCGATCTTGGCCGCGAGCTCGACGCCGTCCACCTCGCCCCGGTTCACCAGCGCAGAGAGATGCGCCTGTTCCTCGGGTGTAAAGAGTTCACGCCCCTCCGCCGCCTCCTCCCAGCGGAATCCGCCGCCGGGCGCCGGGCCGGGATGGCGTAGGGACTGCGGTGAACGGCCGCCGCTGTCACCGACCTGATCGAAGACATCCTGACGCTGCAACAGCCTCTCCACCCGCACGACGTCCGGCGCGTTGAGGACGGCGAAGCGGGCCAGCGGCAGGTTCTGCGCGGCAAACGCTACTTCGTCCGCGCCGCGCAGCCCGTCGAAAATGTTGCCCGCGCCGCTGGCGGGCACAGGGGGCTGCCGCTGCAATACCAGCCGGCTGAAGGCGTGGGCCAGCCCGCCGCGATGGCGCTGCCGGTAGCGGCCCGTATAGTCGAAGCGCCGCCGCCGGTCGGTCACCGCGGTGGGCGGGTCTCCGTCCCAGCCCTGAACCGCCGGGATGACCAGAAGATCGGCCAGCTTGCGCCTGTTGGGCAGGAGTGCGATCCCGCCCATGCGGGCGTGCAGGGCATCGACGGCTGTGCTCTTGCCCACGCCGGTCACCCCGACGAGGATCAGAACCGGCATGTCGACAATTTTGACCCAGCCGGCGGGGGGGCGGCCGACCCCGAGGCCGCTTGCCAGCTTTTTGAATTCAGCGCTCATCCGGAATTCGCTTTTTTGGAATCGCCCGCGGCCAGCTCGCGCGGCGCGCGCGGCGGCAACGCTTGCATTCGCATTATACGCCGCCGGCGCGGCTGCGGGCAATAAAAGGCTGCAACTATCTGTGGCGAATGACCGCTGCAGAAGGCACGAAATAGCGACGATTATTTTTGCCGTGTGCTATAATGCGAACAGATCACATTGAAAAGCGCCTCAAGCGTTTCGGCTTGCCCCTGTCCATCAAACGTATGCTATCCCGACTGTCTCCGCTGCGGCCGCTGGTCATCCAATTGCTTCTGGTGTGCGCGCTGGGGCCGGCGGCCCGCCCAGTGGCGGCCTCGCCGGCATCCTCTGCTCTGCCGGACGATCTGACGCCGATTTACCTCATCCAGGGAGACGGCCCGAGCACGCCGTTGCCGCGGCAGCGCGTGTCCACTTTTGGGCTGGTGAGCGGCGTGCAATCGAATGGGTTTTATCTGCAGGACCCGACCGGCGACGGCGATCCGGAGACCAGTGACGGCATCTTCGTCTACACATCCTCCGCGCCCAGGGTGAATGCGGGTGAATGCATTCTCGTGCGCGCGGCCGAAGCGACCGAATACTATGATAAGACCGAGTTGACCACGCCGCGCTCGCTGGAGGCGCTCTCTGATGAGCTGTGCGGCGGGGGATCCTTGTCTGCCGCGCCGGCGCCGCTGCCGGCGCCCAATGTCGAGCCGGCGTCATTGTTGGAGCCGTTCGAAGGCATGCTCGTCGCGTTTGACGAGCTGCAGGGCGTCGTCCAGGGCCCGACCAGGCAGTTCAGCAACGGCAACGTGGAGATTGCGCTGATCGCGGAGCAGGCCTTGCCCTTCGTGCAAGGCGGACGCGTCTTCCAATCAAACGCCGCCGATGCCACCGGGCTGATCTTCCTGGGCAACGGGCTGGGGGCAGAGCTGCCGCAGGCCGGCTGGGGAGACCGCGTGCGGGTACGCGCGGCCGAGCCGGGGAGGCCGGTGCGGGCGGTTGTCGACTACAGTTTCGGAAAGTATCTGCTGCTGCCTCTGCCGGGGCAGGAGATCCAGGTTCTCTCCCGGCGCGAGGCAAACGAGCGAACGGTTCAACCGGACGCGGGCGCGTTCCGGGTCTGTTCCTTCAACGTGCAGGGGCTGGGACGGGGTCTGGATCAGTTGTCAGACGAAGCCGCCTACGGGGCTGCGCTGCGTCAGCGCGCGGCGGCCATCTCGGACGGCTTGCAGAACTGTGAAATCATCGGCCTGCAGGAGACGGGCAAGCCGGAGGACGCCGCAAACCTGGCGCGGGTTCTGACTGAAATCAGCGGGCTGGACTACCGCGCGATCGCATTTGCCGGCCCCGGAACCAGCAGCCCCGATTTCCCGCTGACGAACAGCCTGCTGGTACGCGAAGATCGTGTGACAGTTCTCCACGCGCAGAACGAACAGGCATGTTCCCGTTTCAGTTTCAGCGTACGCCTGATCCCCGGGCAGTGCCCGGCGCGGCTGCTGCCGCTCTTCAACCGGCCGCCGCTGGTCGCAAATCTGCTTGTGCGCGGCCCCTGGGGGGAGGATTACCCGCTAACGGTGGTGGTCAACCACTGGCGCAGCAAGCGCGGCGACGAGTCGGTGAACGTCGTGCATCGCACATTGCAGGCAGAGCACGTGGCCATGATTGCGCAGAACCGTCTGGACGCCGACCCCGACGCGCATGTGGTCGTCCTCGGCGATCTGAACGATTTCGAAGCCAGTGAGCCGGTGGTGACCTTGCAGAGGGGGCCGCAACCCGCTGAGGGGGCGATTCGCGAGGAAGGACGGATTCTACTTTGGCACGCGTTTGAGGCCCTGCCGCGCCAGGACCGCTATACCTACAACTTTAACGGGGCCAGTCAGACGCTGGACCATCTTCTGCTGTCGCCGGGCATGATGGCCGATTTCAGCGGGATGGATATTGTACATATCAACGCCGACTTTCCCAGCGCGACGCCCGGGGCCGAGGAGGCAGCGCCGGGGCCGTCGTCAATCTATGGCTCCAGCGACCACGATCCGCTCGTGTTGACAGTGCGGCCCGGCGGCGGCGCGTGGATCGCCGGCAGCGCGCAGGTTGCCAACACGCCGGTTGAACTTTCTGACGGCGCCGGCGCGGTGATCGCCCGGACGGAGAGCGACGCGCTGGGCGAGTTCCGCTTCTTCGACCTGCGCCCCGGCGCGTACAGTCTGCGCTTCGCGCTGCCCGAGCAGGTCACGCCGCTGGCGCCGGCAGGTCGTTCCGACGGCTCCGCGGCCGTGTTGCGGGTAGAGGTTGAGCCTGGCCGGGCGACGGTGGTGGAACTTTCGGCGCGCGATCGGCGCGTTGAAGCCGGCGCGGCCAGCGCTCTGTTCAGCATATTCTATGGGGCTGGAACTGCGAAGCAGGCAGGTCATACGGAGCCCTGATGACAGGATTTCGCAGACGCACCTGCCCGCAGGAGGCGGCCGGGCCGCAGTCGGATTGAGCCGTTTTCGCAATGGACGGCGGGCCAACAGGGGGAGGCACAGATGGAAAGAGTTTACTTGACCTGGCACGACGTTGAAGAGTTGATCACCAGGGTCGTGATGCAGCTCAATACCCCGTATGACGCGCTCCTTCTGATCACTCGCGGGGGCATCGTGCCCGGCGGCATGATCGCAGAGGCGTTGAGAATGAAAGATGTCCTGACAGCGGCGGTTGTGTTTCAGAGCGGGCCGGGCGTACGCGCAGAGATGAGTTGGCCGCGCTTTCAGCAGTTTCCCGCAGATACACTCCTGAGCGGCAAGAAGGTCCTGATAGTCGACAATATCTGGGATCGAGGCCGTACGATCGTCACCGTCAAGAGCCGCGTCCAGGGCAGCGGCGCCACCGCCGAGACCGCGGTGCTCCACTGGAAGCAGCGGCAGAATCTCTTTGAGAACGAGAAGCCGGACTACTACGCCGAACTGACCGAGGACTGGATCTACTACCCCTGGCAGCGGATCGACGACTCGGACGACCTGGTGTCGCTCCGCTCACCCGCGCCGGAGCTTTCCTGATGTCGGAGCTGATACGCCGCCTGCGGGCCGCGCACCCTGATGCGCACTGCGCTTTGGATCACCAGAACCCGTTTCAACTGCTGGTGGCGACGATCCTTTCTGCCCAATGCACGGACGAGCGGGTCAACCAGGTGACGCCGGCCCTGTTCGAGCGCTTTCCGACGCCGGAGGCGATGGCCGCGGCAGACCGCGAAGAGCTGGAGGAGCTGATCCGCTCGACCGGTTTCTTCCGCAACAAGGCCAAGAGCATCCAAGGCGCCAGCGCTCTGATATGCCAGGAGTTCGGGGGCGAAGTGCCGCGCGAGATGGATGAACTGATCAAGCTGCCAGGCGTGGCCCGCAAGACGGCCAACGTCGTGCGCGGGGTCTGTTATGGCCTGGCGGACGGCGTCGTCGTCGACACGCATGTCAAGCGGCTCTCGCAGCGGCTGGGCCTGACCGCGCAGAAGACCCCGGAGAAGATCGAGAAGGATCTGATGGCGCTCATCCCCCGCGAAGAGTGGCTCGACATCGCCCATCTGCTGATCTTCCACGGGCGGCGTGTGTGCGACGCCCGCAAGCCGGACTGCGCCAACTGCACCCTGGCCGACATCTGTCCGTCGGCTGAGGTTTGAACTGCAAAAGCGAAACGTCGGACGAATGTAAACCAATGTAAGTCCAATTTGATACCAGGAGTCTTCCGCATTCAGGGCCGTGTTCAGATCTGGGCCATACCAGATTTGGGGTTGCCAGGAGAAGCGCGTTCCAGGAATCAATCAAAACTCCCTCTGGTTGCCTTCTCCTCGCCCCACTCTGCCCTGCCCCTGCGTCAAACTGACTTACTCACTCCTCACTCCTCGCTTCTCTCCCCTTTCTCCTTGCTTTGGGGCGGTCAGCCGCGAGCGGCTGCCCTGGTGCGGGGGGAATCCCCCCGCAACGCCCCCCTTGGTAACCGCGCCGCGCCCCCCGCCCGCGCAAACCAATGAGGTGCCCCGCGGCCTATAAACTTGAAACCAAAACCCACCCCCCACCCACCCTCCCAACCCGTTGCCCTCCCTTCCCCACCACCCTCCCCCTCGCGCCCTTCCCCCACCCGTCTCCTCCACCCCTCCCTTCCCTCGCAAACCACCTGTAGGGGCGTCCCTTGTGGGCGCCCAAGCCCCTCCCCACAGAAACCAACCTCCATTCAGAGACGCCAACACCGCCCGCGCGCCCTTCCCCCATCCGTCCCTTCCACCCCTCCCTTCCCTCGCAAACCCCCTGTAGGGGCGTCCCTTGTGGGCGCCCAAGCCCCTCCCCACAGAAACCAACCTCCAATCAGAGACGCCAACACCGCCCGCGCTCCCTTCCCCCAACCGTCCCCTCCACCCCAACCATACCGCGCAAACCAACTGTAGGGGCGTCCCTTGTGGGCGCCCAAGCCCCTCCCCACAGAAACCAGCCTCCAATCAGAGACGCCAACACGGCCCTCGCTCCCTTCCTCTGCCCCTTCTCCGTACCCCTTCGTGCCCCTTCGTGGATCAAGAAGGTTTTGCCGTTCACCGTTGCCCTCCTCTCCACCCCTCCGTGGATTACTCGCCCTTCCCCCGCCCAGGGCGATTGCATCTAAATTGGGTCAGAACATCGAAATGCAGCCGAATACTCTTCCAGGTCGGGGTAAGACACAGGGAAATGTACGAAAGATGGCACGTAGACGGAGAATTTAACTTATCTCGCCGACTGAGG
>JAJDZJ010000237.1 GCA_022824685.1 Caldilineaceae bacterium
CCTCAGTCGGCGAGATAAGTTAAATTCTCCGTCTACGTGCCATCTTTCGTACATTTCCCTGTGTCTTACCCCGACCTGGAAGAGTATTCGGCTGCATTTCGATGTTCTGACCCAATTTAGATGCAATCGCCCTGGGCGGGGAGGGGAGGGCGGATAGTGGCGCGGATCGAATTTTCGATGGGAAATGCGCCTGAATCCCTGGACACGCTTCTTCTGACAACGACAGGTAAGGACTGCACGCCAATGTAATGACTGCCCTGGCAGCGGTGGGGGGCAAACGAGGTGATTTTTGTTCTTTGAAGGGCAATAACGCGCGATCTTTCCAGCGATCAGTCACGCGGCCTCGTTCTCCGTTGGTTTAGGGGGGCTGGCGGCAGGGATTCAGGTCGAACGGGGTTTGGATGCAGAGAATACAGAGTGCCAGGTTGGTCTGTCTCAGCGGACCGGATGCAGGCGCCGAGTACGAGTTATCGAAAGAACAGATGATGGTAGGACGTTCGCCTGGCGCGTATGTGAATGTGAATGATGGTTTTGCCAGTCGGAAACATGCGGAACTGCACTATATCGATAACGCGTACAGGTTGCACGACCTGGAGAGCAAGAACGGCGTTTTTGTCAATGGGCGGCGGCTGGCTGCCGGCGGCACCGCCTGGTTAGAGGACGGTGACGAGGTGCAGTTTGCCTCGACGCGATTCCGCTTTCACGATCCGTCAGCGACGATCACGGCGCCATTTCTGGAGGCCCTCCCGGAGGCGGGCATTCGAGTAGATGCGGCCACGCGCCAAGTTTATATAGACGGCAAGGCGCTCGCCCCTCCGCTGAGCGTTAAGCAGTTCGATCTGCTGTGGTACCTGTATCAGAATCGGGGGCGGGTGGTGAGCAAGGATGAGCTGGCGACCCACATTTGGGCGGAGGTTGGGGGCGATGTTTTTGACGCCAGCATCGACCGCATGGTGAGCAGGGTGCGCAACCGCATTGAGCCGGGGTCTGCCGGAGGGGGAGAGCCGCAGTCCCGTTTCATTGTGACGGTGCGGGGGTACGGTTATCAGCTAAAGGACGGATAGTTTCCAGGGGGGCGGAAGGATTTCACTGGCTGCCCGTGATGGCGGGCACGCTTTATTTGGAGAATGCCAAGCCCTGGCCGGGGCTTGACAGAGTCGTTCGGAATCACCTGTTCGGCTTCGGGACCTCAGGGCAGAACCGGCGCAAGACCGCAGATGTGTTTCCCTCGCGGTTCCGTCATCCAGAAGTGACAACATTGGAATCGTAAGCAAACGGTCCGAGTTGTGTTGCAGTCCGTTCGGATTTGACGTCGCGTCTTTGGCGTATCCTGGTTACGTACTGCTCATTCGTGCCCGGGCCTTCAGGTTAGTTGACAGCAGGGCTGCCTGAGATCCGGGGACCCAGCCGTGAAGCGCTACGTAAAGGAAAGGACTCGGGTATGTCACTGTTTCGTGAGGGAACGACCAATGGGAAGGCCGGGCATGGGTTGGATGGGGGCCAGTTTGAATTGGCGCGTGCTCGCCATTCAGGGCAGCGAAGGCGATCGACAGTTGCTCTCGCCGCGGCAGGTGGGGAGCGTTATCAGGCGATGATACACGCCGCAAGGGCGGGAGATGAGCTCGCATTTCAGGGATTGGTCGATGCGTACTGGAGCACGGCGGCGCGATTGGCGCGCGGCATCCTGCAGACGGAAGAGGCAGCTGCGGACGCTGTGCAGGAGGCGTTGATCAAGGTTCACCGGGCGATGCCGCGTTATAAGGACGGCAATTTTCGGGCCTGGCTGTTGCGGATCGTCTCAAACACCTGCTACGACCACCTGCGGTGCTTGAAGCGACGCCGGTCAGTCAGTCTCGAGCATCTTATAGACGAATCTGACTATGAGGCGCCGGAGTATCGCAGCGACCGGTGTCCGGAGAGGTACGCGCTGGGGCGAGAGCGGATCAGGGTTTTGGGCCGGTTGATCGAAAGGCTGCCGTCCTGGTATCGCGATGTGGTTGTCCTGGTGGATGTTCACGGGTATGACTATCATGAGGCCGCGGCCTATCTCGGTATTCCCCGTGGAACGATCAAGTCGAGGTTGAGTCGGGGGCGCGCGCTTTTGCGGGACCAACTTGAGGCCGAAGACCTGCTTTTGTGATCGGAGGACGCTGGCTCGGTTACGGATGTTGCCAACCGTGTGGCCAAGGGTGGTGTCAGGTCATACTCTCGATCCCAACCCGCAGTTTCTCGATATCCGACTCGTCGTTGAAGAAGTGGGAGGAGACTCTGAACAGGTTCGGGTCGGGCACGGAGCGGATGAGCACGCCGACCTTCGCGAGCTGGTCGACGGCCTCTGCGGGGGAGGTACCATCAATGGTGAAGCTGGTTAGCCCTGCATGGGTTGGGTTGTGGACGAGGCGGACGGTTGGTATGGCGGAGAGGGCCTTACGAGTGGACTCAGTAATTTTCTGGGTACGGTCATATACCCAGTCCAGACCCAGTTCCTCCAGCCATTGCAGACCGCTCCACATGCCGGCGATGGCGGGCCGGTAGGTGGTGCCGACCTCGTAGCGCTTGGCGCCGGCAGGCGGGAGGAAGATACCGGTTTCGTCGTAGGCCGCGCCGTCGCGCAGGCTGGGGTAGCCGACGTAGGTCTGCAGGAGGTCGCCTGTTCGCTCTTTGTCCACATAGAGGGCGCCGATGCCTTCCGGCCCACAGAGCCATTTCTGGCCGGGAATGGCGTAAAAGTCTGCCTGTGAGGAGGACATGTCGAGGCGCATTGCGCCGCCGGACTGTGCCCCGTCCACGGCGAGAAGACCGCCGCGGCGGTGGACGAGCTCGGCGAGCTGGTCGATGGGCAGGATTGTCCCGGTCTTCCATGAGACATGGGCGACAGAAACCAGACGGGTTCTGGGGCCGATGGCGCGGTCGAATTTGGCAAGGATGGTCTCTTCGTCGTCGTCAAGGCTGAGGTTTACCATGCGGACCTTGAGGTCGAAGCGCCTGGCGGCGGCAAAGACGGGCAGGAGGCCTCCGGGATGTTCCCATGAGTTGGTGACGATTTCATCTCCCGGCCGGTATTGAATGCCCCAGGTTGCGATGTTCATGCCATCGGTCGTGTGATGGGTGAGCGCGACTTCATTCGCGTCACAGCCCAGCACGCGCGCGAATCCTGCGCGGAGGGACGCGGGGATGGACTGGGCGGCTTCGCCCATGCCTGTCAGGCGGCCGGCTTCCAACTGCTGCCGGTTTTCTTCTTCGATGGCCTTAGCCGCCGCACGGCTGAGGGGGCCGTAGCTCCCGGTGTTGAGGTATGCTGTGTCCTGCAGCGCGGGGAGCTCATTTCTGACTGCGTTTAGATTTGGTGACATTCTCGCTTGTCTCATCTTTGTGACTGTTGAATATTTGTTGGGGCTTCTGAGAGCGTTCGCTTTCGGCTCTTTCCTTTGCTTGAAGTCGCCGGGGCTGAATCGGACCATTAGCTGCCGAAGGCCCACTGGTTGGGACCGTGCGTCTGCAGATACTGCTCGACGGCAGCTTCGGCGTTGCTTCGCATGGCCTGGGGTTGGTTGCGCAGCCACTGCTGGAAGTCGCTGGACCAGGGCTGCCCGTCTCGGATCGTGCGAAGATTGAGTAGGCCAATGGCGCCACTGGCATCGAGGAGGCCGCTGGTCCTGAAAGCGGAGGCGACTCGCTCGAAGTCATAGTCCAGCTGGCGGAAGCATGGTTGCCAATCCGTTTTTCCGTTCTTCTGAACGAGGTCCAGGAGAAGATATTGGGCGCGTGGGTCGGCGTTGTAGGGCATACCGACGCTACCGGGGTTCAGGACGCGTTGCGGCGGCGCCTGGACGGATTCTTTGCCCCCAGTGTTCGTTGCGGGAGGGACGGTACGGTCCATAGGCTGGTGTGTGTGGCCGCAGATCAGGAGGGGCTCATTGTACACCGCGATGCGGCTTGAGACTGTTTGATCGTCTTCCTCGGGCAGGATGCCGGCGAAGGGGTTGTCTGGGAGCCCGTGAAAGAGTCTCAGGGCAGGCGCGCCTTCGATCTCGATGAGCAGGTCGTGGGGCAGGAGCAGGAGGTAGCTCAGGTCATCCGGATGCAGTTGTTCCCAGGTCCAGTGGACGTTGGGGAAGCGGTTTCTGTCGCTGAAACCCGGCCAGCCATCCGGGGTATGCAGCTGGGCGAGGACGAGGTCGTGATTGCCCTGGACGGAGGGCCAGTCGCACTGGCGAAGAATGTCGAGCAGTTCACAGGTCCAGGGGCATCTGTTGATCAGGTCGCCGAGTAGAAAGACGGCGTCCGGGGCCTGCTGGTCGAGATCCGCCAGTACGGCTTCGAGAGCCGGCAGATTGCCGTGAATGTCGCCGAGAAAGGCGAGGCGGAGAGAGGGGTTCATGTTGACTGAGGCACTTTCAACGGGTCTCGTTCGTCTACGTAGCCGTTGCGTCCGGTCGCTTCACTGTAGGCGGTGAAGGAGTGCTTGATGTCTTCGGCGTCCGGGTCGTGGCCGTTGGCCCAACACCAGCGGAAGTAGTTGATGATTTCAGGTTCGGCGGTGACCAGCTCCCAGTAGAAAAGTTGGGCGATGACGCCGCCGGCTTCGAGGAGCCCTTCGGTGGCGAAGGCTTCAAGGACTGGGCCGCGGTCGTATGGGACGCGGTGGTGAAGCACTTTCCACCCTCCAGGCTGCTCGCTTTCGGGCACCGATTCCATCGTTGCGAATTGGGCTGAAGGGTCTCCGTTGAGCGGGAGGCCGATGCTGCCGGGGTTCATGAGATGCCAATGGCAGTGGCTGCGCTGTTTGCCATCTGGCGGCATGTCGGACATTGTGGCGGCAGGGGGTTCGAATGCATGGCGCCCTTCGTGCGGGTCGGTGAGGGGGTCCTGCGATTGGGTCTTGTAAATGTGCCGGTCCACTTGCACATGCGTATGGGCGGAGATGATGTTCCGTTCGTCGATGGTTTCAATTGCGGGGATGATTTTGTCCATGGGCATGGACTGATAGAAGCCGACCCGATTCTGGCCGGGCACGCCGTGGGCGGCACGGATGGGTTGAGCGCCTGGGAATTGCAGCCTGAGCTCGTCCGGAAGGGCGGCCAGGAAGTTGGCCTGTTCTGCGCCGATCCGCCTGACAAGCCAGTGCAGGCTGCCCCAGCGTTCCGAGTCGTGTGATCCTTTGGGCGCCCTGTCGGTCCCGTAGTCGAGCAGGTAGAATTCATGATTTCCGCGAACGACGGCCCAGCCCGCATCGCGGACACGGTCAACGACGCCATTGTTGAAGGGCATTGGGTTGATGAGGTCGCCGTTCAGGATGACGAAATCGGGCTGGAGCCGCTCCAATTCGGCCTGGACGGCTTGCAGCGCGGGCAGGTTTCCGTGGATGTCGGCGAGGACTGCTAGTCGCATGTGAAATCAATGGCATGGAAGCGGACGGTTTGCGGCATACTGCCCGCTATGCTACCCGGTGGACGGGAAACCGTCAAACGGGCAGGGCGATTGCATCTAAATTGGGTCAGAACATCGAAATGCAGCCGAATACTCTTCCAGGTCGGGGTAAGACACAGGGAAATGTACGAAAGATGGCACGTAGACGGAGAATTTAACTTATCTCGCCGACTGAGGGC
>JAJDZJ010000079.1 GCA_022824685.1 Caldilineaceae bacterium
TCGCCGACTGAGGGCCTGATCCGCGGCGTCTTCCCGTCGATATTCAGTAAGCGCAGGGTGATTTCCACTTATTCTCGCTTTCTTCTGGCCACAATTTCAACTGAATCGGCCTACAGATTTAGATGCGATTGCCCTGGGGTACCGGCATCTCAAGTACGCTGGTCCAGGATGGTCAACCATTCGCCGGCGCGCGCGGCAACGCCCTCATCATGGCCAGTAGTCCGTATACAGCGGAATGTATCGCTTGCGGCACAATCTTGAATCCCGTTCTGGAGGAGTACGCGAGCGGACCCGCATTGGTAGCGAGGTATAGTCAGCATCGCCAGGGGAAGGCCGAGCGAGGAGAGGAGGTAGCCGCGGCCGCGGAGGAAGGCGACAGAGCCGCAATAGACATTGTCACCAGCGCCGGTAAAGCATTGGGCAACAGTGTCGGCTTTCTGGTCAACGTATTGGACCCTGAGGCGATCGTTGTGGGAGGAGGGTTAGGATCGTCAAGAGGATTGTACTGGGACAGTTTTGTTGCCTCTACACGGGCACACATCTGGGCGGAGAACAGCCGTAGCTTGCCGATTTTGCCAGCAGCTATGGGCGCCGATTCAGGGTTGGTCGGCGCAGCGGCGACGGTCTTTACCAGGCAAGACGAGTCTGCACATTTGTAGCGAGTCCCGCTTCGGGACCAAACGTGACCCAAGTGCAGGTCGGCCGAGTTCACGCAATGGAAAACCTTTCAAGCCATGTTCTCAGTTCGCAGACCAGGGCACACATTCAGGAGAACACAATGAACAAGCGACTGAATCGACGTGATTTTCTGCGGCTTTCAGCAACGACAGCAGGAACCGGGTTGCTTGCCGCCTGCGTAGCGCCCGCGGCCGCCCCTGCCGACACGGGGGACTCGATGGCCGAGGAGATGATCGAGATCAGGCTGGCCGAAGGCAGTTGGGTCGGCCCAGAAGGGATCGCGTTCTGGACGGATGAGATCATTCCGGCATTTGAAGAAGGCCATCCAGGCATCAGTGTGACATTTGAGAACGCTGAGTCGCCCGATTACGCCGATAAGCTCTATACGCAGTCGGTCGCCGGTGACGCGCCTGATGTCATGTTCGTTTGGGGTGGTGTGAACTATAACCTGATGCAGAAGGGCCAGTTCCTCCAGTTGGATGACTATTTCGACAGCGACGACTTGGAGGACTTCTACCCCGCCAAACTGGATGCTCATCTTCTGGATGGGAAGCTGTACGGTATGCCCAAGTATGTATCGACGGTAGCGATGGCCTATAACAAGGACATCCTGGACGAGGCCGGGGTCGAGCATCCAGATGGAACGTGGACGTGGGACGATTACCTGGTTGCCTACGACGCGACGACCGTGCGCGACGACGACGGCGAGATTGTCCAGTGGGGCAGATACGTTGCCCAGCAGTACATGGAACATTACGTCTGGATGAACGGCGGCGAATGGATGAATGCTCCACTCTTTGGGACCAAGTGTCTCCTGGACGGTGAGGAGGCGATCGCGGCCCTCAGGTACAACTACGATCTGATCTACGGGAGCAACCAGGTCGCTCCTGTTGCGGGTTCAGTTCCAGAAGTCGGATGGCACAACATCTTTTCAACAGGGAAGATCGCCTTTGCTGAATCGCACAGTTGGACCGTAACCAACTATGTGCGTGAGAACGACTTCAATTGGGATTTCACCGATCTGCCGGTCTCTCCGGACGGCGGGAAGGCAGGTTTGACCTTCGCCGATGGCTATGGCGTCGCCAGGGCGACTCAGGAGCCGGACGCAGCGGTAGCGATGGTCCGGTTCCTCACAGGGCCGGAAGCGCAGAAGTCAATGGCGCTGAGCATTGTGGGCCTGCAGCCGACGCGACGCAGTGTTGCCGGCGAGGTAGGGGACGTGGATTCGATGGGCGCGCAAGCCGGCTATGATGTGGCGGCGTTCTCGCGCATTATGGATGATGCCCGCCTTGACCCGGCCTTCCAGGAGAATGAGAAGGTAAACTCGGAGGTCTTCAGCCCGATCTGGGACCAGATCTGGATTACGAATGAAATCGGCCTGGAAGAAGGTGTCAATCTGATCGTGCAGCGCATCGACGAGATATTCCCTTGATAGCCAGGCAGACTGTCGGACCGCATAGAGGATTGTTTCTCGAGCACAGGACCCCAGTCACGACTCGAACCATTTGGCGTCGGGCCAGCGTGATTCCTGCCGCGTTTTCGTTGGACCGATGCGCGACGTGAAGCGCGCGGGCCCGGCCTGAAAGATGGGGGGCGTGATTCTCTTTGGAAGCGGTGTGGGAATTCGCTCACCGCTCCGCTCCCTCTCTTGGAGGGGTGAGGATACTGCACAGGTTCGAGAGTTGCCCTGTAGCGGCGCCATGTGATGGCAGGAGCCAAAAAAGGGAGCGTATCGCAACCGACGTAAGTTTGTCCTACATTGGAATCAGGAGGAACCATGGCGAATCGAATGAACCGACGCGATTTCTTGCGCCTGTCGGCAACGACGGCAGGCGGTGGTCTGCTCGCGGCCTGCGTTGCCCCGGCGGCTACCCCCGACGATTCGGGGGCCGCCATGGCCGAGGAGCCTATTGAAATCAGACTGGCGGAGGGAAGCTGGGTCGGTCCGGAGGGAATCGCATTTTGGACGGACGAAATCATACCCAGCTTCGAGGAAGAGAATCCCGGCATCAGCGTTACTTTCGAGAATGCAGAGTCTCCTGATTACGCAGACAAACTGTATACACAGGCAGTTGCCGGAGATTCACCCGACGTCATGTTTGTTTGGGACAACATCAACTATAACCTGCTGCAGAAGGGCCAACTGCTGCAGCTTGACGATTACTTCGACAGCGCATACCTGGAGGACTTCTATCCCGCCCTGGTCAAGGCCCATCTCTTGGACGGACAGTTGTTCGGAATCCCCAAGTATGTATCGACGGTGGTGATGGCCTACAACAAAGATATCCTGGATGAGGCCGGGGTGGATCATCCCGATGGAACCTGGACCTGGGACGACTACCAGGCGGCATACGAGGCAACAACCAAGCGCGATGACAGTGGTAACATCGTCCAGTGGGGTAACTACGTGGCCCAGGGGTATATTCAACACTACGTCTGGATGAATGGCGGGGAGTGGATGAACGGCGAGATCTTCGGTACGCAATGCCTGCTGGATAGCGAAGAGGCTTTGGCGGGTCTCAAGTTCAACCACGATCAGATTTACGGTGATAGTCCGGTGGCGCCGGTTGCCGGCTCGATTCCTGAGATGGGCTGGTGGAACGTTTTTTCAAGTGGTAAAGTGGCGTTCACGGAATCTCACAGCTGGACAGTCACCAACTACATTCGGGAGAACGACTTTGCCTGGGACTTCACAGATCTTCCTACGGCGCCTGATGGGGCAAAGGCGGGCCTCACCTTCTGCAATGGCTACGTCATTGCCAAGAAGACGGAAGAGCCCGACGCATCGGTCCAGTTGGTGGAATTCCTGACCTCGCCAGAGGCTGAGAAGGTAATGGCGTTGAGCATCGTCGGCCTGCAGCCTGCACGGCGGAGCGTGGCCGGTGACGCCTGGGACGTCGAATCGATGGGCGCAGAGGCCGGCTATGACGTGGCGGCATTCTCCCGGATTATGGACTATACGCGCCTGAATCCTTCTTTCCAGGAAAATGAGAAGGTCAACTCGGAGGTTTTCACTCCCATATGGGAGCAGATTTGGGTGACCGGCGAAATCGGCCTGGAGGAAGGCGTGAATCTGATCGTGGAGCGTATCGACGAAATTTTTGCCTAACCACACCGAGTAAACGAAAGTGAGAGCGAGGAGCGGGAACCCCGAGAGCTGTGTTTCACTCAACGGAGGCTTCATTCGTCTCCTCGTTCTCATGACTTGAAACCAGAAGGTGGATCGTTCAGATGAGCGCGCAGGCACAGAGCGGCCGAACTCCTCTATCAAGGTTTTTCTCTTCCAGTGTGTGGTCGCGACGCACGTTACGACAAAAAGAAGAGCTAATCGCTTACCTCCTGGTCTCACCGTGGGTGATTGGATTTCTGGCGTTCATTCTCGGCCCTATGCTGACTTCGCTGGGCCTTAGCTTTACTGAAACCGACCTGTTCACGCTCGAGTTTGTGGGGTTCGAAAACTACACCAAGCTCCTCTCCTTTGACACGACGCGAACCCTGTTCTGGACAACGCTTTACAACACGGCCTATTACGTCTTCCTCAGTATTCCATTGACGATCACTGCTGGATTCTTCATCGCCACTCTTCTCAACCAGAATATCTCCGGGCAGCCTACTTACCGGGTCGTTTACTATCTGCCTGCGGTTATTCCCGGCATCGCGACATCTCTGTTGTGGCTGTGGCTGTTTCAGCCGGAGTTCGGGCTGATCAACTGGGCGCTTTCGCTGGTCGGAATTGAAGGGCCGCGCTGGCTGTTCGACAGGAGCACGGCAAAGATGGCCCTGGTTCTGATGAGCGTGTGGGGCGCGGGTTCCAACATGCTCATCTTCCTGGCTGGGCTGCAGGGCATCCCTACCGAACTGTACGAAGCCGCGACCATTGACGGGGCCGGCATATGGCGACGATTCCGCAGTATCACGATTCCGATGATCAGTCCGACATTGTTCTTTGTGGTGGTGACGCAGATCATTTGGTCATCACAGGTATTCACCAACGTCTACGTGATGACTGAGGGAAAGGGTGGACCTGCCAACGCCACGCTCATGATGGTCCTTTATCTGTATCAGGTGGCCTTTCGGCAGTATCGAATGGGGTATGCCAGCGCCTATGCCTGGATCTTCTTCCTGATCCTGCTGGTCTTCACGCTCTTGCTCTTCCGATCGTCTAAGGCGTGGGTCTACTATGAGACAGAGATTGGAGGGCAGCGGTCATGAGCGGCGCGGCAATTGGAATCGGGTCTTCGGGTGCCAGCGTGAGGCGAAGCCAGAAAACGCAAGCAGTTCTGATCCATGTTGTACTCATTGCGGGGGGAATAATTGTCATGATTCCCCTGGCCTGGATGCTCTCCACCTCGCTCAAGCCGCCGCACCAGATCACGAAGTTCCCGCCGATCTGGATTCCGGACCCGTTTGTGTGGTCGAATTACGTTCGGGCGGTTACGATTTTCCCGGTATCGTTCCTGGTGTTTGTTCGCAACTCGATGTACATGAGTTTGATGATTACGCTGGGGACAGTTCTCTCCAACGCTGTGGTCGCTTTTGCCTTTGCGCGATTGAGTTTTCGCGGCAGCCGCGTTCTGTTTATCATCGTGCTGAGTACGATGATGCTGCCTCAGCAGGTAACGATGATCCCTCTCTTTATCCTTTTTTCCCATTTCGGATGGATCAACACGTACAACCCGTTAATTGTCCCGCACTTTTTCGCCAACGCTTATTTTGTATTCCTGCTGCGCCAGTTCTACACCACGATTCCTCGAGAGTTGGACGACGCCGCGCGCATTGACGGCTGCGGAGTGATAGGACTGTTCCTACGCATCCTTCTGCCGTTGAGCAAGCCGGCGCTGGGCATTACCGCGATCTTCGCTTTCACCTGGGCGTGGAACGAGTTTCTGGGACCACTGATCTATTTGAGCCGGATGGAGACTTTCCCGCTTGCGATCGCGCTCTCGTTTCTGCGCGCCGCCCACGGCGTGTTGTGGTCCGAGCTGATGGTTGTATCCTTCATTGCAATGCTGCCGCCCGTGCTCCTGTTCTTTGTAGCGCAGAAGCATTACATCCAGGGCATTGTCATTACGGGCGTAAAAGGGTAGCTCTGCAGTCCTTCAACTCTTACAACTCCCACCGAAAAGGAACTGAAGATGATATACAGGCCCAGCACTGTCGCGCGAATGTGGGATACCTGGCTCTATTGTCACGAAGGCAAACATTACCTGTTTTATCTGCACAACACGCGCGCCGACGTACGCTGGGACGGCATGAGTGTGGCCGTTTCCGATGACGGCGTTCATTTTGACGACCACGGTCCCATCATCCACAAGGCGGATGACGCGGTATGGCTGGGCACCGGCATGGTCTGGCGCGCGGGGGAGAAGTTCATGCTCAACTTCTCCGAGGAACGGGCAGGCATTCAGGAGATATTCTTTGCCGAGTCCGATGACCTGCTGAATTGGACGCGCCTTCCTGATGAAGAGTACATCTGTCTGGCCGATCCGCGCTGGTACGCCGACGACCCTACTTTCACGAGCCAGCGCTGGGACTGCATCTGGGCGCTGCCGCGCGAAGAAGGGGACGGCTATATCGGATTCCTGACCGCTGTGGCGAGGCATGGTCCTGCCGGGTTGTGCGGCACGGCCGGTTGCGTCGTCTCGGACGACGGAAGGCATTTCCGGGCCGCGCCGCCGGTGATCGAGACCGGCGTGTGGGGGGATCGCGTGGAAGTCGGCGCGGTGGAAAAGTTCGGGGACCGCTACTACATGCTGTTGGGGGTCGGCGCCGCGCCGCTGGGCGCCCGCCATCATTCGCGGCTGCCTGCCGGCGAGGGCGGCATGTTCGTACTGAACTCTGTAAATCAAGCTGGTCCTTATGAGTTTGACCCGGACCAGGCCCCCTTCTTGGGCAGCAGCCCCATGCTCTACACCTATTTCGCGCGTTTTTACCGCTGCGGCGACGAACTCCTGCTCAACCACCACACCGTGCCGCGCAGCGGGCACGCAGGCCCTGAGGACATCTACTTCTCGCCTTTGAAGTCGGTGCAACGTGATGACAGCGGCATTCTGAATCTGCGCTGGTGGCCGGGCAACGAGGCCCTGAAAGGGAGAGAAATGCCTGTCGTTCTCGAAGGCTGCCAGCTGTACGGCATCCAGGAGGACGCCTGTTCACTGTCGGCCGGGAAGGCGCAGATTGGCGCGGCTTCGGGGGGCCTGGCAGTTTTGCCGGCGAAGTACGACACGAAACGCGGCGTCATCCTGGAGGCGGAGCTGACGCGGCATAGCTCCGAGGCGTTGCTCAAGGGCGCTGGCTTGTTCATAGAAGGGGAGTCGGCAAACCAGGGGACGTTGCTGTTTGCGCAGAGTGACGGGCAGGTGGAGGTCGGTCGATACGACGGTTATTCGTTCAGACCGCAGGACCGAAAGCCTTACCGGCAGATTGCCGACCAGCCGGCGCGCTGGCGGCTCCTGGCGCGCGACGCGCATGTGGAACTCTACATCGACGACGTGCATATCCAGTGCTACACGATGGACCATCAGCCGGGAGGCCGTCTGGGCTTTGCGGTCGAGGCCGGCAGCGCGACGGTCAGCAACGTGAAGGTATGGGAGATGTCACTCTAGGGGGCATGGAACCGCTTGGGCCGTTTTGTCGGCGGCCAGAACTACACAGCTGAACGCCCAGCAGCGCCACTCAACGTTGTCGAAATTGCTCAGTTTCAGTGGCAGTCTGTTGTCGCCCCGACTTAGCGTTACAGGAATCTCGCTGACTGCAAAGCCGTCGCCATGCCTCAACGTGGTGATGAGCGTGTCGTTGACCCATATTCTCATCCAGTCATCGAAGCCTAGCCGCAGCACTGCCTGCTTTTCCGATTGGGCAGTAATAGCAGTCTCGGCATAGGCGGAGGCGTTGACCGGCTATGTGCCCGTGTTGCCGGCGGCGTCGCGGCTATTGCGGCGCCGTCGCTTCTCGAAAGCCCTTCTCCCCGAGTAAGGCCTCCATCCATTCTTCCTCTGCTTTGCTCAAAGACACTGGTGGCGGCTTGCTGTAGTCGAGCAGCAGGTCATAGTCGCCCATTTCGTAGCAGCGGGAGAAGACGGTTGGCAGATCCAGCAGGGCGTCATCATCTTCGGGCAGGAGTGGTATCTTGCAACGAGGCAACCTGTCCTTCAGGGGTATCGCATAAACTTCAATGCTGCTGCGACTTTGCGGTCGACTAATGCTGACGATGTATCGCCAGTCTTGAGGGTCGTCAACCTCAAGAGTATGAGCAAGAGTGGCAGTCGGCCTCGACAGGAGGTCAATTTCAACCAGGTTTACCGTCCGGTTAAGGAGTTCGTCTTGCTTCTCCTCGTACTGCTTGCGTCCCTTTCCAGTCTTGTTAGCAGGGCTTAAGACCTCTATCAAGGTGACAACATCGCCGGAAGCGACTTCGATGACCTCAATATAGGGTACACGTCGTTCTTCATCCAGAACTCTGAATGTCTGCGGCTCATCGGCAACCAGAGAACCGTAGGTGACGGAGGACTCTGAAATTCGGCGTGGTTCTACGACCATTACATCGGGGACGAATCCCTTTCGATGAGGCCTCAATTCAATTCTCTCATCAATGCGAGCTATGTATTTCGGGCGTAACTGCGGCCGAAGCCATTCGGACGAGTAGGCGATTAGTCGCTGGTGCAGATCCGGCCAGCGCGCGTCGAACTCCAAGAATGGGTCCATGCCGGGGAATGGGCTTGGCATACTTTCCTCCTTCTCACTCATAAAGGGATTGCCACATTTATACCGCGTAAGTCGGCCTGGGTCAATGGGAACTGAGCCAGCCATCTGGTCAGGTTTTCCACAGGACAAGATAGTCTAAGGGTTGGCCTGTCCGGCAAGCTACAGCGTTTCCCGTGCCTGAAGGGGGGCCAACGTATCACTCGCACCTAGTCGGGTCCTCCTCCATACCGGGTTATTCAGGCACTGCATGGCCCTCAAAGAAACATCACCGGCGCCCGAGCCAGCCATTGCCAGCTTTGGAGAAGAGGCTGCCGCGCGCGAGGTTGTCAAGGGCAGCATCAGGAGTTAGACTGGTCCTCATACCACCAGCCATGGAACTCCCACTATGTATAACAATCGATACGGCCACATGGTCCACGAGTACACGGTCGACCGCGTACGCGGCATCTTGCAGGAGCGGGCCGAGAGGATTGCCGCCGTTCGGACGCGGGCCGATGCCGAGGCTTACGTGGACGACGTGCGGGAGAAGGCTGCGCGCTGCTTCCCCGCGCTTCCTGCCAGGACAGAGTTGAAGGCCAGGATTACAGGAACAGCCGATCTCGGAGATATCAGACTGGAGAAGGTCGTTTACGAGAGCCGGCCCGGTTTCCTGGTCAGTGCAAACCTTTACGTGCCCGCCCGGTTTGATTCCGAAATGCCGTGCGTGCTCGGCCTGTGCGGGCATTCAGATACTGGAAAGGCTTACGGGCCGTACCAGTTCTTTGCCCGCGGGCTGGCAAGCAAAGGTTTCGCGGTCCTGATAGTGGACCCGGTTTCTCAGGGGGAGAGGCGGCAGTTCTACGGCGAGGAGGGCGTGCCAGCAGGTGAGACGGGGCCCCGATCGACGGTCGCCCACAATATGATCGGCAACCGCATGTTGCTGACCGGAGACTTTGTGGGCAGCTGGTTCGCTTGGGACGCGATTCGCGGTCTCGATTACCTGCTGGAAAGGCCGGAAACGGACGCGAGCCGCGTCGGCGTCACCGGTTGTTCGGGGGGCGGCACGCAGACGACGCAGGTGACGGCGCTTGATCCCCGGATCACGATGGCAGCGCCGGACTGCTACATCACCAGCTGGCTCTGCAACCTGGAAAACGAGCTACCCGCGGACGCGGAACAGAATCCGCCGCGGGCCCTAGCGTTTGGCCTTGACGAAGCCGATCTGCTGCTGGCCTATGCGCCGCGGCCTACCATGATCCTGGCCGAGGAGAATTGCTTTTTTGACTTGCGCGGCGCGCGCCAGGCACATGCCGAAATGAGGAAGATCCATACCCTGCTGGGTTCGCCCGATAGCGCCGAGATCAGCGTTGGCAATCTGGATCACGGCTTCCACAAGCACGCGCGCGAAGCGATGTACCGGTTCTTCATCAAACATGCCGGGCTGGAGGTCGAGTGCCAGGAGCCTCCTATGGAGGAGATTCCGGAGGCGCAGCTCCACGCGGCTGGGGGTGAGGTCGTCCCGTTCGGCAGCAAGAAGATTTTCGGTTATACGCAAGCACGGGCCAGGGAGCTTGAGTCGCAGCGCACCGTTCTTGACCGTTCGGCCTTGCGGGAGGCGGCAAAAAGGCTCCTGAACATTGAAATGCTGGACACGCCGCCCCACTACCGGTATCTGCGACGCAGCGGCGGGCAGAACGCGGCGACCGGCAAGGGATATCAGTTCGCGGTGGAGAGCGAACCGGGCATTCAGGTCATCTTGTCCATGTTCGGCGACTTTGAGGACCAGTGCCGCCGCCCGCGGGGGCCCGTTTCCCTATTCGTCGGCCATCTTTCCAGCGAGGAGGACTGCGCCGCGCTCCCCTGGCTGCAGCGGCGTTTGGGCGAGGGCCAACGCATTCTGGCTGCCGACGTCAGGGGGACCGGCCAGAGCTTCCCCGCTTCTTGCGGCTCCAGCGACCTGCTTGAACCCTATGGATCCGACTATCTTTACGCCAGCTTCGGCAGTATGATAGGTGAGAGTTACCTGGGAAGGCGTGTCCATGATCTGCTGCGCACGACAGACTTTCTTGAAGATGGCGGCGCCGACGTGCATCTGATCGGTCGCGGCGCGGGCTCCGTGCCGGTTGCCCTGGCCGCGCTCTTACACCCTTCGGAGCCTTCGTGCGAGCTTGTTCACTATCTCCCAAGCTTCCATTTGCTCATCGACAACCCCTTGCACAACTGGCCACTATCGTGTTTCATTGAGAACTGTCTTGGGACGTTCGACCTGCCTGACGTCTACGCAGCACTCGGTGACAGGCTGAAGAAGTGCGATCCTTGGGGCCCTTGGATTTAGCGACGCCGCCCTCAAAGGGTCTGCTGGACCCTAAACCAGACAACGGGAGCGCTGGTCATGTCATATCGCGACCCAGATTTCCTGCGAGACCACATTCGCAAAATCATCTTCTTCTACCACCCGACCTGCATCGACGAGGAGTACGGCGGCTACATCAACCAGATGCGCGACGAAGGGTCGATTTTCGATCGCATGACCAAGCACCTGGTCGGCACTTGCCGTTTCATTTACTGCTATTCGATGGCGTCGCTTGCGCTGGACGAGCCCGCGTACCGCGACGCGGCTGCGCACGGGCTTCGCTTCCTGCAGGCGTCCCATAGGCAACCGGACGGCGGCTTCGCCTGGGTCCTGCACGGCCGCGAGGTTGAAGACGGGGACCGCCATTGCTACGGCCACGCGTTCGTGCTGCTGGCTGCGGCGGCTGCGTCGAAGGCAGGTGTCGACGGCGGGGTTGAACTTGCTGCCGAAGTCTACGACTTGCTTGAGACGCGCTTCTGGGAGCCGGAGGCGCAACTCTACGTCGACCTGATCGCGGCTGGCGACTGGAAAGCGATCGATCCCTACCGCGGCCAGAACGCGAATATGCACATGTGCGAGGCGATGCTGTGCGCATACGAGGCGACCGGCGAGGGCCGTTACCTGGACCGGGCGCATCTGCTGGCACGGCGCATCTGCGTAGACCTGGCCGACAAGGCGGACGGGCTGGTCTGGGAGCATTACCGCACGGACTGGACGCACGACTGGGATTACAACAAGGACGATCCGCAGAATCTCTTCAAGCCGTATGGCTACTTGCCGGGTCACTTCACCGAGTGGTCCAAGCTGCTGTTGATCCTGGAACGCTACCGCCCCGAAGACTGGATGCTGCCGCGCGCCCGCCATCTCTTCGACGTCGCCCTGGAAAAGAGCTGGGATCATGAGAAGGGCGGTATGCATTACACTTTCTCGCCTGAGGGCGAGATTCTCGACCGCGACCGCTACTACTGGGTATTGTCGGAGACTTTCGCGGCCGCGGCGGCGCTGGCGCTGCGCACGGGCGACGACAGCTACTGGGACTGGTACGACAAGGCATGGGCCTACTCCGACCGGCATATGATCGACCACGATCACGGCGGCTGGTACCGCATTCTGGATGCCGACAACAGGAAGTACGACGACCTGAAGAGCCCGCCTTCCAAGACCGATTATCACCCTCTGGGAGCCTGTTTTGAGACCCTTGAGGCGTTGCGGCTGGCTAGTAAATAGGCTCAATTGTCAGGGACGAGGAGTTCAGGCAGGACCCAAGTACCCACGAGGAGCAAAAAGGAATGCAGTCAGAGAGAACTGTCCTGGCTCGAAGACGTTACAAGGAGGATGGCTTTTTCATCTGCCCGGATCCCTTGATCCCGCAGGAGGTCGTGGAGCGGGCCACTGCCGGCATGGACGCGGTGCGCGCCGGGGATTACGACACCGGCACGCCGCCGCGCCCCTCGCGCTGGAATCCGGGCGACGATCCCAATACACTTTGCAAGATCGAGAAGCCTCAGATCGCCAGTCGCGCCATCATGGAGCTTGTATCGCATCCGGCGCTGGGTGAAATGGCGGCTGAGATTAGCGGGGCGAAGGCAGTGCAGGTATGGTGGGTCCAGTTGCTCTACAAGCCGCCATCACTCCCAGGTCAGCAGGCCGGCACAAACATCGGCTGGCACCAGGACTACAACTACTGGGGCGCCTGGGAAGAGGACAGCGAACTGTTCACCGCCTGGGTGGCTCTCAGCGACGTGACGCCGGAAACGGGGCCCATGAACTTCGTCGTTGGCTCCCACCGCTGGGGACTTTCGACGGAGAGTGACTTTCAGTCCCAGGAGTATGATTCCCTGCGGGAGAAAATCCGGAACGCGCACGAACAGGAGTGGCGCGAGGTTCCCGCTATCCTGCCACCGGGCGGCGCCAGCTTCCACCACAAGCTGACCTTCCATGGCAGCGGACAAAACCATTCCGGGCAGCCGCGGCGCAGCTTCGCCGTCCACATGCGGACCGAAAAGTCCCGCCCAAAAGAAGACTTGCGCCAAGGGCTGACCGCATTTATCGACGATCACTCTTACTGTCCGATCATATACGGCGATCCCGCGGCATTTGATTGACCGGCGCAGGGCAGGGATTTCGCCGGTTCACCAACCTGACTCCTGTCCCAGACTCCAAGGCTCTCTCTGCCCCGGTCCTAAATGAACGCAGAGCATGATCCACATTTCGCAAACGGAGCAAGAACCATGCCCGTCAAACCATACAATATTGAACAGTCAAGGGCCTTGCTTGAGCGCTCCGACCAGCTGATCGTGCGCGGCTGCCAGGGACACAAGCGAAGTCACGAAATGCTGGAACTCGGCTATCCCGTTTTCACACAGCGTGCGGCCGGCGCCCGCTTCTGGGACGTTGACGGCAACGAGTACCTGGACTACCTGATGGGCTTCGGTCCTATCCTGCTCGGATATAACGACCCGGTCATCAACGCAGCGGTAAGGGCGCAGATGGAAGAGGGCACTATCTACAGCACCGCGCACCCCAAAGAACTGGAAGTAGCGCAGATGTTGATAGATCTGATCCCGGCTGTCGAGATGCTCGGATTTCTGATTGGCGGCAGCGCGGCCACGTCGGCGGCAGTGCGGCTGGCGAGAGCCTACACCGGCCGCGACACGGTCCTCCGCTGCGGCTATCACGGCTGGCACGACTGGTCGCGCACCGAGGATGAGGGCGCGCCGGCCGTAATCGCTCCTCTCACCATCGAAGTTCCCTACGGCGATCTTGATGCGATCGAGGACAGCTTCAAACAGAATGACAACCAGGTTGCTTGCCTCATCATGGAGACGATTCGCGGTGACGGACCGCCGGAGGGCTTCCTTCAGGGTTGCGTCGACCTAGCCCACAAATACGGCGCGCTCTGCATCTTTGACGAGGTCAAGGTCGGCTTCAGGGTGGCTTTTGGCGGAGCAGGCGAATACTATGGCGTTACGCCGGACCTGACGACCTTCGGCAAAGCCTGCTGCAACGGGTATCCGGGCAGCTTTGTCGCCGGACGCAAGGACATTCTTGGCTCGCAGCAGTGCCAGTCCAGCTGGATGGCGGCTACCTTCCACTGCGACCTGCCCAGCCTGGTCTGTATTGAAACGGTCATCAACGAGGTCAAGCGCCGCGACGGCATCGCCTACCAGTGGAAGATCGGCAACCGACTGATAGAGGGCGTAAACGCGGCCTGTGAAGAGGGCGGGCTCGGCTACCGGCTGACAGGGACGGGCCCGATGCCGACACCAATTATGGATGAGGAAGACAAGGACCGTTGTATTGCCATGCTGCAGGGCTGCCTGGCACGCGGCTACTACCTGCATCCAGGCCACCCGATGTTTCTCACGCTTTCCCACACGGAGCAGGATATCGAGGACACGATCACGGCGGTGCAGGAGTCGATCGCGGATTTGAACTGAAGTTTTTGCGGAGTAGACGACTCCGCAGAAAGGCTTGTAGAGACCTCGAAAACTCTGCAGTAAGCACCGCAGGGAGCCAATCGAATGACGACGGATGCGCCGGTTAGCGAACGCATCGAAGTGCCTGAAGCGGTGGACAGTGAGCAGGTCGAATTCTACGTGGAGAACGGCTATCTGGCTGTGCCGGACCTGCTGAATGCGGCAGAACTGGATGAATTGAAGAGGGACATCATCTACCTGGCGCGCGGCGGGTATCCCAATCAGACGATTCAGCCGGTTGCGGCCGAACTGAGCGACGAAGAGGTTTTGTCCAAGATCCTTGGCATCCACCAGCCACACTATGTAAGTCCGGTGATGGAAAAATATACGCGTCACGTCAAGATCAGCGGCGTTCTGAGCCAGATCACCGGCGCGCATCTGGCGCACTGGTCGGGGAATGTAAAGTGCATGCAGTCGATGCTCTTTATCAAGCCGCCTGGCTACCAGGGGCAGTCCTGGCACCAGGACGAGAACTACATCCCAACGCGCGATCGTTCGCTGATCGGCGCCTGGATCGCGATCGACGATGCCTATGTCGAGAACGGCTGCATGTGGGTGATTCCGGGTTCGCAGCGGCCGGGCTATTTGTACCCTACGCGCAGGCACGGCAACCCGGACGAGTTCGACACGCACGATGAGATGGCGACCGGCTTCGACGAGTCTCCCCAGATTCCGGTCGAGGTCAAGGCCGGCAGCATCGTCTTCTTTAACGGGTATCTGCTGCATCAGTCCTTGCGCAACCGAACGCAGGACAGCTACCGCCGCGTGCTGGTCAACCACTATTTGAGCAGTGAATCGTTGCTTCCCTGGGTCAAGACGGCCGATGAGCAGCCGGTGGCGCGCGCGGACGTGCGGCGCGTTATTCCCGTGGCCGGCGTCGATCCCTACGCCTGGAAGGGTTACGAAGAGAGTCCCGCAGCCGAAACGGAGCTATACATCCGCAAGGCGACGTTCGAGGAGGACTGAGGGCATTGAATCGAACTGCCAGGAGTAGATTCGCGTCGCCCTTCTCGAATGGAAGCCCGTGGGACACATCGCCACGCGTACGACCCTTAACCGGAGGCTGAGTTCTCATGACCAAGCTGTCGGCGGCAGGTTCAGAGTGCCTCATTGAGGAGATCAGTTTTCATGGGTGGAAGGCGGTCAGTCTCAGCAACGGGCTGGTGAGTCTGGTCGCCGTGCCGGACGTTGGCGGGCGCGTCATGGCCTACAACCTGGGCGACCATCCATACCTGTGGCTCGACCGGACTCTCGCGGGCAAGCTCTTCTCCGCCGAGGAGAACATGGGGGACGGCAGCATCTCAGCCTGGAAAAACTATGGCGGCGACAAGACCTGGCCCGCGCCGCAGGGCTGGGACAGCCCGGACCAGTGGCATGGCCCGCCCGATCCCGTGCTGGATACGGGACGCTACACGCTGGAGACTGTGGACTCGTCTGATTCTGCCACAGTTCGCATGACAAGCCAGCCGGACCCTCGCACCGGCGTCCAGATCTCCCGCCAAGTTACGCTCCATGCCGGCGGCGGTCGCGTCAGTCTCCACCTTGAGATGACGAACGTCTCCGATCGGGCGCGCACGTGGAGTATCTGGGATGTCGTCCAGGTCGACGCCACGCGCCGCGACGCCCGTGGCGGCGAATCGCACAGTGAACAGGCGTGGCTCTATATTCCGACCAATCCCGACAGCGTATTTGAGCGGGGTTACAATGTCATGTTTGGCGAGGAGGACAACCCCGAGTGGCAGCCGGATGTGCGCCCCAATCTGCTGGGCGCGCAGTATCTCTATCGTGTCGGAAAGATTGGCGTCGACTCGACAGCTGGATGGATCGCCTTCGTAAACCAGGAAACGGACTACGCATTCTGTCAGCGCTTTACGCACTTCCCCGACGAGGCGTACCCGGATGGCGGCGCCACGGTCGAGTGCTGGACGACCGGTCACGGCGAGCCTGTGGCCGGTCTCGATTTCGGCAAGCTGAATCTCTTTCACATGGAGGCCGAAATCCTGGGCCCCCTGCGCAAAATGGCCCCCGGCGAAACACAGAGCCTTGATATCGACTGGTACGTCGCCCGCTGTCCTGGTCCCATCGTAAACGTGAACGACGCGGGCTGCGCGCACCAGGCCTTGCAAGCCGAGTCAATCGACGCGGGCATCCGCCTCACTGGCGTCTTTGGCCTCTTTCACTTGGGCGATGTGCAACTCACCTGGCTGGACGGCGATGGAGTGGCAGTGGCAGGGGAGACGCTGGCGCTCGTCAATCCGCTCAACGTGCTGCGCGTTGACTGCGTGCGCAGGCCGCCGCCCGGGGCGCAGGCCGCGCAGCTGCTTCTCCGCGACCAGCAGGGCGAGCCGATCGCGCCGCTCGACAGCTGCCCGATTCAGTAAACGCGGGAGGAACAAAGAAGTGGAGCTACTCAAGCCCTATGCGCATCTGCGCGGCTTCAACTACGTGCCCAGCAGCGCGGTCAACGACATCGCCTTCTGGCGAGACTATGACGAGGCTCTGGTCGAACGGGAGTTGACGTTTGCCCAGCGGCTCGGGCTGAACAGCGCCCGCCCCTTCCTGGCCTACGTCGTCTATGAACACGATCCCAAGAGCTTCCTTGCCCGGCTTACGCACTTCGTGCGGACGGCCCACGACCGGGGCATCAGCGTCATGCCGGTTGTGTGGGACTCCTGTTTCGACGATACGCGTCCCACAATCAGCTCGACTGAGAACAAGTGGATTCCTAATCCGGGCGTCCAGCGGCTTGGGCCGGAGTTTTGGCCTGCTGGCGAAGCCTACTGTGGGGACATTGTGCAGGCCCTGGGTCCTGAACCCGGCCTGGCCATGTGGGACATTATGAACGAGCCGCTGATCACCAGCTGGGTAGGTGAGGACGTGCCGGAGCGGGAAGAGCGTATCCGCACCATTTGGACTTTCGTTCATCATTTTTGCGGTGTAATGAAGGAGCTGGACAGCGTCCATCCGATCACGGTGGGCGTGGCCAACGCCGCCACGCTGGCGCCGGTCGTGGACCACGTAGATGTTCTTTCGTTCCACGACTACAGGCCGACGCGGGCTGCCATACGCGCCAACATTGAAGAAGGCATTCAGGTCGCTGAAGCCAGCCGTAAGCCTATCTTCATTTCGGAACTGGCCTGCCTGGCGCGGGCCAACCCATACGACGTTACGCTGGAACTTTGCGAGGAGATCGGCATCGGCTGGTATCTGTGGGAACTGATTATCGGGGTGAGCCGCTGGCGGGACATACACGGGGTCGTCTATCCTGACGGCACGGTACGCGACCCGAGCATCGCGGCCGCGATTCGCGGTTTTTACCGCCGCCGGGGGCTGGATATGATCCCCCCGGCCGTGGACAAGGAGGGAGCCGGCACGCGCGTCCTTGCACAGGCGGAGGCGTGGCTTGGTACGCCTGATGCTGGCTACGCGCAGGGTCTAGCGTTGCTGGAGACGATCGCCAACCTGTTGGAAGCCGGCGAGCATGTGCCTATGAACGCGCCGCCCAGCGCGAAGGTTCTGGCCCTCGCCGACACGGAAGAAAGCCCGGCCAGCCGCGCCGAACTGGTCCGCTTGCTTGTCCTGTGGAGTGAAACATTGGCGGCAGTAAAGGCCTGAGCTAAACGCTTGTTGACAGCGCTTACCAGCAACCGACAGGCCTGAGAATACAGCAGGTGAAAACCAGTTGCTGGCAGAAAGGAAAGCAAAAGTGAAAACCTTGGTCTTTTGCGATGACAGCGCCCATCCGGCCTCCCTTACCAGAGACGGACTGGCTGCACTGGGAGAGTGCGGGTTGGAGTTTGACTGGGTGGAGGACCCTGACGCCTGGAGACCTGAAAGTCTGTGCCAATACCCGCTTGTGATCTTTTCCAAGGCCAATAACCGCTCTCAGGCGGAATATGAACCTTGGGCGACCGAGGAGACCGGAAGAGCATTTCTCGATTACGCAGCGGCTGGGCACGGAATCCTTTTCCTGCATTCAGGCACGGCCTTGTATGACAACTCGCCATCTCTATGCCGCCTGATGGGTGGCGTATTCACCGGTCACCCGCCACAGTGCCCTGTGACTGTTACGCCGATCGTCGACCATCCTCTTGCCGCCGGAGCTACTTTGTTCACGCTAAGAGATGAACACTACATGATGGAGATGAACGACCCGGACGTGGATCTGTTTCTCCACACTGACTCCGAACACGGCAGGCAACCGGCCGGCTGGACACGCGCCGAAGGTAAGGGGCGTGTATGCGTGTTGACGCCCGGCCACAATCTTGAGGTCTGGCGCCACCCGTCCTACCAATCTCTGCTGCGCAACAGCCTGGCATGGTGCAGCCCGGCATAGGGAAAGGAGAATATGATGAGCCAAGCCGCTCCGCAGTTGCCGCGCAGGCGCCTCGGCCGCACCGAACTCGAAATACCGGTCATTCCCTTTGGCACGCTGGGATTCAGCAACAGTTTCGGCTTCGTCAGCGACGAGGATGCTGTTGGCCTGATAAAACATGCCGTGTCGCTGGGCGCCAACCATTTTGACTGCGCCCGCTGCTACGGAGACTCGATGCGCAAGCTGAGCCTGGCATTGCGCGAGATCCCCCGCCATGAAGTCATCATCACCGGACGCCTTTGCTGTCACTCGGATGCCCCTTGGGGCGGGTATGGCGGTGCTGGGGAAGCCGATTATTCGGCCGAACGCGCCATTCGCGACGTGGAGGACCAGCTGGAATTGCTCGGGACCGACTATTTCGACGGCATGATGATCCACGACCCCAATCGCATAGAACCCACGCTGGCCAAAGAAGGTACACTTGCCGGTCTGCTGCGGTTGAAAGCAAGCGGATTGGTGCGGAATGTCGGATTTGGGATGGAACCGCATGACTTCCACGTACAGGCAATTGCGACCGGCGACGTCGATCTGATCCTCTGCTTCAACGATTACAATCTCATCCGCCAGACCGCCGCTGACACGGTATTGCCCGCGGCCCACGCAGCCGATGTCGGCGTTATGAACGGCTGGTCGATTCTGCGCGGCCTGCTGACCGGCGCCGACATCGACGAGGTGATGGCGCAACGCCGCCACCGGCATGACGACGACGCCGAGGCGGCTCGCGCCATTTGGCAGTGGTGCAGCGAGGAGGAGATCGATCTCCTGCAACTGGCGATCCAGTTCTGCCTGCGAGAGGAGCGTATCCACGGCAACCCGATTGGCAGTCTGAATGTGGAGCAGCTGGAGGCCAACATCCGGGCCGCGTCAACGCCGTTGGAGGAAAGCGTTTGGACCAGCTTCCAAGAGAGGTTTGGTGTCGGACCGCAACAATGAGAAGCTTGACACAGAGTGTTCAGTTTTTCTACCAGCCCATGCTGAAGAGCATCTTTGCAAGGGAAAACGCTCAATTCAACCCAGGAGACGTACCATGACACCCGCTGTCCCGCCGGTACCGCGTCGCCGACTCGGCCGCACTGAACTAGAGATTCCCGTCATTCCCTTCGGCACGCAGGGTTTTGGCAACCATTTCGGCTTCGTCAGCGACGAGGATGCGGTTACGTTGGTGAAGCACGCGGTTTCACTGGGTGTCAACCATTTCGACTGCGCCCGCTGCTACGGGGACTCGCTGCGCAAGTTGGGGCTGGCGCTGCGCGAGATCCCGCGCGAGGACGTTATCATCACCGGGCGGCTCTGCTGCCACTCCAACGCCCCCTGGGGCGGATACGGTGGCGACGGGGAGGCGGACTTTACCGCTGATCGCGCTGTGCGCGACGTGGAAGATCAGCTTGAAATCCTGGGCACTGACTACTTTGACGGCATGCTGATTCATGATCCGCCCCGCATCGAACCGCCCTTGGCCAAAGATGGCACTCTGGCCGGACTGCTTAAGCTCAAGGCGAGCGGACAGGTGCGCCACGTCGGCTTCGGCATGCGCCAGCATCACTTCCATCTTGAAGCGATCGCAACCGGTGACGTAGACTTCCTTCTCTGTTTCAACGATTATCATCTGGTCCGCCAGACGGCCGTTGACGAACTTCTGCCTGCCGCGGCCGCGGCCGATGTCGGCGTTCTCAACGGCTGGTCGATCCTGCGGGGACTGCTGACCGGGACGGATATCGACGAGGCCAGGGAGAAGGGCGGCTATAAGGACGAAGCCGACATCGAATCGGCGCGCCGAATCTGGCATTGGTGCCAGCAGGAGGGGACTCATCTCCTGCAGTTGGCGCTCCATTTCTGCCTCAAAGAGACGCGCATCCACGGCAACCCAATCGGCAGTCTGAATGCGTCGCAGCTGGAGGCGAATATTCGCGCTGCAGCGACGCCGCTAGACGATGGTGTTTGGGCGAAGTTCGAGGTGGAATTCGGTGGAGGTGGGGATCACTAGGTTGGAATCTCGGTAGAAGCTGCAGTTGTCAATCCTCAATCCAGCAGCGCAGTTGCTGACATTTTCGGGTGCGTAAAGCGTTAAGCGGAATTCTCTATCGGTAGAAAGGACGCGCCTAGGCTCCCAATTTCTCGCCTAGAGAGCAAGAGTGAGCGCAGGCGGTTTCTGTTTCCCTTTAACGATTTGAAAAAGGTTGTTTGACACGAGAGTTGCCGCTGTAATATCATGTTTTTCACATCGGCGGAAGAGGAACCCCTCTCAAGTCTGTCAAACTGTGTCCACGTGATAGCCCGACCACTCCCGCAATCACCAACTTATTTCGTGTTCCGCAATCGTACACACTTGTTGTGAAAGCCTTTAACCAAGGAGAATTACGACCATGCAGAAACGACAGTTAAGCAGGCGCGGATTCCTGTCCCTGGCAGGCGCGACAGGCGGCGCAGCGCTGCTGGCAGCCTGCGCTCCCGCGGAGGTTGAGGTCGACCAGTCAGCGACGGCGGACGATTCAGGAGAGGCAATGCCTGATGTCGAACGCGTCCCGGTGCGCGTTTGGATTGGCGGCAGTTACACGCCTACCGAATGGACCAGCCGCTCGGCCGAACATCCCATTGTCGTCAACGCGCCGCGCATCCTTGCGGAGCGCTACCACGAAGAGAACCCCGGCACAGAGATCGTTTTCGAAGAGGGCCCTGGCGGCGAGGACTACTTCGCCTGGCTCACGGCAGGGGCAACCGCGGGCACGGCGCCCAATCTGGTGCGCAGCACACACAATTTCGCCGTCCAGAACGGTTGGGCAGTTCCAATGGACGACTATCTGGCCCAGCCCAACCGCTACGCGCCGGATTATGACAAGTGGATAGATATCTTCTACCCCACGTTCATGAGCTCGCTGATTCAGCCGGATGGAAAGATCTATTGCGCTCCTATCGACAATATCTGGCCTAACATTGAGGTCGGTCTGGCCTACAACAAGGAAACTTTCGACAGCATGGGCCTGGAACCGCCAGCGACGTGGGGCGCGCAGATGGAGGTGTCCAAGGCGCTGAAGGAGGCAGGTGACGGACTGGCGCCCTGGCAGGTTGAGCAGGCGACCGGCAACTTGTGGCCACTGGCACTGCAGATCCTGCCCTCGATGATGCAACCGATCTGCCCGGATATGGACCTCAACGGGGACAAATTTGTTGGCGTAGATGAGGCGCTCCCCGCCTACCGCGCCGGCATCATCGGACCCAATACACCGATTTACAAGCGCGCTTTTGCGGAAATGTACGAACTGGCAACCTACTGGATCGACGGCTTCAACACGGTCGACATCGACCTGCTCTGGCGAGAGGGCAATGTGGGACTGCGTTATTCCGGATCGTGGGAGTTTTCCCGCCTGGCGAATGACCCCAATATCACATTCGAAAGAGGCTTCCTGCCGCCGCCGCTTCCCAACAGCAGTGAAATTCCAGCGACGGACAGCACGCCCGGCGCAACTGACCCGCCCCGCACGACTGCTGGAGATGGGACAGTACCGGGCGACCTGCTGACCGCCATTCAGGGTTCAGAGCAGGGCGATTGCATCTAAATTGGGTCAGAACATCGAAATGCAGCCGAATACTCTTCCAGGTCGGGGTAAGACACAGGGAAATGTACGAAAGATGGCACGTAGACGGAGAATTTAACTTATCTCGCCGACTG
>JAJDZJ010000200.1 GCA_022824685.1 Caldilineaceae bacterium
AGGCCCTCAGTCGGCGAGATAAGTTAAATTCTCCGTCTACGTGCCATCTTTCGTACATTTCCCTGTGTCTTACCCCGACCTGGAAGAGTATTCGGCTGCATTTCGATGTTCTGACCCAATTTAGATGCAATCGCCCTGGCGTTGCCCCATAGCGAGAAGCTGGCCTACGCCGCTTGACTATACCATTGAGGAAGGTCTTTAAGTGTGGTGAGAGTTCCAAAAAGGGGACAATTGGAGGAAGGCCGTCACGGTCTGACGGCCACTTCCGGAGAGTTCCTGCCGTTCCAAATGATGCGCTCGCCGCCTGCGTAAACGTTCAACCGCTCCCCGCGCAGAAATCCTATCAACGTAACGCCGAACCGGCGGGCCACGTCCACCGCCAGATGACTTGGCGCAGAGACCGCGCAGACAACAGGCAGGCCTGCCACCGTCGACTTCTGCAGAATCTCAAACGAGGCGCGTCCGCTGACAAGAAGCAGGCATTCGTGCAACGGCAGCTTGCGCTGCATAAACGCCCAGCCGATCAGCTTGTCCACCGCATTGTGCCGGCCCACATCTTCTCGCAAACACACGAGCTCGCCCTCGGCGTCAAAAAGGCCGGCCGCATGCAGCCCGCCGGTGGCGTCAAACAGGCCCTGCGCCGCCCGCAGCTTCCCCGGCAGCCCGGTCAGAACCGACGGACTCACCCGCGGACCCGCCGGCAGGGCCGGGCAGTCGCGCATCTCGATGGCGTCAAGGCTCGCCTTGCCGCACACCCCGCACGCGCTTGTCGTGTAAAAGTGGCGTTCGAGCGTCGCCAGCTCCGGCAGGCTCGCACGGCGCAGCCCCACGTTTACGATATTGTAGCGCTGGTCCGCCTCCACATCCGCGTCCACACAGTAGGAGATCCCGCTGACCTGCGCCGGCTCGCCGACGATTCCCTCGTTGTGCAAAAACCCCGCCGCCAGCTCGAAATCGTTCCCCGGCGTGCGCATCGTCACAGCGACCGTCTGCGTTTCGCCCCCCGCCTGCAACCGGATCTCCAGCGGCTCTTCCGCCGCCAGCTGGTCATCCCGATCTCTTCGCCGCCCACCCTCCACAACCGTAACGCGGGTGCGCACCTTGCTGCCAACGCGAGGTATCATCGTATCTCACCGGTTTGTCCACGTGGAAGCGAAGAATGCAGTCCTGGTTCTTCGCCTTCCGCGCCTCGCTGCCAGGAAGAATGGAATTACCGTGACGGAAACGGCCAGCGCGCCTTACACAGTTGAAGCAAAGAGCGGCCGCCTCATCCCCGCATTTCAGAGAGAGCATCCATCAAGGACTTCTCTGGCCGAGGCATCTGCGACATCCTTTCGCGCAACCTTTCTAAAGCAGACCAGCTATCCTCTCTCTCCTCTGGAACAACGTCGCCATGCCCTGCAAACGGAAGCAGAACGCCCACCGGCTTGCCCCGATAGGTGATCGTATAGGTCGCCTGTTCCTCCCGCACCGTGCGCATTATTTCTGAAGCGTGCGTCTTCAGTTCGGTAACGCCGATTTTGCGCATTATCTGTCTTCTGCTTGGGCCTTCCTGAAGCTACCATGTAGCAAGAAAAAATGTGGCCTGTGACGAGGGCGCAAGATCCCCCATGCGTTCTGCAAACCCCATCCATCTCAATCAGCCGCCAACTGCGCCTTCTCCGCAATCGGTTCCACATGCACCGGGCAGACCTTCAGCTCCGCCGTATGCGTAATCGGATCGTAGCCTGAACCTGTCAGTACGTTGATCGGCACATCGGCAAATGAAAAACTGGCAAACACCGTCCCCTGCGGGGAGCGCCTCGTCGTCTCCACGCGTACATCCACCGCGCCGCGGCGGCTGCTCATCCTGGCCCAGCCGCCTTCGCGCAGACCGTACCTGGCCGCGTCACCCGGATGCACCTCCAGCGTCTCCTCCGGAAGCAGCTCGTTGATCCCCTCCGATCGTCCCGTCTGCGTGCGCGTATGGTAGCTCTCCAGCCTCCGCCCCGTCGTCAGCCACAGCGGATAATCCTCGTCAATCGTCTCCGCCGGATCGCGGTAGTCTGTGAAACTGAACTTGCCGCGTCCGTTGATGAACGCGCCTTCATGCAGGCGCGGCGTGCCGGGATGCCCCCGGTACGGAATCGGCCACTGGTACTGGCCGCTTTCCGCCAAGTCCCAGTCGATGCCGTTGTAGATGGGCGACAGCGCGCACAGCTCATTGAAAATGGGAACCGGCGAGTCGTAATCAAAGCCGCTCATACCCATTCGCCGCGCGATCTGACCGATGATCCACCAGTCCGGCCTGGCCTCGCCCGGCGAGTCCACAGCCTTGCGCACCCTCTGGATGCGCCGCTCCGTATTCACGAAGTGGCCGTCGGTCTCCGCCCAGGACGCGGCCGGCAGCACCACGTCCGCCAGCTCCGCCGTCTCCGTCAGGAAGATGTCGATCACCACCAGATGTTCAAGGCTCTTCAGCGCATGGATGCAGTGCTCCTGGTCCGGGTCCGAGACGACCGTGTTCTCGCCGTCTATCAGCATGCCGAAGATCCTGTCGCCGCACTGCTCCAGCGCAGTCACCTTGGTGATCCCCTTCTCCAGATCGACCCTGCGCCCGTACGCCTTCTCAAACTTGGCTTGGTTGGCCGCATCGTCAACCGCCTGGAAGCCGGCGTAGTTGTTGGGCAGCGCGCCGCTGTCCCCGGCACCCTGAATGTTGTTCTGCCCCCTCATCGGGTTGACGCCAGTGCCTTCGCGCCCGAAATTGCCCGTCAACAGCGCCAGATTGCACAGGCTCTGCACATTCTCCACGCCGCAGATATGCTCGGTAATGCCCAGCGTATAGTAGATGGCCGCCCTGTCGCTTGAGCCGTACAGGATAGCCGCCTCTTCGATCAGCGCCGCCGGCACGCCTGTGATGCTCGCCGCCCACTCAGGTGTCTTTTCCTGCAGATGATCGACCAGCTCATCATAGCCCTCGGTGCGGGTCGCGATGAACCCCGGATCGGCCAGCCCCTCGCGCACGATCACGTGCGCCATCCCCAGCAGCAGCGCCGTATCACTGCCCACCCGGATCGGCAGATAGAGGTCGGCCATCTCAGCCAGCCGGATGCGCCGCGGATCGGCCACGATCATCTTGGCCCCCCGCGCCAGCGCCTTCTTCAGCCGCGTGGCCGCCACCGGGTGGGCCTCCGTCATGTTCGTCCCGATGCAGAAAATCACGTCCGGCTTTTCCATATCCGCCAGCGGATTCGACATCGCTCCGCGTCCGATTGTTGCCGCCAGACCGGCGACTGTCGGCGCGTGTCAAGCCCGGCTGCAGTTGTCTATATAGTTTGTGCCGAACCCCACCCGGATAAACTTCTGCATCATGTAGTTGGCTTCGCTCGGCGTGCGCCCGGACGCCACTCCGTAGACCGCGTGGCGTCCATGCTTCTGCTGTACATCCATGAAGCCCTGCGCCGCTCGATCCAGCGCTTCTTCCCAGCTCGCCTGCCGCAACCTGCCCTCCCCGTCGCGCACAAGGGGATGGCTCAACCGGTCCGGATGATGAACGTAATCGTAGGCGAACTGGCCCTTGACACAGAGCGCGCCCTCGTTGGCCGGCCCGTCAAAAGCCGGATGCACCGCGATGATGCGGTTGTCGCGGGTCATCAGGTCCAGCGAGCAGCCGACCCCGCAGTAGCCGCAGATGGTCCGGGTTGTCTGGATGTCAGACGTGGTAGCGTTCATCGAAACGTCCTTTCGACGAGATAAATGCGTGGAGGCGCGAAGCCTCTTGAGGGTCAGCGCCCGCCGGTCAGCCTGCCGTCCCCGGCGAAGCGAAGCGCCTTCTTGTCGGCCAGCGCGCCTGTCGGGCAGGTCTGCACACACTGGCCGCAAAATGTGCAGGCCGAGTCCTGCAGATGGCCGCCGAACTCCACCGTGATCTGCGTCCCAAAGCCGCGGTTGGCGATGCTGATCGCGTAGTCGCCCTCCTGCTCAGCGCAGACGCGCACACAGCGGTAGCAGGAGATGCACAGGTCGTAGTCGCGAAGAATAAACGGGTTCGGGTCGTCCTGCCGGCTGCGGCCCGAATGCGCGCCGGCAAAACGGCCGCGGCCCGCGTCATACTGCTCGACAAGCGTCTCCAGCTCCTGCGAAGCCACCCCCCGCAGCGCGTCCACCGCCACCTCGCGGTTCTCGGACGCAACCAGCTCCAGCAACGTTTGCCGCAGCCCTTCCACCTTCGCGGACGCGGTCGCGACCTCCATGCCGTCCTCCGCCCGCGTTGTGCAAGAGGCGACGGGCACGCGCTGCCCGGCCACCTCCACCACACACAGCCGGCAGCTCCCGAACGCCTCCAGGCGCGGGTCATAGCAGAGCGTGGGCACGGCCTTGCCGGCCCGCGTCGCGACCTCATAGACCGTCTCTCCCGGCGTGAAGGCGATCTCCTCGCCGTCAAGCGTCAGCGTGGGCAGTTCCTGCGAATCATTCAACGGTTGCATCATGCCTTTACCATAATTCGACGTTCATCTCACATAAGTCGTCCGCTAGGTCCGCGAAGGTTTGCTGCGCGAACTGTGTGTCATTCAATGATACCCTTGGCGCGTAATTCCGCTTTGGCTTCCTCCCAGGGGATAGTTTCTTCTCCATTTGTTCGGGACGCTTCGATTTCTGCGCTGTCTTCCATCATTTCAATCCAGTCCAGCAGGTCTTCCCATATCGAGTTGTCGATGATCACGGCCTTTCTTCGCCCTTGTCCATCGATGACCAGATCTACTTTCGCGAGCAGTTCTTGAACGCTTATGTTCATTCCAGCTACCACCAATTTTGGCTCAACCCCGAAACGCCGCCACCTGCTCGGGGAAGTTCCGCAGCAGACTGTCGCTGACAAATCCCGCGGCCACGCCCAGCCCGCACGCGCTCAGCTCCAGGACTTCGCCGATGTCGCTGATCTCCTGCCGCCAGGCATCCAGCGCGTCGGGGCCGCCGCCGGATAGCCGTTCCAACAGCCGCTGCGTACCGATGCGGCAGGGGAAACACTTTCCGCAGCTCTCGTGCGCAAAGAACGCCATCGCCTGGCGAGCCGCATCCACGATGTCGCGGCTGTCGTCGAACAAGATGATGCCGCCCGCGCCCAGCATCGACCCCGCGCCGCGGATACTTGGCTCGTCCAGCGTAACCGACTCCAGCGCCTCGGACCCCAGAAACCCGCCCGACAGCCCCGCCATCGTCGCCGCCTGAAAAGACCGCCCCGGCAGCGGGCCGCCAGCCCAATCATAGAGCAACGTCCGCAGCGGCAGTCCAAATGGCGCCTCATAGTTGCCAGGACGCTGCACGTCGCCGGACAGGCTGATCACCTTGGTGCCCGCGTGGTCTCCCAGCCCCAGCCCCTGGTACCATTCGGCGCCCCGTCGCAGGATCTGCGGCGTCGCGCACAGAGTCTCCACATTGTTGACCGCGGTCGGCAAGTTTTCAAAGCCGTGTGTCGTTGGGAAGGGCGGGCGGTTGCGGGGAAACGGGTGCTTGCCCTCCAGGCTGTTGAGCAGCGAGCCCTCCTCGCCGCAGATGTAAGCCCCCGCGCCGCGCCGCAGATAGAGTCGGAAAGTGAAGCCGCTCCCAAGTATATCCTCCCCCAGCAGCCCGGCCGCTTCCGCGGCCTCAAGCGCGTTTTCCAACCGCTCGTCGGTCTCCGGGTACTCGTAGCGGAGATAGAGAAATCCCCGCTCCGCCCCGGTGGCGTAGCCAGCCAGCGTCATCCCCTCGATCACGGCAAAGGGGTCATGATCCATCAGCGCCCGGTCCTTGAAGCAGCCCGGTTCGCCTTCGTCCGCATTGCACACAATGCTCTTCGGCTCGCCCGGCGCCTCGCGCACGAACTGCCACTTCATGCCAGTCGGAAAACCCGCGCCGCCACGGCCCGCCAGCCCCGACGCCTTCAACACCTCGATCACATCGGTCGGGCTCTGCTCCGCCAACGCTCGCGTCAACGCCTCGTAGCCCCCGCTGCGCCGGTAACCCTCCAGGCTGCCCCGCTCAGGCTCGCGGATCTCCGCGAATACGCACTCCTCGCGTCCGCCGGGGTTCGGCGCCGGCAAAGGCGATGAGATCCGCCGCTGCAGCGTCTGAAGCGGCGCGCTCGCCACGAAGGTCTCATGCCCAATCAGCAGCGGCACCGGATCGTCGCATCGACCGGAACAGGGCATCTCCTCCGCTCCCTCCAGGCTCTCCACAATCTCCAACGCGCCCCGCTGGCGGCAAACTGGCCCGGTGCACACGCGCGGCCGCTGCAAACCGCCCTCCTCGCGCGCAAAATGATGGTAAAAGGTCACCGTCCCGTACAGGTCAGCCAGCGGAATCCGCAACGCCTTGCCGATCGCCTCGATCGCCCCGGTCCCAATGTAGCCGTCTCGATTGTGAAAAGCGTGCAGAATCGGCAGCAGCGGCGCCGGTTCCTCCCGAAATCGCCCGATCAAGGCCAGATCGGTCTCCGCCACGACAATGTTTTCTGTGCCGCCGCCGGTTCTCTGTTCTATTCTCGTCATACCTGCCTACGCCAGCTTCTGTGAATGCTCCATGGAAAACGCACAGGAATTCTACCAGTTCAAGGCCGTTATCCCAACTCATTCTCCCGATCACCCATGCGCCCGCGAAACCACTCGAACTGTTTCCCGTCCCGCTTTCGCTCGCAGTCGCCAACCCGCCGCGAAAAAACTGACCCCGCCCAGGCCTCGCTGTGGTATACTGGCCAGGATGATAAACACCGCCTACGCCTACTTTGCCGACACCGTACTTTCCCCCAGGCCGCACGTGCGCCGCGCCCTCATCGGCCTGCTCTTGGCTGCCGGCGCCCTCATGATCACCCTCCTCATCGGCATAACCGGCCCGCTCATCGCCCTCGTTCTGGCCGCAGCTGTCGTCGGCGGCGCCCTCATCCTCTTGGATACCCATTGGGGCTACGTGGCCCTGGTTGGCGTTGTCTTCGTCCTGCCCTTCGCCAGCCTGCCCTTTCGTCTCGGTTTCAAACCGACATTTCTGGATGCCGCGCTCGGCGCCCTCGTCTTCGTTTGGGCCCTGAAACTGGTCGCCGGCGGGCCGGGCTTCTCCTTCTCCCCCTTCGCTCGCAACGCAAAGCGCCCCCTGGCCCGAACGTTCCAGATCTCACCAATTGGCCTGCTCATTGGGCTCTTCATGCTCATGGCCCTGTTCAGCTTCGTATACGGCATGTCCCACAGCCGTCCCACCACCACCGTCATCCGCCGCTTCGGCGAAATCCTGCTGGGCATCGGCCTCTTCTTCGTCGTCATCAATACTGTCCGCACACACAGAGAACTTGAGTGGGTGACCCGCTGGCTGTTCCTGGCGGCCTGGGCCTGCGCCTCGATCGCAGTGCTCTTCTATCTGATGCCCGAAGCCTGGACCGTACGAGTGCTCAATGCGCTCGCCCGTTTCGACTATCCCGGAGGTTTCGGGGCCCTGCGCTGGATCGAAGATGACCCCGATGGCACGATGCGAGCCATCGGTACGGCCGTCGACCCCAATGTCCTCGGCGGCATGATGATCCTGGCCGCGGCCGTTGTCGGGCCCCAACTCATCTCGCCGCGCCCCCTGTTCCCCAGATGGCTGACCGTACTCTTCTTTGCCGCCATCACCCTCGCCCTCTACTTGACCTTCAGCCGGTCCGCCCTTTTCGGCATGATTGCCGCGCTCTCAGTGCCCGCCGTGTTCAAGTACCGACGTCTTCTGCCCTTCGGCATTGTTCTCGGCCTTCTCCTCTTCCTCTTGCCCCAAACCCAGGACTACGTCGCACGTCTGCTCGCAGGCCTCGCAGGCGAGGATGTTGCCACGCAAATGCGCTTCGGCGAATACAAGGACGCCCTCATCCTCATTCGCCGCTACCCGCTATTCGGTGTCGGCTTTTCCGGTGTGCCCGACATCGACATCTACCTCGGTGTCAGCATGTTCTACCTGACCCTTGCGGAGAACATGGGGATCATCGGTCTCCTCATCTTCGTCGCCATCATGGTAGGCTTTTTCCACATGTTCATCACAGCCTGGCGCGCAGGCATCGCGCCCGAACGAGAACCCCTCCTGCTCGGCTTCAGCGGAGCCATCCTGGGAGCTCTCGTCAGCGGCGTCGCCGACCACTACTGGTTCAACCTCACCTACCCCCACATGACCGTCCTCTTCTGGATGTTCATGGGCCTGGCCGTTGCAACCATCCTGGTCGAACGAGAACGCGCTGCCCCGCTCCGAGATTCCTGAATGACGCCCTCGCGCCAAGACCGCCGTTGTTCGAGACGAACTGCCAAGAGTAAAATGGTATGAAAAGAGCAAGTGCAGGTCTGCACAGCGAACTGAACGAAATGGGCAATATCCGCGTCGATCCGATTCCGCTCACAGCGACCGATACGACCGCCGCGCCGCCGCGCCGCACGACCGACCTCCTTCCCCTGCCCGCGGCCGTCGATAGCAGCGGCCCCGGCCAGCTTACCCGCGGACGCCGCCCCCCCTGGTTGCGCGTGCGCGCAGCCGATACACCCAAATACCGCGAGCTTAAACAGTTGTTCCGCGGCAAAAGCCTCAACACCGTCTGCGAAGAGGCCATGTGCCCCAACATCGGCGAATGCTGGGGCCGGGGGACCGCTACCTTCCTTCTGATGGGAGATACCTGCACCCGTTCCTGCGGATTCTGCAAGATCAAGACCGGCCGCCCCGATCTGCTCGACCCGGACGAACCCCGCCGCATCGGCGAGAGCGTCCAGGCCATGAATCTGCAGCATGCCGTCCTCACGAGCGTCAACCGCGATGAGCAGCCCGACGGCGGCGCCTGGGTATTCGCCGAATCCATCTACTGGATCCGCCGCCTGCAACCCGGCTGCACCTTGGAAGTCCTGATTCCCGACTTCAAAGGAGACTGGGCCGCGCTGCAGACTGTCATGGACGCCAAGCCGGAAATCCTCAATCACAACACCGAGACCGTCGAACGCCTCTATAAGACCGTCCGGCCCCAGGCCCGCTACGCCCGCTCGCTGGAGCTCCTTCAGCAGGCAAAACGCATGGACCTCCAGTCTCTGACGAAATCGGGAATCATGATCGGGTTGGGCGAAACCTGGGAGGAAATCCTGGTGGTGATGGACGACCTGCGCGCCCACGACGTCGACATCATGACCATCGGCCAGTATCTGCAACCCAGCCGCTTCCACCTGCCAATCGCCGGGTACTATACGCCCGAACAGTTCGACCGCCTGCGCGTCGAAGGCGAGCGTAGAGGCTTCCGCTGGATGGAATGCGGCCCCCTCGTCCGCAGCAGCTACCACGCCGACGGCCAGGCCCACCTGAGCCCCCGCGCCGATGCAGCGTCTGACCCGCAAGGCGCAAACTAGGGCACGCAAAATACGCAAGAGAGGCAAGCCGCTCCCCGCGGCCTTCGACGTCCTCCCTGTCGACCCGCCCACATGCCCGCCCCGCGGCGCATCCCCTAACCCCCTACCCTTCCGCCATGCCTAACCTCTCCCTCGCTGTGGCAATATACGCCCGGGAAATGTCATATCCAACAAAATAGCGCCCCGCCTCCTTCGCGGCGACCGCCGTAGTCCCGCTCCCCACAAAAGGGTCCAGAACAACATCATTCGAATACGTGTACAACTGGATGCACCGGGCCGGCAGCTCAACCGGAAACGGCGCCGGATGCTTCACCCTTTTCGCCGACTCCGCAGGAAACTCCCACACGCTTTTCGTCCAATCCAGAAAACTGTCTCGCCCGATCGTCGCCTCCTTCTGACCGCCTTCCGGTTTCCTGCGCGCGAAATCTCCCTTGCAAAACACCAGAATATACTCATGCACGTCCCTGAGAACCGGATTTGACGGCGAGCGCCAGCTGCCCCACGCGCAGGAAGATCCTGCGCTGGCCTTCTTGTTCCAGATGATCTGACCCCGCATCAGAAAACCCGCGTCGATCATGTCCGCAGTAATGAAAGCGCTCAGCGGAACATACGGCCTGCGGCCAATGTTGGCGACATTGACGCAGGCCCTGCCGCCGTGCGCCAGCACCCGGTAGGTCTCTTCCCAAACCTCCCTGAGGAACTGACGGTACTCATCCGCGGTCATATCCTCGTCGTAATCCTTCCCCACATTGTAAGGCGGCGACGTCACCATCAGATGCACGCTGTTATCCGGCAGTTCGGGCATCGACCTGCTGCTATGCGCATAAAGTCGGTTCAGCTCCGGGATCTCGTTCTCCAGCAATGGGTCGCCTTCAACACGCCCCCCGCTTTCGTACATCTTGCGATCATAGAAAGCGCTGGAGTCGTGTCCAACACGCTCGCTCGTTCCGAAAGACTGCATCGTGGTCCTGGATTTCGTCGTCTTCGTCACCTTGAATCACTCCGTGCCGTGCTGACTGCGCCCCGCCGCCGAAGACGAGCGGACCACTGCCCATCGCTCGCTCGTCCCAGCCGAGTATGTTCCTCGGCCCCCAATCTGTCAAGTCCCGCCAAGGCGCGGCCCGCCGGCGCGCCACCTCCTCAAGGCCCCCGATTCCCTCACACGGCAACGGCCCTGCTGCGCTCCCCCGCCTGCTCGCCTGAGTTTCCGCAGCCCGGCAGAGATCCCCCGTTTCGGCTCCTGCGGCTTCTCCCAAACCGGTTCTCCGACACCGCAAGGACAGGTCGCCAAATTATGCTTTCTCTCTTTAATACGGGTATGATAGGGCTGCCCGACCGAAGGCTGGTTCGCCTGACCCTCCCGAACGATCAGTCCGGCCAGCGCACATCGACACCGTCAGACCAATTTACAAGGGGATGAAATGGCTCGACAGGATTATTTCAACGCACGCGACACCCTGAACACGCGGCGCGGCCCTGTTGCCATCTACCGGCTGGATTCCCTCGAAAAGGGCGCCTCAGCCAGCGTGAACCGGCTGCCTTTCTCCATCAAAGTGCTCCTGGAAGCCGCTCTGCGCCAGGCCGAAGGCTTCGAGATCACCCAGGATGCCATCCAAACCATCGCCAACTGGGGACCCGATACCGCCGGCAAAGTTGAAATCCCGTTCAAACCGGCCCGCGTTATCCTTCAGGACTTTACCGGCGTGCCCAGCGTCGTTGACCTCGCCGCGCTGCGCAGCGCCATGGCGCGCATGGGCGGCGACCCTAACAAAATCAACCCGGTCGTGCCCGTCGACCTCGTCATCGACCATTCGGTCCAGGTCGACCGATTCGGCTCCGCCGCCGCGCTCTTCTTCAATGCCGAGCGCGAATTCGAGCGTAACCGCGAGCGCTACGAGTTCCTTAAATGGGGCCAGCGCGCCTTCGACAACTTCCGGGTCGTGCCCCCCGCAACCGGCATCGTCCACCAGGTAAACCTGGAGTACCTCGCCAGCGTAGTCCAGACCTCTGCCTCAGACGGCGCCGGCCCGCCCGAAGCCTTCCCCGACTCACTCGTCGGCACCGACAGCCATACCACGATGATCAACGGTCTTGGCGTGCTCGGCTGGGGCGTCGGCGGCATCGAGGCCGAGGCCGTCATGCTGGGCCAGCCTATCTATATGCTCATGCCCGACGTCGTCGGCTTCAAACTCACCGGAGCGCTGCCCGAAGGCGCCACCGCGACCGACCTCGTGCTGCGCGCCACCGAAATGCTGCGGCAGCACGGCGTTGTCGGCAAGTTCGTCGAATACTTCGGGCCCGGCCTCGCCCAGCTCAGCCTGCCCGACCGCGCCACCCTTGCCAATATGTCGCCCGAATACGGTGCAACCATGGGCTTCTTCCCGGTCGACCAGGAAACATTGCGCTATCTCGCCAACACCGGCCGCGACCCCGAAGCCATCGACCTCGTCGAACGTTACTGCAAGGAGCAGGGCCTCTTTCACACCAAAGACGCCCCCGACCCTATCTTCGGCGATGTCATAGAACTCGACATGGATACCGTTCAGCCCAGCCTGGCCGGCCCCAAACGCCCGCAAGATCGCATCGCTCTCTCCGACATGAAAAGCCGCTGGAGCGGTATGCTCTCCGCCCCCGTCGGCTCCCAAGGCTTTGGCCTGGAAAGCGCCGAACTGGACAACAGCGCCGAAGTCAGTTTCAAAGGCACAGAGTTCGCCTTGCAGCATGGCGACGTCGTTATCGCCGCCATCACATCCTGCACCAACACCAGCAATCCCTCTGTCATGATCGGCGCCGGCCTGCTCGCCAAAAAGGCCGTGGAACGCGGCCTCGACGTCAAACCCTGGGTCAAGACCAGCCTGGCCCCCGGCTCCAAGGTTGTCACCAGCTACCTGGAAGCCAGCGGCCTCATCCCCTATCTGCAGGCCCTCAACTTCCATACTGTCGGCTACGGCTGCACAACCTGCATCGGCAACAGCGGCCCCCTCCCCCAACCCATTCGCGATGCCATTCACGACGCCGATCTCGTCGCCGCCTCCGTTCTGAGCGGCAACCGCAACTTCGAAGGCCGCATCGGTCCCGACGTGCGCGCAAACTTCCTCGCCTCGCCCCCCCTCGTGGTCGCCTACGCCATCGCCGGCACAGTCAACATCGATCTGGATAACGATCCCCTCGGCTACGACCCAACCGGCGAACCCGTTTTCCTGCGCGATGTCTGGCCGAGCCAGCAAGAAATACAGGCCGAAATCCACCGCAGCCTCAAACCGGACCTGTTCCGCCAGCAGTACGCCAACGTCTTCACCGGCAACGAGCAGTGGAACGAAGTGCCAATCTCAGGCGGTGAACTCTACGCCTGGAGTCATGACAGCACCTATATCCAGGAACCCACCTTCTTCCAGGATATGGGCACCGACCTGCCCCCCGTGCAACCGGTCGTCGGCGCCAGGGTCCTCGCCGTCATGCCCGACAGCACCACAACCGATCACATCAGCCCTGCCGGCGCCATCGCGCCCGACAGCCCGGCCGGCCGCTTTCTGACTGAAAGAGGCGTTCCCCGCGCCGAATGGAACAGCTACGGCAGCCGCCGGGGCAACCACGAAGTCATGATGCGGGGCACCTTCGCCAACATCCGTATCAAGAATCAGATGCTTGACGGCGTCGAAGGAGGCTATACCGCCTATATCCCCGCAACCGGGAAGCTTTCCGAGGAATCCGCCCCCGCGGCATCGCCAGCTGAAATGCCCATCTGGGATGCCGCCGCCAAATACCAGCAGGAGGGCACACCCCTCATCATCCTCGCCGGCAAGGAGTACGGCACAGGCTCCAGCCGCGATTGGGCCGCCAAGGGGCCTTGGCTGCAGGGCGTCAAAGCCGTCATCGCGGAAAGCTTCGAACGCATCCACCGCTCAAATCTTGTCGGCATGGGTATCCTCCCCCTGCAGTTCGTCGACGGCCAAAACATGCAGTCACTGGACCTGAGCGGCTTTGAAACCTACGACATTCTCGGCCTGACCGAAGAGATGACACCCAACCAGGAATATACAGTACGCGTCACCCGTGAACGAGGAACAGTGAGCGAGTTCCGCGTCACAAGCCGCCTGGATACGCCTGTTGAAGTGAACTATTACAAGAACGGCGGGATTCTGCACACCGTTTTGCGGCGTCTCGTCAAGGAAGACTGAAAGAGGAAATATTCCCCATGGCTGTACCCACTGCAAAAAAACTGGAACGCTATCAGATGTCGGGCTGGGATCTCTCAGCCCTCGTGCCGTCCGATCCGGAGGCCAACGGCTCCGGGATTCCATCCCCTTCCACCGCCGCCATCGATGACATGCTGGAGCGACTCGAGCAAAGTGTCACCGCCTTCGAGGCCCTCCGCGAAGAGCTCTCCGACGACTTGGAGCCGGCCAAGCTTATCGAGGCCATGCGGCAGTACGAGGACATCACGTCGCAGGTCTACCGCCTCGGCGCCTACGGCAGTCTCTGGTTCTCATCGGATACCCAGTCGCCCGACGCCCTCACCTATTCAAACCGCATGCACCAGCTGATGGCCGACGTTCAGAACCGGATGCTCTTTTTCAGTCTCTGGTGGAAAGGGCTGGATGACGAGCGCGCCAACAAGCTGCTGCCCGACCCGGCCGAGTTCGCTGACTTCCGCCACTACCTGCAAACCATGCGCCTCGCCAAACCCTACATGCTGGAGGAAACCGCAGAGCGCATCATCAACCTGAAAGATACCAACGGGTCCAACGCAATCGTAACCATCTACTCCATGTTGACCAACCGGCTCGAATTCGAGCTGGAGGTGGAGGGCGAAGTCAAACAGTTGACCCGTGAAGAAGTGATGACCCACGCGTACTCTACCGACCCCGAAATGCGCGCCGCCGCCTACCAGTCCCTCTACAAGGTTTACGAGCGGGAAGCCCCCATCCTGGCGCAAATCTACGTCAACCTTATACAGGACTGGTACACCGAAAACGTAACGCTGCGCAGCTTCAGTTCTCCAGTCGCCGTGCGCAATCTCAGCAACGATGTCCCCGATGAAGCTGTAGAGACCCTCTTGGAGGTCGCCCGCCGCAATGCTCCCCTCTTTCAACGCTACTTTGCGCTCAAGGCCAAGTGGCTAGGGGTGGACAAGCTGCGCCGTTACGATATCTATGCGCCGCTCGCCGGTTCCACCAAAGACATCCCGTACGAAGATGCCGTCGACCTCGTCCTGGATACGTTCAAAAATTTCGATCTCGACTTCGCCGCAAAGGCGCAACGCGTCTTCGAAGACAACCACGTCGACAGTGAAATCCGCAAAGGGAAACGGACCGGCGCCTTCTGTGCCACGGTTCTCCCCAGCATCACCCCTTACGTCCTCCTGAACTACACCAACAAGGTGCGCGACGTTGCCACGGTCGCCCATGAGCTGGGCCACGCCGTCCACAGTATGATGGCCGAAGATCGTTCCATTCTCACCCAGCACGCCACCCTGCCCCTTGCCGAAACAGCCTCCGTCTTTGCCGAAATGGTGATGAACGAGCAGCTCCTCGCCGAGGAAAAGGACCCGCTGGTCCGCCGCGAGATCTTGGCCGCCAGCGTTGACGACATCTACGCCACCGTGATGCGACAGGCCTTCTTCGTCATCTTTGAAAACAGCGCCCATCAGGCAATCCAGGAAAACGCCTCACCCCAGGAACTGAACCGCCTTTACCTCGAAAACTTGAAAGAACAGTTTGGCGACAGCGTTGAGGTCTCTGACGAATTCCAGTACGAGTGGGTCAGCATTCCTCACATCTATCACACACCCTTCTACTGCTACGCCTACAGTTTCGGCCAGCTCCTTGTGCTTTCGCTCTTCCGGCGTTACCAGGAGGAGGGCGACGCCTTCAAACCTGGCTACTTGAAAATGTTGGCGCGCGGCGGCTCCGCCCGCCCCCATGCAATCCTGGCAGAGGCCTCCATCGACATGACCGACCCCGACTTCTGGCAGGCCGGCTTCGATGTAATTCGCGATATGATCGACGAGCTGGAGGCGACCACGGTCTCCTGAAAGAGTTTCTCTCCGTAGCTCGGAGCGATAGTCGGCCAGCAAAAAAAGGGGCGCCCTCCAATCCGGAGGACGCCCCTTCTGCTTGCACTACCTGGAAATCTGCGACGCGACAAACGTCAATTCGAGGCGCCCTGCAAAACGTGAAACGCCTTCACTCTCCCTGCCCCTCGCCTAACCCACCAGGCGCCGTACCTCCAGCACATTCGGCAGGCGCTCAATCCTCGTCATGATGCGGGTCAATTGGGATATATTCGAGAGCTCCAACGTGGCGTTAATCAGCGCCATATTGTTCTTCATGCCGGTCACAGCCTCGGCCGACCGCATATTGATCTTCTCATCTGCCACCAGCCCGGTAACGTCCCGCAACAGGCCGGCGCGGTCATACGCCTTGACCTGGATACTGACCGGATACTTCTCCTCGCTCTTCGCGCCCCACTGCACCTCGACCAACCGCGCATGGTCTGCCCGCTGAATCAGTGAGGCAATGTTTGGACAGTTGGTCTTGTGAATCGAAACGCCCCGTCCTTTCGTCACATAGCCCACAATCGGATCCCCTGGCACCGGGTTGCAACAGCGGGCAGGATGCGCCAACACCCCGTCCAATCCCGCAACCTGGACGCCTTCAATTGAGACCGTGCGGTGGGGTGTCTGCGTGAGGAGCTGCTCAGGCTCTTCCTGGCTCTGCTGGCTCCGCTCATGTTCGATCACCCGCTGGGCGATCGTCTGGCTCGTCACATCGCCATACCCAATCGCCGCCAGAAAGTCGTCCAACTCCTCAAACCCGCAAATATGGGCCACCAGCTCGAACGGCTGTTCAACGCTCAATCGCTTCAAATCCTTCTCCAGGATCTGACGCCCCTGCGCAATGTTCTCGCCCCTCGCCTGCTTGCGGAACCAGGTGCGGATCTTCCCGCGCGCCCGCGTCGTCGCCACATAGCCCATATTTGGGTTGATCCAGTCGCGGCTGGGTCCCCCCCGCTTGGCCGAAATCACCTCCACCTGGTCACCGTTCTGCAGCTGAAATTCCAGTGGCACAAGCCGGCCGTTTATCTTCGCGCCCCGGCAGCGGTGGCCCAATTCCGTATGCACACGGTAGGCAAAATCGATCGGAGTCGAATTGCGCGGCAGGTCAATCACATCACCGCGCGGCGTAAAAACGTAGACCCGGTCCTGGAACACATCCGTCTTCATCCCGCTGACGAACTCCTGGGCGTCCGTCACGTCCTGCCGCCATTCCATCAACTGGCGAATCCAGGCAATCTTGTTGTCCAGATACTGGTTCGCCTGTCTGCCCTCCTTATAGCGCCAGTGGGCGGCAATGCCGAACTCAGCGACCTGGTGCATCTCATGCGTTCGTATCTGCACCTCCATCGGCTTCCCGTTCGAGCCGACCACCGCCGTGTGCAGGCTGCGGTACATATTGTCCTTCGGGCTGGCGATATAGTCGTCAAATTCACCCGGTATCGGCCGCCAGTGGCTGTGCACCACTCCTAACGTAGCGTAGCAGTCCGCCACCGAATCAACGATGATTCGGAAGCCGTGAATATCGTAGATCTGGTCAAACGGCACGTCCTTGCGCCGCATCTTTCGATAGATGCCGTAAATGTGCTTGGGACGCCCGTTGATCTCCGCCCTGATGCCCGCCTCATTCAATGCCTTCGCCAGCGTATCCCGCGTCTCATCCATCCAGCTGACCCGCTCAGCGCGCTTTTGGTCCATCGCCCGCGACAAATTCCGATACGTCACCGGCTCCAGATAGCGGAAGCTGAGGTCCTCCAACTCCCACTTCATCTGCCAGATCCCCAGCCGGTTCGCAAGCGGAGCAAAGATCTCCAGAGTTTCGCGCGCGATGCGCCGCCGCTTGTGCTCCTGGTGGCCCTCCAAAGTGCGCATGTTATGCACGCGATCCGCCAGCTTGATCAGCACGACCCTGATGTCCTCGACCATCGCCAAAAACATCTTGCGCAGGCTCTCGGCCTTCTCATCCGCCACGCTGTGACGCATGTTGCTCAACTCTTTGATCCGGTTGAGCTTGGTCACGCCATCCACCAACTCAGCTACGTCCCTGTTGAAATTCTTCTCCAGATAGTCGATGGTGTAGACCGAATCCTCCACCACGTCGTGCAGAAGCGCCGCCGCCAGCGTATCCGCGTCCAGCTGCAGTTCCGCCAAAATACTCGTCACGTCGATCGGGTGCAGAATGTAGGGCTCGCCCGTCATGCGCGTCTGGTCGCGATGCGCGTCGCTCGCAACCAGATAGGCGCGCAGGATCGTCAACCGTTCGTCGGCGCCGAAATAGGCCGGCAGCCTTTTGTACAACTCTTCAAGCGCTCTGATCTCGTGCAGATTCAGCAGCGGCTGAAGGAACAACTTGCCGCCGCCGACAGGCGGGATCGCCTCGAGGGGAATGCTGCGCAAAAGAGGACTGTCCGTGGGAAGTCCGTTCTTCTCCTGGTCTTTTAGATCGGGCAGGTCGCTGGGGTCCGCGGCAGTGAGGTCCGGCGCCAGTTCCGTGCCAGCCATTGCAATGTCTTTTCTCTACGTCCTTTCACAGTTGCTGCGCCAAGCTGACTCGTATCTTTTCCTGCTTCGTCGGTTCGGCCCGCATTATAGCAAAGATAGAGCCGGCCCTGCAATGCCCTATTTTAGACCGGTCGCAAGCGCGAACTTTCGACCATATTGTGACCGATTTCGGTATATTACACTGGAAACGGGGCGTTCCTGCCTCTTTTCCGGCCAATTATGACTCCCGAAATGTCCTCAAAATCCATGTGAGACGAATCCTCTCCATTTCACATACGACCCGTCTATGATCTGGCTCGTTTCGCCAGACCTGCAGTTGCCAGCCGCCCCGAAGAGGAAGATCCGCTAGGGCAGCGCGGCCTCCTCATTCTCCCCAGCAGGCATCAGCCGCTCATACGAATCGCCGTTCCAACGCAAAAAATGCGCCGCCAACTCCGCTATGGCAGGCTGCGGCGATTCGGAAACGTCAAACCAGTGAACATCGGGCATCCGCCGGAACCAGGTGTACTGGTGGCGAACAAAACGGTGCGTTTCGATCTGAATGCGTTCAACGGCCTCCGCCAGCGAAATCTCTTCCCGCAGATAGCTGGCAATCTCCTGGTAGCCCAAGCTGGAAAAAGCCGGCAGCTCAGGCGAATAGCCTGCCGCCAACAGTGACGCCATCTCCTCCACCAGGCCCGTATCCACCATCTCTATAACGCGCCGGTCTATGCGCGCATGCAATGCCGGCCGCGGCATATCCAGCCCGATCTTCAAGATTCGGTAGGGCGGCGGAGATGCCGACTCCAGCTCGCTCTTCCTCCGGCCTGTCGTCTGCACAATCTCCAGCGCACGAATCACCCGGCGCATATTGTTCGGATGGATCTGCGCCGCCGCTTCCGGGTCCAGCGTCTCCAGGCGCGCGTGCAGCGTAGCCCGTCCATTCTCCCGTGCGAAAGCTTCCAGCTCAGCCCGTAGCGCCGCGTCCGGCGCAACCTCCGGAATCCTCAACCCTTCCGTCACCGCCCGCAGATACAGGGCCGACCCGCCCACAAGAAAGGGCGTCCGCCCCCGCCCGTGAATGTCCTCTATCGCGGCGAATGCCAGCCGCTGATAGGTCGCAAGCCCCATCTGCCTGTCCGGCGGCAACGTATCGACCAGATGATGCGGCGCCCGCGCCATCTCCGCCGCGCTGGGTTTGGCCGTGCCTATGTCCATCCCCTTGTAAATCTGCCGGCTGTCCGCTCCGACAATCTCACCGTCAAATCGCGTTGCAAGATCAAGGCTCAGCGCCGTCTTGCCAACCGCCGTCGGCCCCAGAACGACGACCAGCGGCGGCCGCGCCTTCCCTTTCCTCCCTTCACCCTGTGACCGCATGGCGGATATGCTCCACGTCGATCAACCTGCCCGACCTGTCCATCTGCACGGCCACCGCGTCGATGCGCCAGGGGCCCTCCCACTCCCTTTCCCGCACGTACAACGCCGCCAGCTCCCGCAGCTTCGCCTGCTTCTTGCGCGTAAACGCCTGCAGCGCTGACCCGTAGCCATGACCGCGCCGCGTCCGCACCTCCACCACGACAAGCCACCGTGAATCCAGCGCGCCCCGGCTGTAGTCCGGGGCGCGCTCTTCCGCGACTATATCCAACTCACCCGCTCGGCATCGCCAGTTGCGTTCGATGATTCGCAGACCGGCCTCCCGCAGCGCGTGTAACGCGATCCGCTCTCCTCTTTCTCCCAACGCTCGGCGGCCGTCCTGCACGCAGCCCCACTCCTCTCCTACCCCGTTAGTTGGGTGTCGTATCCACCGTCGGCACGATGCCCGGCCCAGGCAGAACCAGGGTCGGCGTCACGCCCTCAGGCGTGAAGATCACCTTGTCCGTTGCCCTGAGCGCGCTCGCATTGGCCTGCACAATCAGCAGCTGCACATAGTCCGGCCGTCCAGCGTACAACTCTGCCAGTGCCGACTCCACCGCGATCTGCGCCCTGGCCTGTTCTTCTGCCGCAACAGCCAGTGCCTGCGCAATCTCAATGTCCCGCTGCGCCGCCAGCAGCTCATTCTGCTTCTCCGCCTCAATCACCGCTTTCTGCGCCTCGACGCGTGCAAGCTCATTTGCCCGCTCCGCCTCGATCACAGCTTTTTGCGCCGCAACCTTCTGCTCCTCCAGCTGCGCCAGCGCCGTCTGCTGACGCGCCTGCTCCTGGATCCGGCTCTGCTCAATCCGGATCTCACCCTCCTGCCGCGCCTGTTCCGCGTCGGCCTGCGCATCTGCACGCAGCTTGTCCTGCGCCGCCTTTTCCGTCTCCAACCGGCTCTGCACTATCGCGTCCAGCGCCGACTGTACCTCCGGCGACAGAATCACATCCGGCACCACCAGGTTCTCCACCCGCAGTCCGAAATTAGCCGCCCGTGTATTCAACTCATCGTCAATGCACTGCCGCAGCACATCCCGCGCCGTGCCCACCACACTATCGTCAAACGTTCTGTCCCCCACACAAACCTTCATCGCCTGCCGGGCCTGATCCTGAATCCGGCTGCGGGCCAGTTCATCCTGCAGATAGATGCTCCTGTACTGTGCCCACAACGCCTGGATCGTGTCTTTCTGGCTGATGTTCGGGCGGAATATATCGCCGCTCACCAACAGGCCGATCCGCTGTTTATCCTGCGTGATAATCTCGTCGTCCTGCACGCTGAACGATATCGCCTGGCTTGAAACGCGCACAATCTGCACAAACAGGCCGACATCTGTATACACGCCAGGCCCAACGACGTCCTTAATCCTGCCGCCTTGGAACTGTACGCCAACCTCCTGTTCATCGACCCGCTCAAACGCATAAAAGAAGTTGCGGGCAAAGACCATCAGAAACAGAACCACAATTACAATCACGATCACCATTACGAACGGTGACCCGCTCGGCAACCTTCTCGGAACTCTGGGAACATTGCTCATACTGTTCATCTGCTACTCCTTTTCGAGGGAACTCCAGCTGGCGCCTTTCAGCAACCGCCTCGCAGCGGCCGCCCGCCACCGACATATCACTGCTTGCTATACCATACCATACTTTGTCCCCCGCTCCCCCCCAGGGCAATCGCATCTAAATCTGTAGGCCGATTCAGTTGAAATTGTGGCCAGAAGAAAGCGAGAATAAGTGGAAATCACCCTGCGCTTACTGAATATCGACGGGAAGACGCCGCGGATCAGGCCCTCAGTCGGCGA
>JAJDZJ010000219.1 GCA_022824685.1 Caldilineaceae bacterium
TCGCCGACTGAGGGCCTGATCCGCGGCGTCTTCCCGTCGATATTCAGTAAGCGCAGGGTGATTTCCACTTATTCTCGCTTTCTTCTGGCCACAATTTCAACTGAATCGGCCTACAGATTTAGATGCGATTGCCCTGGCGCCCCTACAGGGGGAGGCGGGAATGGATGAGTTGTGAGGAGCGTCCCTGTGAGGTCTCCCGCTTTTGGCGTCTGAATCGGAGCTCAGTCCACGGCGTAGTGTTTGACCGCGGCCGGGTCAAGCTCCAGGCCGAGGCCATGTTTGTTGGGATCCGGGGACCAGAGACCGTTTTTTGGTTCATCGAAGGTCGTGTAATAGATGCGGTCGGCTGCCTCGACCGTGCCGAGGTATTCGACGACTTTCAGATTTGGCGTCGCGCAGGCGAGATGGAGGTGGACCAGTTGATAGGCATGGGGAGCGACCGGCAGGTTGAAGGCGTGGGCCAGATGGGCGACTTTCATCCACTCGCTAATGCCGCCGACACGGCCGACATCGGGTTGGACAATGTCGGCGCCGCCGCGGGCGATGAGGTCGCGGAAGCCGTACTTGGTGTACTCGTGCTCACCTGTTGCGACGGGGATGTCGATGGCCCTGGCCACAGCGGCCAGCCCTTCTATGTCATCGGCCAGGACAGGCTCCTCAAACCAGCCCACTCGATACTGTTCAAAGGTACGCGCCATGCGGATGGCTTGTTTGGCATAGTAACCGTTGTTGGCGTCAATGTAGATCTCCACACCGGAGCCTACGGCTTCTCGCACCGCGGCCAGCCGAGCCACATCTTCCTCCTCACTCTGGCCGAAGTCCTTGCCGACCTTCATTTTGACAGCGTTCATCCCGCGATCGACGTAACCGCACTGTTCCGCCACCAGTTCATCCTGAGAAAAATGGGTCCAGCCGCCGCTGCCATAGACGGGCACGGTTTCAGTGTATGGTCCCAGCAACTGATACAGTGGCGTTTCGTAGTACTTGGCTTTCAGATCCCAAAGGGCGATATCCACTGCTGAGAGCGCGCTGAAGGCAAGCCCTTTGCGGCCGACGCCGCGAATCGCCCAGAACATATCGTCCCACAGTTTTTCGATGTGGAGCGCGTTCTGGCCGATCAGAATGGGTTTCAGCGTCCGTTCGATGACCTCGCGCGCGGCGGTTGTTCCGCCGCCCAGACCCAGACCGATCAGGCCCTGATCGGAGTAGACATGGACGAAACACTGGCTGCGCCCTTTGGCTACGTGTCGAATTGTAGCGTCTTGAAATCCGGGCAGATGGGGCAGGGACAAAACAGTTGTCTGGACATCCCGTATAATCATTTGAGCGCTCCTGGAAATGTGTTTGGCATTCGAGCCGGCAGTTGCTATTATCCCACACAATCAGCCAAAAGGGGCTGAGATTCTATTTCATTCAGGCAATTCATACCAAAAGGGGGCGCCGGCCCTAAATCCTCGTCGACCCGCAAGCCGTGAACCGGCAGCCTCTCTTTGGGTTCGCCATGATTGCGGGCTGTCTGGCTGGAGGAGGCATTTTTCGACGGGACAGGGGACGGGGACGCCAAGTCAACCGATGAGCAAAATAGAATTGGGATCGGTGGTGCAGGTGGGCATCGTGGTGCGCGATGCACGGGCGGCTGCCAGCGCGTGGACGGAAAGGTTTGCCTTGGAAGAGGCGCAGGTGGTGGACTGGCCGCCTGAGGGCAGCGATCTGGATGCGCAGTCTACCTACCGCGGCCGGCGGGGGAACTTTCGCATGAGGTTGGCCTTCATAGAGACGGGCGCTGTGCAGATCGAATTCATCGAACCGCTTGAAGGGGACAACATCTACTCGGAATTCCTGGAGGAAAGGGGGGAGGGATTGCACCACCTGCTCTTTCGCGTTCCGGATCCGGAGGGGGTGGCGGAGGAGTTGAACGTGGAGATTCTCCAGAGCGGCGGTTCGACTCTTGACCCGGGCGCGGTCTGGGCCTATCTGGACACCGAGGAGATTCTGGGTTCGATCATCGAACTCAAGACAAAGCGGTAGACGATATCCTGCGGGTTCGAATCTTGGAAACTGAGGTGGACGCAGCGGGGCAAGCTGGGCTTGCAGGATGGAATGTGAGTTTGCAGTGCGAGAATTGCGGGATGGGCACTGTTGCGAAGGGTGGGGTACAGACTTGGGGTTGACAGGAAAAGCGGTCGGCAGGCTTCAGCGCATTGTCACAGGGGCAATCTGAATCCGGCCCCCAAAGTCTTGGATTGTGCCCTGTTGCGGTGTTCTTTGATCACATTTCAGACAAATGATACAATGCTAGGCGATCAACTGTCCTTGGACGGTTCCCCCTGCCAACCCCAGGAATTCAGGGCCGGATTGCGAGTGTTCTGAATGAAGTAAGCAGGGGGGCGCGCCGGCCGGACTCCTTCCGCAGCACATATATTTGGACCATGCGAGTAGGCATAGACGCGCGGCTGAATTACCATCAGCAAGCGGGGATTGGCCGCTATACGAAACACCTAATTGAAGAGCTTTCGCAGCTGGATCGGGATACAACGTATACAGTTTTCCAGCACCGTAAACAGCGGGAGCCGCTGTCGGACGCGCCGAACTTCAGGCGTCGCACCCTGTTCGCCCCGGTGCATACGCGCATAGAACAGCCGATGCTGGCGGCAGAGCTATCGTTCCACTCTCTGGACTTGCTGCACAGCGTAGATTTCATACCCCCGTTCTACAGCAGCATTCCTTCGGTCATTACCGTACACGACCTTGCCTTTCTTCAGTGGCCCCATTTTCTGACCGAGTCCCACGCAGCGTATTATAGTCAGATCGACAGGGCGGTAAGCCACGCCCGGCACATTATTGTGCCCAGCGAGAGCACGAAGAGTGACGTGGTTGGCCACTTGGGCGCTTCGCCCAAAAAAATCAGTGTAATCTACGAGGCTGCAGCGTCGATGTACTGTCCTTTGCCAAAGGAGAATTGTCGTAAAGCCATGCGGGAGAAGTATGGCATTCCGGAGAGCTACGTATTTTTCGTCAGCACGATTGAGCCCCGCAAGAATCTCAGTGGGCTGCTGACCGCCTTTTACCATCTTCAGAAGTATTACAATGTGGAAGACACCGGGCTGGTTCTGGCTGGCATGCCGGGATGGTTGTATGAAGAGGTCTATCGGAAAGTCGAGCAGTTGGGACTTGGTTCGAGGACATTTTTCATTGGCCGGGTCCCGGATGAAGATCTGCATCAGCTATTTGTTGGCGCCCGTTGTCATGTACATCCGGCACTTTACGAAGGATTTGGGCTGTCACCGCTGGAGGCAATGGCTTCAGGCACGCCAACAATTGTCAGCAATACGAGCAGCATGCCGGAAGTCGTTGGCGATGCGGGCCTGATCGTCGATCCGACAGACTACGAGGAGATTGCGGTTGCCATGCACCGGCTTTTGACTGAGGAGGAGCTGCACCAGGAACTCAGTCAAAAAGGGTTGCAGCGCGCCTCCGTTTTCAGCTGGAACCGGGCCGCTGAAGAAACGCTGGCAGTCTATCGAATGGTTTGCGACCGGACAGAGGTATCGGGCGCCCATGCCCATCATCGTTCTGCGTGACGGGCGGAGATGAGAATCCTTCTGCTCACCCCTCAGTCCCCATATCCTCCCCGCCAGGGCACGACGCTTCGCAACTACTATCTGTTACGCCACCTCGCTTCTCAACACGAAGTAGACATGTTCACCTGCATTGGTCAAGGGGCGACGGGCAGGCCCGATCCCATACTCGAAGAGTTGTGTGGGAAGGTTGCGTGTTTTCGGCAGCCGGAAAGACCGCTGCGCCGGCGGATGCTTGACTCCTTTTTGTCGGGAAAGCCGGACATGGGGCTGCGCATCGCGGCGGATGGCGCCCTGGGCCAGCTGCAGCGTATGCTGGCAGAGAAGGATTATGACCTTGTACAGGTAGAGGGCCTGGAGATGGCCCCGTATGGGTATGAAGTTCTGCGCATGTCCGGGGAACGGCCCGCCGTTGTCCTCGACAGCCACAATGCCGAATTTCTGCTGCAGAAGAGAGCCGCGGTGATGGATGCCCGTGACCCGGGACGCTGGCCTGCGGCACTTTACAGCTGGCTGCAGTGGCAGAAGCTGTATCGCTACGAACGGGATTTTTGTCGAGCCGTAGATGGGGTCGTTGCTGTCAGCGAACCGGACCGGCGCGTTCTTGCCTCGCTGGCGCCGGGGCGCCCGACCGTGAACGTGCCAAACGGCATCGAGATTTCCCGTTACCAGCCTGAGCCGCAGCCAGAGCATACGCCGCCGAAGCTGGTCTTTACGGGAAAGATGAATTATCGCCCAAATGTCGACGCCATGCTCTGGTTTGGGTTGAGGGTTCTGCCCCTTATTCGCCGCCAATTTAGCGCCAGGTTACAGATAGTCGGCATGGACCCCCATCCCAGGTTGGACAGGCTGCGGGCGATGCCGGACATCGAGTTGACCGGCGCGGTTGAGGATGTCGTTCCCTACATTTACGGCGCCTCGGTCTACGTAACGCCGATGCGTGTGGGAGGAGGGACGCGCTTCAAGATTCTGGAGGCGCTAGCGTGCGCGCGGCCCGTGGTCGGCACAGAGCTGGCTGTTGAGGGGATCCCGGTCCAGGATGGGGAGCATGTGTTGATGGCCAATGACGCGCAATCTTTCGCAGACGCGGTCGTTCAGCTTTTGCGCGACCAGGAAGACGATGGGAGGTTGAGTCGCTCGCTAGGCAAAGCGGGCCGCGCCCTGGTCGAAGAGCGTTTTACGTGGGAGTCGATACTGCCCCAACTGGATGCGTTTCATTCACAGCTGGTCTAGGTCGGTGTCGGCTGCAGGGTCCCTTCCGTGGGTTTGAGAAGAAAGTCTGATCGACTGGCAGGTCAAAATCCCTGTTCGTTTCCGAAACTCGTTGGAAGGGTGTTGATTCTCGCGGTCAAGTATGCAAGGACCTTCTCGCAGCCAGTACACGGACAACCTTGGAAGACACTTTGCCGTCCACAAAGGGCAGGAAGTCCGACGACACAGGCTCCCGCCCCCCGTGGCGCTTTTCGTAGCGTATGCCTTCATCCCTCAGTCATATCGGCCTACGGCGCCCGCGATGGGGCACTCCGCGGCGTGGACATCCTGCGCTATGACGCCGCACGGGACACGCTGTCGACGTGTGCGGATTCCGGGATGGTCTGTGTCGGCAAGCGTGAATCTGTCGGCGAGGCCTTGGCAAGGGCGACGCTCTCGGCACAAAGGGGGCGCTCGCCGCATACGGCTTGTCAGCCGGGTTTAGGGGGGAGGGATCAAGGGCGCGAGTTCTGTTTGCCAGAGTCTTTCAGGGTTGCCGATTAGCAGGAGAATGGGGGTACTCGAGATGGCCCAGGGCAATCGCATCTAAATCTGTAGGCCGATTCAGTTGAAATTGTGGCCAGAAGAAAGCGAGAATAAGTGGAAATCACCCTGCGCTTACTGAATATCGACGGGAAGACGCCGCGGATCAGGCCCTCAGTCGGCGAG
>JAJDZJ010000209.1 GCA_022824685.1 Caldilineaceae bacterium
TCGCCGACTGAGGGCCTGATCCGCGGCGTCTTCCCGTCGATATTCAGTAAGCGCAGGGTGATTTCCACTTATTCTCGCTTTCTTCTGGCCACAATTTCAACTGAATCGGCCTACAGATTTAGATGCGATTGCCCTGGGAATCGGGCATTGCGTTGAATCTTTAGATGCTGTATCATAAATGCATTGCGCAATTTTCAATTGACTTTGCCAGGGGAGTACAAATATGCGGTGGGCGTTGCTACTGAGGTGGCTAGTTACTTTCGTTTTTGTACTGCTAGGCTGGGAATTGGGCAGACAAATAACGGGTGTCGAAGCCCTTGAGAGCTTAACGCTGTCTTCAGCGCGATTGATTGTTCCGATTGTTCTGGTGAGCGGCCTGGTTGGGCTTGTCGGCGCGCCGTGGTTGACGGTGAGGCCGGCGAACGCCTTGCGTTCCAGTCTGCGGCAAATTCCAACGGTGCAACTGATGGCCGCGACGGTCGGCATGGCAATTGGGCTGGCAATCGCGGCGTTGTTGGCCTATCCACTGTCGCTTCTGCCAAATCCTTTCGGGACGATATTGCCATTTGTCGGTGTCATTGTGATGGGCTATCTCGGTGTGACGATGATGGTTTTGCGTCACCGCGAGATTCTCAACTTTTTCCGCCTGCCGAATGGCAGCGAGGAGGGCAAGGACCTGCCCAAACTCCCTCTTTTTTCGAAGGGCCAACATCCACAGTACTCGGATATGATGCTGCTGGACACAAGCGTAATCATTGATGGACGGATTGCCGACGTGGCAGAGACCGGTTTTCTGTGGGCGGTTCTGGCAGTGCCAAGGTTCATTCTCAACGAGCTTCAGTACATTGCGGATTCGGCGGAGGTGCTGAGGAGGAACCGCGGCAGAAGAGGACTGGAAATACTGGACCGGCTGCAGAAGATAGAGGACGTGAGCATTGTCTTTCTGGACCAGGATCCTGCGGACGCTCAGCAGGTCGATGAGAAGCTGGTGTTCCTGGGCAGGGAGATGAAGGCCGCGATCGTGACGAACGATTACAATTTGAATCGTGTGGCCAAGTTACAGGGCGTGCGCGTGCTGAACATCAATGAACTGGCCAACGCGGTTAAGTCCGTTGTCCTTCCGGGAGAGGACATGACGATCCATGTGATCCAGGAAGGCAAGGAGATGAATCAGGGCGTCGGTTATCTGGATGACGGCACGATGGTGGTTGTGGAACAGGGCAGGCGCCACATGGGTGAGCGGCTGTCGGTACGCGTCACCAAGGTGCTGCAGACGAATGCCGGCCGGTTGATTTTTGCAGTACCTGATGATGTACATGAGCGGCGCAGGTCATACGAGTCGGTCCGGTAGGCAGGTATGTCCCCGACACTTACAGTTTGAGGAAACGACGAAGAGACCGATGACCCTCAGTCTATATAATACACTGACAAGGCGGCGGGAGCCGTTCGAGACTTTGGAAGAGGGGCGTGTGCGGATGTATGTGTGCGGCCCCACGGTTTACGCGGACGCGCACATCGGTCATGCGATGAGCGCGATCGTGTTCGACATGATCCGGCGTTACCTGGAGTACCAGGGATACGAGGTGACATACGTCACCAATTTCACCGACGTGGATGACAAGATTATCATCCGCGCCCAGGAGACAGGCCAGGACCCCTTCGAGTTGGCGCAGTATTTCACGGATAAGTACCTGAGGCACTTGAGTGATCTGAACATCAAGCCTGCGGATTCGTACCCGCGCGTGACGAGCGAGATTTCAAACATCATCCGTGCGATCGAGGAGTTGGGCGAGACAGACTACGCCTACGCGGTGGACGGAAGCGTCTACTTTCGAGTCGGTCGAAACGACGATTACGGCAAATTGAGCCGCAGGCGGCAAGAGGATGCGTTAAGCGGCACGCGGGTGGAAGGTGAAGAAGGCAAGGAGAACTACGCTGATTTCGCGCTCTGGAAGGGGGCCAAAATGGGCGAACCTTCGTGGGAGAGCCCGTGGGGCGCGGGACGGCCGGGCTGGCACATCGAGTGTTCGGTCATGTGCTTACACCATCTTGGTGAAAGCATCGACATTCACGGCGGCGGCAATGACCTGATATTCCCGCATCATGAGAATGAAATCGCCCAGAGCGAGAGCCTGACCGGCAAGCCCTTTGCCCGGTATTGGATTCACAACGGAATGCTCCAGCTTTCAGGCGAGAAGATGAGCAAGTCGATAGGGAACCTGGTCACGATCGACAGTTTTCTGCATCAGTACTCGGCGGATGCGTTGCGCATGCTGATCTTTTCCGGCCACTATCGAAAGCCGGTGTCGTATTCGGACGAGTCGATCGGCGCGGCGGTTCGCAGCACGGCCCGCTTGCGGGGCGGACTGCGACCGGCAACGGGTACGGTTGCGGTCGGCGAGGAAGTGAACGGACTACGCGAAGTTTCGGAGTCAGCGCGAAGCGGGTTCCGTATAGCGATGGATGATGATTTCAATACAAGCTCGGCCCTTTCGCACCTGTTTGAGCTGGTCAGGGCGATCAATACGGCGCGCGCCGCGGGCGTGTCCGGCCCGTTTTTCCAGGCGGCGCAGGATACGCTGCGCGAGCTGGCGGGTGTGCTTGGCCTTTCGCTGACCGAGACGGCCGACTCCGACGGAGATGTTCTGGCGGCAAAACCGTTCATCGACCTGCTGGTTTCGGTGCGGACGGAATTGAGGCAGAAAAAAGAGTGGGCCATGGCTGACAAGGTGCGTGAAGGTCTGGCGGCCCACTCGGTTCAGTTGGAAGACACAGCAAACGGGACCACGTGGCGGATTGAGGAAGCTGCGTGAGCGAGCTTCTCGTCGGCCGCCACGCCGTCCAAGAGGCTCTGCGTGCGGGAAGGCGCCAATTTTACCGGCTGTGGCTTGAAGGCGATGGCCGATCTGCGCCTAAGGGCAACCTGACAGAGGTTGTCAGTTTGGCGCAGAAGGTTCGCGTTCCCCTGCGGCACGTCGAAGGCGGTATCTTCGACCGGATCCGGCGTGCCCAGCTCAATCCCCAAGGTGTTGCGCTGGAGACGGGCCCCTACCCGTATTCCGAAATTGACGATCTGCTTACCGCCGCGAAGGGAAAGCGGGATCCACTCCTGCTGGTGCTAGACCATTTGGAGGACCCGCGGAATCTGGGGACGTTGTTTCGCAGCGGCGAGGCATTCGGCGTGGACGGCGTGGTTCTGCCTGAGCGGCGGGCGGCGGGAATCACGCCTGCGGTCAGCAACGCCTCATCGGGCGCCGTGGAGCACATTCCAGTTGCTCTGGTGGGAAACGTAAACCGCACGATCGATCTGCTCAAGAAGTCGAACATCTGGACGGTGGGGTTGGACCTGGGTCCTGACACCATTCCGCTGTCGGACGCAGATCTGAGCGGGCCGCTGGCGGTGGTAGTGGGCAATGAAGGCAAAGGGCTCAGCCGGCTGGCACGGGAGAAGTGCGACTTCTGTGTATCGATCCCAATGGCAGGGTCGGTGGATAGCCTGAATGCGGCGATTGCGGGCAGCATCGTGCTGTTCCAGGCATTTCAGGCGCGGTTGCCTGTCGAGGCGGCAAGGTAGAATCAACCAGGGCCATCCGTCGCGGCGGGGCGGCCTCCTCTTCAACTCCTCATTCTTAGTCTAGCTGCGAAGCCAATCTTTGGGCCGATTCTCAGGCGCGCCTTTGCTGTCTTGCGGCCAGAGGACCGTCTGCTCAATCTTCCGCGCGAGCTCGAAGTCCTTGTGCGTGAGGCCGCCGACGTCGCTGGTCGTCAGGAAAATCTCGATGGAGCGATAGTTGAGGACCAGGCGCGGGTGGTGGTAGGCGGCTTCGGCCAGGAAGCCGATGGCGGCAGCCGCCATCAGGGTTGTTCGCCAGTTGGCGGTGTTGAAGCGTCGGTATAGCTGTTCCTCGCGCAGCTCCCAATTCGGCAGGTCGCTCGCGATAGTTCGGCGGGCGTCGTGTGCGGTCACTCTGTTTTCCACGGCGTTCTCCTGGTTTGGCAAGGGAAATGTGGTCAGGGTCTTGCGGGCTGCGAAGCGCGATGGATAGCGGCGCTGTGCTATTGGAGGAACTGGCAACGCTGGAACCGCGGTCTTGTGTGGTCGGCGCCGTTGGAAAGTATCTTACGCCATCGTAGCGGACAATGAACAATTCAGGACTTTTTCTGTTCCTGCATGGTAGGGGATTTGGGACGGGGATTTGTCTGAACGGGGATTTGGGGGGACTATCGGGATGTGGGGGATGGTGATTGATTTATGAGGGGGCGGCCGGGGAATCGGGGGGGAAAGGGCGAACTACAGTGGATAGGCGTTTGTGGGCTTGTTTTCGGTCAGAGGGTAGGGAGAGGCGTTGGCGGGGAAATTCAGTTTCGAGCGGGTTCGCAATGCGGTAATGCGCGGCTTGTTGGTATATAATAGCGCCTGGTCTGCATTACATTCCTATTCAAAGAGACGAGCGTTTCACTTCAACTCTTGATGGAGATAGTGCATGGTACGTCGTAAGTCATATTTGTATGGACTTGTCAGTTTTCTTGTGGCGCTTGTCGTGGTGAGCGCGTGCGCGCCAAACCCGCGGCTGCAGTTGATTTCACCCAATATGGTGGTGGTGGCTGAAGGAGAGACTTTTGTGCCGCCCACGCCCACACCCCGTCCCAGAATTGCTCCTCTCAGCGATGAGGAGATCCTGGCGGGACTGCCTGAGGGCGTCGCGGCCAGGATTCCCGGCGACGCGGAAAGGGGCTTGAGCCTGACGGTACCACATAATTGCATTGGCTGTCATGTGACGGACAACAGTCTGATAGACGTTGCGCCAACGTGGTCAGAGGTGGCTGATACAGCGGTTGGGCGGGCACAGCAGCTGGGTCTAGCGGGGCCGGCGATGTATCTGTACAGGAGCATCATGGAGCCGAATGTCTACATTGTCGACGGGTATACGTCTGACGTGATGCCCGACACTTATTCGGTAGATTTGAGTGAGCAGGATATTGCGGACATTCTAACATATCTGCTGACGCTGCGGGCCGAATAGGCGGAGGGACTTTCGGGCAGGCAGAAAGATACAGTTGGAAAAGCCAGGAATCGGAGCCGGCCCAACCATGGGTACCGGCTCCTTGCGCGTGCGGGGCTAGAGGCGGGATGCCTACTTGCCGCGGCGAGGGAGGAGGCGCTGCCCGAGGGCTCTGATATCGGCGGGAGTTGTGCGGCAGCAGCCGCCGATCAGACGCGCGCCGGCGGCCTTCCAGGCGGCGGCGTGCGTCGCGAGGCGATCGTCTTCCGCGCCGGCGATCCACTGGCGGGATGCGCTGTGCCAGCGCTCGCCACTGTTGGGATAGCAGACGAGGGGCTTGCCGGTATTCTGCCGAGCCAAGCGGAGAAGGGGCTCGGCAAAGCGGGGAGCGGTGCAGTTCAAGCCGACAGCGACGACTGTGGGGGAGGCGGCAGCCAGTTCGACGCATGCGGCGAATCGCTCGCCGGAGCTGACTGAACTCTCGTTCCGGCAGCAAAAGCTCAGCCAGGAAGGCGTTTCGCGGTACTCGTTCAGCAGATCGACGAGGACCTCGGCTTCCTGCAGGCAAGGGACGGTTTCGCAGGCCAGGAGATCGGGTTCGGCTTCAAGCAGCGCCTCCAACCTTGGGCGATGCCAGTCGCGCAGTGCATTGCTGGAGACGCCGTAGTCGCCGCGATACTCGGAGCCGTCGGCGAGGAAAGCGCCGTAGCAGCCTACGGAGGCGGCCACGAGAGGACGAATGCGGTCGGCGGCCTGTCGGCGCGTCTGGGGGAGCGTCTGTATGAACTGGTCGCGCGCCTCCTGGGCGAGGCGGACGCTCAGCTGCATGAGGGCTGCGCTTTGGGCGCGGCTCAGCCCACGGCGGGCGAAGCCCTGGAAGCTGGCCTGGTAGGTGGCGCTGATGGCGATGTCGGCGCCGGCCTCGAAGTAGTCAAGGTGGAGTTTGCGAATGGCGTCGGGGTCTTCGAGCAGCAGCCTGGCCGACCAGAGCGCGCCGCTCAGGTCAGCTCCCCGACTTTCCAGCTCCGTTGCGAGGGCGCCGTCGAGGATTGCGACGCCCTGCGAATCCAGGAAGGGTTGAAGAGGGTCGACCTGGTTCATGCCAGGACATCAGACGTATAGCGGCCTTCGCGCATGATTTCAAGTGTGCCGCCGTCGGCCAGGTGGCCCGTGACGTCAAGCGATGGCGTGCCGATCATCACATCGAGATGGAGATCGGACTTGTTGACCCCGGCATCAAGGAGTTCTTCGGGGGACAGTTCGGCTCCGCCTTCGAGGCCGATGGGGTAGGCCTGGCCGAAGGCGACGTGGCAGGCCGCGTTTTCGTCGAACAGCGTACTGTAGTAGGTGAGGCCGCTGCGAAAGATCGGTGAGGACACGTCAACGAGGGCGACTTCGCCAAGATAGCGAGTGCCTTCGACGGCGAAGAACTGTTCGTAGGTCTCCTGATCGTCTCCGGCCGAGAATTCCGTAACGCGACCGTCCTCAAAGCGGAATGAGACCTCCTCGACTTCGCGGCGAAAGGGGAAGCTGGGGCGGGACGTTCGGGTCCAACCGTTTACGCGCAGGCGATGGGGGGTGGTGAACAGCTCCTCGGTAGGAATGTTGGGCAGGAAAACGGGCGTTCGGTTCCGATCTTCCTCTCCCGAATCTTCGTCAGAATTTGTGCCCAGGCCGCTGTTGCCGCCGGCCCAGTGGGGCCGGTCGGTCAGGCCGATTGTCAGGTCGGTTGACGGTTTGCCGTCGGGGCCGGGCGCGGGGTCGTAGAAGTGGAGAGCTCGAACCTGCTTGGCCTGCAGGGTCGAGCGGGCTGAGGCCAGGTTGTCGAGATGCTCTTGCCACGCGGCGAGCGGATCGTCCGTGTCCAGGCGGATTATGCGGCGGATTTCCTGCCAGAGGCGGGGCAAGGCCTGCTCGGCTGGCAGGTCGGGAAAGACCTTCTGGCCCCATGCCGGCGTGGGCAGGGCGGCCACGTTCCACTGCTGTTTCATCTCCATCATTGAGGAACGCCACGGCATCATGGCGCGGTACTCAGCGGTTTGGAGGATGCGCAGCTTGTTGGGATCGAGTTGGGCGGGAAGAGACGGGTCCTCTTCACCGACCAGGCTGATTGCGGCCCAGCTGTCGTCTTTGCGTTCCTGGGCGATCGCTTCCATGTAAGAGGGAAGGTGTTCGAGGGCTTCTTCGGAGTTCTTCTTGACGCGAATGCTCTGCAGACGCATGTCGCTGTACTCGATTGCGACATATTTGGCGCCGGCATCGTAGGCTGCCGCGGCCAGCACAAGGGCGAAGTCGCGATGGACCGGCTCGGTGCGAATGGCGAGCGACTGACCGGGCTGAAGATTGACGCCGAGACGGATCAGAAGGTGGGCGTACTGTTCAAGATCGGTGTCGGAATATATCATGAGAGAGAGTCATCCTGGGAATGGTTTGACGGATCGACCTGGGAGTAATACACCGGCTTTCGACTTGACAATTTCTCTCCGGAATTCTACAATACGGCTCGGCTGAAGGCCCACTAGCTCAACTGGCAGAGCAGCGGACTCTTAATCCGCGGGTTCGGGGTTCGAATCCCTGGTGGGTCACTTGAGAGCGGGAGGACAGCATTTGGACTCCCGCTTTTTTGTTGCTGAATGTAAGACACGTGATTGGGTTAATGCGGACGCGACGGTCGCCCGACGGACTGTGCTAATCAGAAACCCGCTGCAGATCGTGTTGCTGGCAGCGGGTCTCAAGTGCAGTATAGTTGGCAGACTCAGCTTCCTACCGATGCGTCCGGCACGGCCAGGCTGAAGGAACGGCCGTAGGGGCGGCTACCTCGTTTCGCGGTAAACGACGTGTTTACGCAGAACGGGATCGTATTTCTTGAGTTCGAGCCGTTTATCGTTGTTGCGGCGGTTCTTTGTCGTCAGATAGAGATGATGGCTCTCGGTGCTGCGCATCTTCACGAGCTGACGTGGACCTCTCTTGGCCATATTCGCCTCCGATTCTATCTCTGAAGTGGCTGCCGGCGGCGCATTGCGTCGCAGTCCGGGCCTGTCCATGCGGTACTTAGTTATGGGCGCCGCGCAGTGTCCGTAGCGTCGCAAGCGCCTAGACAACTGGCGTTTGCTATTTTTCCCAGATTCAAGGAACGTATCGGACTCAAGGAACGCCGCAGGAGATTATAGACTTTTTGGGGTCTGGGCGCAAATCTGGCCTTCTGCCGTGTGCAGTCAGAATTTGGGGCGAGTTTCAAGATACCTTTGGAAAACACTCGTGGTCCGCTGACTGACTGGGGAATTGGGGGCGAGCGGCGGAGAGTAGGGCAAAGGTACTGCGGGGGAAGGGCGCGAGGGACGTGTTGGCGTCTTTGATTGGCGGCGCGTTTCTGTGCGGAGGGGCTTGGGCGCCCACAAGGGGCGCCCCTACAGGGAGGGCGGGGCGCGCAAGCGAAGCGCGGCGAACAGGTGAGGTGGCGGCGGGAGCATATGCCGCGGGGAACCGGGGCCAAATTGGCGCAAGTTTGAGGTTGCCTCCCGGATTTACGATGAGGACTGCAGACCGTATCATTTGGCCAACCGCCAATCTGGACTCGATCCAGGGCGATTGCATCTAAATTGGGTCAGAACATCGAAATGCAGCCGAATACTCTTCCAGGTCGGGGTAAGACACAGGGAAATGTACGAAAGATGGCACGTAGACGGAGAATTTAACTTATCTCGCCGACTGAGGGCCT
>JAJDZJ010000124.1 GCA_022824685.1 Caldilineaceae bacterium
AAAGTGTTCAACCAGTGATACGACCTTTCTATCCGCCATGAGTCCCCCCTTGTCTGGTGAAAGGACTCTCAATCGTATCAAATCGTCTCTATTCCGTCATCTTACCCATTTTTCAACCCAATTTAGATGCGATTGCCCTGCGGGTGGCGGGGCGGTGAAACAGAGGATCGACGGGAAGAGCGCCGGCGAGGGCGGTCGAAGGGTGTAGGGATTCGGGGACCGGCGGAACGCGGTTGGCTGGAAAGTCTTGGCCAAAGTACGCATTTTGCAGGCGGGGCACGTTTTTGCGGGGGGCGTTGCGGGGTGGTGTCCCAAGGCGAGGAGAGAGGGGAGAGAAGTGAGGAGTGAGAGAGACTGTTTGACGCGGGGGCAGGCATGGTTGGGGCGAGTTTCGGGCAATGGCTGAAAAAGGCAAATAAATCCTGGAGACCGTCTTTCCAGGCAGCCCCAAGAATGGGCTGCGACATGCGCAATCGCTGAGGTAGCGCCGCCCATGGATTTGGAATATACTGAATCCAACCAGTCCCAACCTTCAGATTCCGGGCGCTCGAGCAACGCAGATGAGGCGCAAATCCCAGGAGGAAAGCATGGCAGAGGGAAAGGCAGCCCAGAAAGGGCAGGCTGGCAGTTCGCGTTTGGCAGAGAAGGGATTGACGCCGGCACAGGTCGACCAGTTTAAGGAGGAGGGCTTTCTGATTGTGCGTCAGATGCTGCCCCTTGAAGCGTTGCAGCCCCTGATTGACGAGCTCAGCCAGAAGGTGGACGACTCGATTGAAGCGGCTGTGCTGCAGGGACAGCTCGATGCCAAGTACAGGTGCATTGATGCGCCGTTCGCGAAGCGGTTGGCGCAGGCTTCCGCATCTTGTTCAGACCGCGACTGGCTCTGGCAGCATTACTTTTCGCGCGGCAAGCCGATTTCGGCAGGCATGTATGCCCTCCGCACGGCGCCTGCGCTCTTGGACGCGACCGAGTCACTGATTGGGCCTGAAATCCTGGCGCATCCCCAGTTTGCGTTGCGACCGAAGATGCCTGACCTTGATCTCATGGATATTCCCTGGCACCAGGACCTCGCCTATCTTATTCCGGACGAAGCCGGAGAGACCCTGGTCGTCAACTTCTGGATTCCGCTTGTCAGCGCCACCGAGCGGAACGGGTGCATGCAGGTGATACCGGGCTCCCACCTTCTAGGGCTGATCGAGCACGGCCTATGGATCGAGACGCCTGGTCATAAGGGCGCCAGAGGAATAGCAGACTCGGATCTGCCTGCCAGCAGTGTCGTCACCTGCGAAGTGGAGCCGGGCGATGTCCTGGTCACGATGGAACGGCTTGTACACCGTTCGATTCCCAACCGGTCGGACACTGTGCGCTGGAGTGTTGACACACGGTATAGCCGCATCGGGCTGCCGACAGGCCGTTCCAAGGTGCCGGGCTTTGTTGCGCGCAGCCGGAAGGACCCCGAAAGTGTTGCCCGCTCCCACTATGATTGGATACAGAGCCTGGCCGCCGCGGGACTTGATCGGTGGGGTCTTCCGCTGAAGAACTGAGAGCAAAGGAGGCCAGACGATGGCCGAGCATGTGTTCAAGCTGGGCATGTACCTCCCGGAACTGGATTTGCCATTTGACGAGTCGCTTGCAAAGGCCAAGGAGATTGGGGCGGATTGCGTCTGGTTCAATCGATTGGGCCCCGATGGGCCGCCCATAGGGGCGCTGGATGACGGTGGCGTGGAGGCCTTGGGCAAGCAGGTGGAAGCCCATGGACTCGAGATCTTTTTGATCAATGTAGGCAACCCATTCAAACAGATACACCTTACGGATATCGAACTGGATAGTATGGCTGACCATCCGGAATTTCGCCGCGACATGGCAGATCTTGTGCGCTCGATGCAGATCGCGGCTCGGTTGGGAGTGGGAGCCGTTGGCTTATTCACTTTTGCCTGGCCGGGGGAATATACGGCGGGAAAGCCAACCTGGCCAATGCGATGGCTTACGAGGGGCGGCTATATTTCGGATGCGGAGATGGACAAGCTGGTGAAGGCCTTTTCGCTGGCGCTTGAAGAGGCCGAGATGTACGATGTCGATCTTGCGCTTTCGATGATGCCCTGGAACTACACGAATACGACGGGGAACTTCCGGCGGCTGGCCGAGGCGCTCAACTCGCCGCGCATCAAGGTGATGTGGGGGCCTTCTGACAACCTGAACAGCGGTGAGGCAGATGTGGCGACGGCCGGATTTCTGAATATCCATCCCTATTTGCACGGGCTGCACCTGAAGGACCTGACGGTAAGAGACGGCCTGCGGTTGGACTTTTGCTACTGCCCGCTGGGCGAAGGCGACGTGGACTATCCCGCCATTTTGCGGAGCCTGCGGGCGCGCGGCAGCGACGCGGTGCTGTCGGTGGCGACGCACTTTTTGCCGCGGAGCGGATCGCGCGTCGAGGCGATGGAGATCAATTTCAGGAACCTGAAGCGTTTGCTGCGCGATCTCTGAGGCCCCGCGCCCCTTGGAACCGCTTTCCGGACCACACTGCCTGCGGAGGAAGATGAGAGTGAGCAAAATCACAGTTGATCACGTTGCAATCATGGTGAGCGATCTGGAGAGATCGCTGGCGTTTTACCGGGACATTCTTGGCATGGAGGTCGTCTCGCCGGAGGAGCACGATGGCGGCCCGATCGATGAGATGACCGCCATGTCGAACGTGCACATGCGCGAGTATCGTTTGCGGCCGCCCGGCGGCGTCAACGGTCACACGCGCACGTCCGAACAGGGCTTCACTTTCGACTTGATCCAGTGGATCCATCCCGAGAGCCCGACAGGAAGGAATCCGATCCATCATGTGCCCAGCGCACACTTCTGTTTTGGGGTCGAAGATGTACAGGCGACCTATGAACGGCTCAAGGCTGCCGGCGTCGAAATGGTATCCCCGCCGGTGCGTTTCGCCGGAGAAGGCGACTGGCATGTCCTCTTTTTCTACGACCCGGACGGCAATCTGCTCGAGCTGAACGAAATTGGCACCGGCGAGCAGGTTCCCCATGATTTCAACTGGAGTTCGGCCTGATCGGTCGCGGAGCGAGTAAACGTGCTTCAGGCCCTTCGAAGTATCCGCGTATCCGTGCGGCGATGGCGGCGGCCGGGTACTCTCCTGTAAAGGATAGACAATGCGAGATGTAGCATACTGGCCAAAGACTTTTCTCGATGAGGTGGAGGAAAAAACGGTTGACAACGGCATCAAGTTCTGGTCGCTCGGAGGGCCGAGTTTCGTCTACCGCACACCAGAGACGACGATATGGATCGATCCATACTCTTATGGGACGCCGGACGACGCCGTACCAGGCGCCTATCGTGCAACGGCAATACCTGTCAAGCCGGATGAAGTCCGGGTAGCCGATATCGTAATATCGACCCATGATCACGTCGACCACTGTCATGACGGTACCCTTGTGCCCATCGTCGACAACACGGATGCCTTCTGCGTCGCCCCCAAATCCTCGGCGAAACTTATGCGGGAGTTTGGCATCTCTGATGACCGGATTCGCGAGGTAGCGCCAGGGGACTCCATTCAGTTCCGTGACGTCGAAATGCAGGTCTATCCTTCCTACGACCCGAACGAGCCTCACGCTGTCACTTTCGTTCTTTCATCAGGCGGGACAAAGCTCTTTGTCTCCGGAGACACTTGGGACGGACAGGCGCTGTCAGATGTCGGAAAGGAGCACGACCTGGACTTGGCATTGTTGGCCTTTGGCCGCACCTGGTATATGGGTGTGGAGGAGTTTTTCGACGTTGCGCAAAAGCTTGGCCCAAAGACTTTGCTGCCATTTCATTGGGAATTCTGGCGTAACCACACCGGTGACATTGGCGAGCTTTTCCAGCACTACTACCGACGGAAACCGGACTTCGACCTACGCATTTTGCTCGTGGGGGACTCGCTCCAACTCTGCGCCTAGAAAGATATCCGGAGCCGGTAGTATAACGGTTTCGCCTCTGGGGGACTGACGGATGGAGCGGTTGCCAGGCAAAGTCGCGATAATTACCGGCGCCGGGCAAGGCCTGGGCCGGTCAACTGCCCTGCGGTTCGCGGCTGAGGGCGCCAGAGTCGTCGTAGCCGACGTCAACTGTGAAACTGCTCATAATACGGTAACTGACATCAAGTCGGCGGGCGGCGACGCAATTGCAGTGATCGCCGATGTAAGCGTTTCCGACGATGTCGAAAAGATGGTGGCGGAAACTCTGGCCGACTATGGCCGCGTCGACATCCTTGTGAATAATGCCGCCATGTTTGGCTGCGGCAAACATATCGCCGAGATTGAAGAGGACGAGTGGGACCAGGTGATGCGGGTAAACCTCAAGGGTCCGTTCCTGTGTTCGAAAGCCGTAGTTTCGCCGATGCGGGCCCAGGGCGGCGGCAGCATCGTCTTTGTATCTTCAATGTCCGGGGTGGTGGCGAACGAACGGCAGGCTGATTACAACACGTCAAAACATGGTCTCATTGGTCTGGCCCGCTGTATGGCGCAGGACTGCGGGGAGTACGGCATTCGCGCAAATGTCGTTTGCCCCACTGGGATGAATTCGCCGATGATGGCTCGTACGCCTGCAGCAAATGTCGCTCCCTATGCGGCCATGACTATGTTTTCCCGATTTGCAGAGCCCGAGGAAGTGGCAAGCGCGATCCTGTTTCTTGCCAGTGATGAGGCATCTTATATCACGGCGGCGGTGCTAATGGTGGATGGCGGGGCGACAGGGATCCAGCCTTCGGGCCGGCAACTGAAGGAAAGCGCGACAAAATTCTTGCGGCGCGTAGAAAGCGGCGCCCTATGATTTATCGCTATTGTGAGGCGAGGTCGGCAAGCATAGCCTTTAGCCGGTGAAACCCCGATTTCCATGATGGGTCCCAAACGCGGCAGGTCCATGTCTGACTCAGGCAAAGGGAAAGGTGGACAATGAAGCTTTCGCAGCAGCAGCTTAACCTGTTTTCCGATTTCGGATTTCTGGTATTTCGCCAGTTACTCTCTCCTGAAGAAATGGAAGTGTACAGCCGTGAGTTCAATGCCGGACTGGATTCCTGGATAGATGGCGGAAAACACGACGGCAAGAGCCGCCACTACGCCTCTCTAATGGAAGAACAGTCACCTTTCATTTCCAGTCTGGCCGATGACCACCGTTTCGCGGACGTAGCCGAACAGCTATTGGAGAAAGATGTGCTTGCCATTGCTGTGGACGGGAACTACCATGTCAGCGACACTCTCTGGCACCCGGACACCGGTTCCCTGGACTACACTGCAGTTAAGTTTTGCATTTATCCGGATCCGTTGAACGGCAGCAACGGCGCCTTGCGAGTCATTCCCGGTTCACATCGAGACCCCTTTCACAGCCAGATTAGTCGAGATTCCGAGACTTCGTACAACCTTGCCCAGGCCGAGGTTCCATCTTACATTTTCGAATCGCGTCCGGGCGATGTCCTGGTATTCAATGTTGCCCTGTGGCACGCGGCGTTCGGCGGCAACAACAGCCGGCGGCAAGGAGTTGTGGTCTACTATGAGGACCCCGACACTCCAGAGGCCACAGCTGCCATTCAGGAGCAAATGCGCGGCAATCACCGTGCATTCGCGCAGAAGGGCCGACCCATGTATGGCCCATATTGGCGTTCGGTCGACGATGTCCGCCATCAGCGCTGGCTTCGAAGACTGGCGGAATTAGATTCATTGGAAACACACTGAATGAGGAGGGACGAACTGTGATCAGTTCTGTGAACGTGATGGACCATGTTTCTGTAACCGTGAGCGACATGGACCGTTCGCTCGCCTTCTACAGAGATCTGCTGGGAATGGAGGAGATCGAACGACACTTACTTGAAGGCGAGACGATCTCGAAGATGGCGGGGAAGGATGATGTCGTCATGCAGGTTGTTCGTTTAGAGGCTCCGGAAACGCCTGGCATGTTGCTCGACCTGCAGGAGTATGTACAGCCCAAAGGGAAAGTTTCAGATGGGAAACTGGGAGATGTGGGCCACTCTCATATCTGCTTTGGCGTGCCCAATTTAGCTGAGGCGTACCGGGAGCTCAAAGAGGAGGGCGTCACATTTGTATCGGAACCGGTCAGTTTTGATCTCGGTTGGGCCATCGTTCACGTGGTATTCTTTGAGGACCCCGACGGCTACGTTCTGGAACTCATGCAGGTACCGTACGAGACGAAAGATGATGACAACTGAGGCACGTTCGTTCTGGCCTTTCACCCAGGAGGTAGCCAATGCCCCGTTACGAACTTGACGGCCAGGTCGCCATCGTCACCGGCGCGGGGCGAGGCATCGGGAGGGCCATAGCCCATCGCCTTGCGCAAGAGGGCTGCAAGGTGACGGTTGCCGACTTGAATCCTGAAACTGCCGCCCAAGTTGCTGCGGAAATCCGCGAGGAAGGCGGCCACGCATTTTCGTTGCAGGTCGATGTGACGCAGCAACCAGAGGCCCAGGGCATGGTGCAGCAGACCATTGAACAGTTCGGAAGCCTGCGCATCCTGGTGAACAACGCCGGCATCGGCGCAATCGCCCCCTTGCTGGAAACTGACGAGGAGACTTGGGACGCGATGATGAATGTGAACGCCAAAGGCGTTCTGTTCTGTTCCCAAGCGGCGGCGCGACAGATGCTTGCGCATGGTGAAGGGGGCCGCATTATCAACAACGCATCGGGAGCGGGAAAGGTGGCGCCAGGAAAGAATCTGCCACTTGGGGCCTATGCAGCCAGCAAACACGCGGTGGTGGCGCTTACCAAGCAGATGGGGCTGGAGCTGTCGGACCACGGCATTCTGGTCAACTGTGTTTGCGCGGGAATCGTTGATACGCCGATGTGGGACCTGATCGATCGAGAGACGGCTGCCCGCCAGGGCGCGCCTGTGGGCTCGATCAAAGCGCAGGCAGTGGATGGTGTGCCGCTGGGACGCATCCAGAAACCTGAAGACGTGGCCAATGTGGTGGCGTTTCTGGCTTCGGAGGACGCTTCGTACATGACAGGCCAGACGTACAACGTGAGCGGCGGGCTACTACCATATTGAACAGGATGCTGTAAGTATGGCGAATCGTCTTCAGGGCAAGGTGACGGCGATAACGGGCGCGGGCATGGGATTGGGACAGGCTGTTGCCATGCTGTTCGCGAGCGAGGGGGCCCGGGTCGTTGTCGGTGAGATCGACGAGGAGAAAGGCCAGGAGACGGTCGACCGCATCGCGGCGCGGGGCGGAAAGTCTGCGCTCGTTCCGATGGATGTGCGGCTGCCTCAGGATGCCGAGAAGTTGACACGCGTCGCGGTGGAATCATTCGGTCGGCTCGATGTATTGGTCAACAACGTGGGCGTGCAGATCAACAAGGATGTGGTCGAAACCAGTGAGGAGGAGTGGGACTTCGTCGTCGACACGAACCTGAAGAGCATGTTTCTGTGTTCGAAATATGCAGTTGCGCAGATGCGATCTCAGGGCGGTGGCAACATCATTTGCATTTCGTCGCTTTCGGGCCTGGTGGGCAACGGTTTACAGGCATCCTACAACGCGAGCAAGCACGGCGTGATCGGGCTCGTTCGTTCGATGGCGGTGGACCATGCGGCTGACAAGGTCCGGGTCAATGCGGTCTGCCCCGGCTCTATGAACACGCCGCTGACCGAGACGATACCGGAAGAAAAGCTGGCGCCGTACCGGGAAGCCAATCTCTTGAAGCGTTTTGCCGAGCCGAGCGAGGTTGCCCTTGCCATTCTCTTTCTGGCGAGTGATGAAGCCTCATTCGTAACCGGCTCGGTGCTTGTGGCCGACGGCGGATTTACGACGATTTGATTCTCAGACGTGTTGCAGTCAAGCCAGGGCAGGAATTGCGGCCCGCCATCAGAGCCAGGTGACCCCATGACGAAGCAGTTGAACGTTCTATTCTTGCCCCATCCGGTGAAGGTTTCCATGTTTGATCCATGGGGGATGGACGTGGTTAAGGCTGTCAGTCGCAACCACATTGTGCATGTTCTGGATTACGATCAGGCGCTTGCGCCCCAGTTCAAAGGGATCGACGCGGTGATAGACCACGGCGGCTCGGCTGGGACGCGCGAGATGGTGGACGCAGCGGTTGACGCTCAGCTGTGGCAGATACTGGGTACCGGGTTCGACCACTTCGATCTTGACTATTGGAAGTCCAAGGGGATGCCGGTGGCCAACTGCCCCGGCGCTTTCAGCGCAGTGGCGCTGGCCGAGACCGCCATGATGTTCGTTTTGATGCTGACGCGCCGCTATCCGGAGGCGCGGGCGCGGCTGGACGAAGGGGAACTATACGAACCGGTCGGTTTCGAATTGGAGGGGATGCAGCTGGGCATCGTCGGCTTCGGCGCGAGCGGCATCGAATTGGCGCGCCGGGCGCGGCCTTTTGGCATGGAGATCGCTGCGATCGATATACGGGAGGTCAGCGGCGCTGAACAGGAGGAGTTCGGTCTGTCTTTCGTGGGCTCTCCGGATGACCTCGAGAAGGTCGTTGCCGAATCGGACGTTCTGTCGCTCCACCTGCACTTGAACAGCGAGACCCACCATATCATTGACGCGCGCATGTTGAATCTGATGAAACCGACCGCCTACATTATCAATGTCGCCCGCGGCGCGCTGATTGATGAAGATGCGCTGACAGAGGCGCTGCTTGAAGGCAAACTGGGCGGCGCGGGCATCGATGCCTATAGCCAGGAACCGCCGGACGTCAGCTCACCCTTCTTTGGCCTCCCAAACGTCATTGCCACGCCACATACGGCCGGCGTAACCGATGGCACCTCGCGCAAGCGAGCGCAGTGCGCGTCCGACAATGTTGACCGCATTGCGGCCGGTTTGGAACCGCTCTACCGCATAGATCTGGAATAGTCTCAGGCTCAACTTGAAGAACAATATCCCATCGATGACTCTACGCACATAGAGTCGTACCGGCGCGGCCTGGAACCGATGCCAATGGTCAGCGTCGGGCCGGACTTTTTTCAGGAAGAGACTTTGTATTCAGAGTCCCGGCGCGGGTTTCTCAAGCTGTTCGGCTCTGCCGCGCTGGCTGGCGCGGCCGGCCTTGGCTATGGGGGGCTGTTGGAGCGGACCTGGGTCGATGTTGAATGGGTAACGGTTAAGGCGCCTGGCCTGGCCGAAAGACTGGCCGGCCTGCGCGTTGCGCAGATCTCCGACATCCATCTCAGCCGTTTCACGACGAAAGACCAACTGGCGGCAGCCATAGGCCGCATAAACCAGATGCAGCCCGACATTGTGGCGCTGACCGGCGACTTCGTGGGTCACCAGGCGGGCTATGCCACCGGTTTGATCGAGCCGTTGCGCATGCTGGAACCACCGGCATACGCCGTGTATGGCAATCACGATCTGTGGACAGATCGCGAGGCTGTAGGCGCTGCCCTGGCCGAGACACCAGTGAATCTTCTGGTCAACCAGGGTGTCGAGGCCGCGCCGGGACTATTCGTCGCGGGGCTGGACGACGCCTGGTCCGGGTACCCGCGTCCTCAGCTTGCGCTGGCCGGGGCTCCTTCCGACTCCACGAATCTTCTGCTCTGTCACGAGCCGGACTATATTGACAGCATCCACAAAGCGGAAGCGCCGGTCGCGCTGCAGCTCAGCGGACACAGCCACGGCGGGCAGGTGCGGCTGCCTTCCACCCGGCCCGACGGCAGCGGTTTGGCGACCCGCGCGCCGGTGTTGCCGCACATGGCGACCAGGTATCCAATCGGCCACTATCAGCTCGGGAGGCGCCAACTTTACACGAATCGGGGACTAGGCGTCTGGCCCCTTCCCTTCCGATTCAATTGCCGGCCGGAGATTACGGTTCTCACCCTTCAGGGTGCCTGAGAGTTGTGTGCAATCTTACGGCATCGGAGCGGATCAACTGTCATAATCGTTTTATGTACAGACTGAAGGACCACGCTCAAATGAGGGGCATAGCTGGATTGCGTACCATTTGACGCGGGGTATCGCCTATGCTAGACTTCCCGCGTGGTTAGCGTGGCGTCCAAGTTGCCCAAAAGGGCGGTTCGGCAATTTTGCTACGCTGACGCACCTGTCGCTGTGTACCTAGAGAGGATCTATGGATTCAAAACGAATTCGCAACGGCATGATCTACTTCCTGCTGGTTGTAGCTCTTGGCGCGTTTCTCTATATCGTTCTGAGCAGGCAGGGCAACAATGTTTCGGCGACCGTTTCCATTGCTGAAATCGCGTCACTCGTCCGCGGCGGCAACGTTCAGGAGCTTCATGTAGACGGTGACGAGGTAACTGCCTACTCCGGCGGAAAGCTGATCGGTTCGCGTAAAGAGACCGGCATTGGCCTCATCGAGACGCTTGAAAACCTCGGAGTCACTGCGGATCAGCTTGCTGCAGTCAATGTGGAGATTGAGGCGCCCAGCGGGTTTGAGGTGTACGGCAGCATTCTGCTGGCACTGCTGCCAATTTTGCTGATCGCCGTCTTTTTCATCTTCATTTTGCGGCAGGCTCAAGGCGCCGGCAACCAGGCGTTCAGCTTCAGCAAGAGCCGGGCGCGCATGTTTACCGGCGACAAGCCGACCGTCAATTTCGGCGATGTGGCGGGTAATGAAGAGGCGAGGCAGGATCTGGAGGAAGTCGTTGAATTCCTGAAGGAGCCGCAGAAGTTCGCGTCACTTGGCGCGCGGATTCCCAAAGGTGTGCTTTTGATTGGACCGCCGGGCACCGGCAAGACTCTGATGGCGAAGGCTGTGTCCGGTGAGGCTGGTGTGCCGTTCTTCAATATCAGCGGCTCTGAATTTGTTGAAATGTTTGTCGGCGTTGGGGCAAGTCGCGTTCGGGACCTGTTCGAGCAGGCAAAGAAGAATTCGCCCTGCATTATTTTCATCGACGAGATCGACGCGGTTGGCCGGCACCGGGGCGCGGGGCTGGGCGGCTCTCACGATGAACGCGAGCAGACGCTCAACCAGATCCTGGTCGAGATGGACGGTTTTGATACGGATGTCAATATCATCATCATCGCCGCCACCAACAGGCCGGACATTCTGGATCCCGCCCTGTTGCGGCCGGGGCGCTTCGACCGGCGAGTGACGATGGATTCGCCGGACGTGAAGGGTCGGCGGCAGATTCTGGATGTCCATGTGAAAGGCAAACCACTGGCAACCGACATCGATCTGGAAGTCGTTGCCAAGCAGACGCCGGGATTTGTCGGCGCTGACATCGAGAACCTGGTAAATGAGGCGGCGATTCTTGCCGCGCGGCGCAATCGCCGCTCAATCGGGCTGGCTGAGTTCCAAGAGGCGATCGAACGGGTCATTGCCGGCCCGGAACGGCGCAGCCGCATCATGTCTCCGAAGGAAAAGGAGATCGTTGCCTACCATGAGGCCGGTCACGCGGTGGCGATGCACGTGCTTCCCCGCCATGACCCTGTACACAAAGTGACGATCGTGCCGCGCGGGATGGCGGGCGGTTACACAATGCCCTTACCGGAAGAAGAGTCCAATTTGAGCACAAGGGACAAGTACCGGGATGAGCTTGCCGCTCTGTTGGGCGGTCGGGTCGCAGAAGAGATCCGCTTTGAGGATGTTACCACCGGGGCCAGCAATGATCTCGAACGTGTGACGAATATGGCCCGCATGATGATTACGCAGTGGGGTATGAGCGACACGCTTGGCCCGGTCCAATACGGTGAACGCGAGGAAATGGTGTTCCTGGGCCGGGGCATCGCGGAAACCCGAAATTATAGCGACAAGGTTGCGCAGGAGATCGATGAGGAAGTGCGAAACCTGGTTGATGAGGCCCACCAACGCTGCCACGAGATCCTGACCTCCTATGAGGACCGCCTGGATGCCGTCGCGGCCGCGCTGCTTGAGCAGGAGACACTGCATGCCTCGGAGTTTCAAGCGATCATGCGCGGTGAAGATCCATTCCAGTCCGTTGGCGACTTGGAAACCAGGCAAACCAGCGGCACGCCAACTTCGGAGCAGGACGGCAACGAGCGGTCTCGTGAAGAAGATAGCCGTGACCAGGGGTTGGACTTGAGCGGAGGGACGCTGCCGGCCCCCGCCTGAAAGGCGCGTCCCGCCTGTAATCGAACCGGCGCACTTCCGCTATTGCCTGGCCTCGCCCGTAGGGCGGGGTCTTCTCACATGATCCTCACTTTCATTCCAATCTGACACACGTCCTGACTGAATCGTGTCCCAGCTCATCTATCACCTAGACCGCATGTTGCTGGCCGGGGCCCCGCCCGTCCGTTGGATGGACGGCCTTCTCCTGCTCATTGGGGCGCTGGGCGCGTTGGGGCTCCTACCGGGCGGCTATATTACGGCAGGGCTATGCCTGATCCTCCTCATCTCCTTCATCTGGATTCGCCGCCGGTGGCGCAGCCAGGACTATGTACAGTTTCACGAGGAGACTGCCCCCGATGTCACGCCCCAGGCGCTGGCTCCTTCGGATAGCGTGCCGATTCGGGCCAGCGGTTACTTTTCGGTGGAGGAGAAAAGCGAGCGTTTCACCTGGCTGCAAGGTTACTTCCGTACATTCGCGACGCGGGAACACGCGGTAATCTGCCTCGTGCAACCGAAACGGTTTCTGTTGGCTGAGTGGCCCGAAAGGGATGTTGGGATGTGGTACGTTTTCTTTTTCCCCAGGTCGGTCCGCGACATACGCTACGGCACGGTCCGTTACGGACGCAAAACGCAGCCTTGCCTGGCGATTGAACACGAAATCCACATACCCAAGCGGGGCCGCTTCAGCCGGGAACGCAAGGTCCTGGAGACTGTCTTCCTGGCTTCGCCAACTGAGGAGGATACGCGTCGAATCCTGGCAGATCTCCTCCATGACACGCGTGCCCCCAAGGAAGCCAAGCAGAAGAAACGGCCCCCCAAGCCACCCGCCCATCCGGCCCGCAACGGACACGTGAAGATTCCGATGGGCGCGACCCGCCGCCTGGACTGAGCGGAACAAGCGGGAACGTTTGGCGAAGCGCATGACCTCAGTGAAGTCTGGCCGCCCCTCGTGGGACGAGTATTTCCTCCACATTGCATTCACAGTCGCCGCGCGCAGCACATGCGACCGCGCCCACGTTGGCGCGGTGATCGTTCGCGACAGACGCATTCTGACCACGGGCTACAACGGCGCGCCGACCGGCCTGCCTCACTGTGACGATGTCGGGCACCTGATGGTAGACGGGCACTGCGTGCGGTCGCTGCACGCCGAACAGAACGCCATCATCCAGGCCGCGCTCCACGGGGTTGGCACGGGCGGCAGTGTGATCTATGTAACTCACCAGCCGTGCATCACCTGCGCCAAGATGATCATCAATGCCGGAATTGAAAGAGTTGTTTACGCTGGCCCGTACCCGGATGAAAACAGCCGCCGCTTCTTGCGGGAGGCAGGTGTCGCGCTGATCCATATGCCAACGCAATGACCGCCAGATTCGTTCTTGCGCGAAAGTCTGTTCAGAGAATTGACAGATCGTCCCGGCTGGCGTATAGTCGATGCCAACATCTGAACATGAAAGACTTTGAACCGGAATAGTAGCGCTCAAAGCGGGCTCCAGAGAGTCTCGGGTTGGTGGAAACGGGATAGCGGCGCCGAGCGTGAATGGGCCGGGGAGTTGGACAGCGAACAGTGGACTGATGGTCGTTCCCGGGCTGGTCTGCCAGCCGCAGGATAAGTACACCACTTAGTAGCCGGTCACGGAGACGCCACCGTTACCAGGGCGCTGCGGTCCAACCTGAACCCTTTTGAATGGGGTCGGTCGTCCGCGATGAGTGAGACTGGTGCAGGCAGCCCTTGCGTTTCATGCAAGGGTTTTTTTGATTACTGTCGTATGCCGGTCTAATTAGGGTGGCACCGCGGGCGTCTGTCCAGACCTCGTCCCCGAAAGCAGAGCGGATTCTCTGTGATCGGAGACGGGGTCTTTTTGTTTGGCCGGCAACCGAACCAGCTTCTGATGCAAGAGGAGAGCAACTATGGCAACCTATCGTCCCTCGCTGGAGGAAGTAAAGGAGTTGGCGTCCTCGGGCAACACGATTCCGGTTTTTCGGGAACTGCCTGCCGACTTGGAAACACCGGTGTCGGTGTACCTGAAGTTGCGGAACGGCGGCCCTTCGTTTTTGCTGGAGTCGGTTGAGAAGGGTGAGCAGGTGGGCCGGTACAGTTTTCTTGGCGTACGTCCGCCGTTGACCCTGTGTGCCCAAGGGGATCAGCTGGCAGTGGGCGGGGCGGACGGCTCTGTGCTGGAAAGGCGGGAAGGCGACCCGTTCGCGTTCGTGCGCGCAATGCTGGCTGAGCGCTGTCCGGTAGAGGTGCCGGGGCTGCCTCGCTTCTCAGGCGGCGCGGTCGGCTATTTTGGGTACGACACGGTGCGCTTTATCGAGCGATTGCCGACCACGGCCCGCAGAAAACTGGCCATTCCGGATATGCTGCTGCTTTTCAGCGACAATCTTGTTGTCTTCGACCATGTGCAGCACAAGTTGCTGATCATCGCCAATATGCAGATTCAAGAGCAAGACCGGGTGGACGACGGACAGATACGGACAGCCTACGCCGACGCCGTCGATCGCATCGACGCGATTGTCCGCGACCTGCGCCAACCGCTCGCGCCGCCAGAAAACAGGCCCGTAGACGGGGGCGCCGAATGGCGAAGCAATTTTGAGCAGGGGGAGTACGAAGAGATTGTGCGCAGCGCCAAGGAGTACATCGCGGCGGGTGATATCTTCCAAGTGGTGCCCAGCCAGCGGCTCAGCCGGGAGACGAACGCTGAACCGTTCGCGATCTACCGTGCGCTACGCATGTTGAATCCATCTCCCTACATGTACTTTCTGGAGTTTGGCGGGGTGGCAGGCCTGGCGGAAATCACCGGCGCAGATGAACCGTTGTGGATTATCGGCTCGAGCCCGGAGATGCACGTCAGGCTCGAAGACGGCCGCGCCTATCTGCACCCCATCGCGGGAACGCGATGGCGGGGCAAAAACGCGGCCGAGGACGATGCCTTGGCAGAAGGGCTGCTAAACGACCCGAAGGAACGTGCGGAGCATGTGATGTTGGTTGACCTGGGCCGCAATGACCTGGGCCGTGTCTGCGAGTACGGCACGGTCAACGTGCCGGAGATGATGGTCATCGAGCGCTACAGCCACGTGATGCATATTGTCAGTGATGTTCAGGGCAAATTGGCGCCTGGGCACGATGCGATCAGTCTACTGAAGGCGACCTTTCCGGCGGGCACGGTCAGCGGCGCGCCTAAGGTACGGGCAATGGAGATAATCGAGGAGTTGGAGGGGTTGCGGCGCGGCTTATATGCCGGCGCGGTCGGCTACATTGACTACGATGGCACGATGGATACCTGCATCGCAATTCGCACGATTGTGATGCAGGGGAAGACCTGCTACTTGCAGGCGGGAGGCGGCATTGTCGCAGATAGCGACCCCACCTATGAGTGGGAAGAGACGCTGAACAAGGCGAGAGCCCTGTCCGCCGCGGTACGGCGGGCCGAAGAGGGGTTAGACGGTTGAGATGACGGTGGAGACGACGGTGGAGACTCAAGTCCCATCTCCTTTCAGCGAATACGGGAGCTAGACATGGCACAGAAGAGACGAATTCTCACAGGCGACAGGCCAACGGGCAAGTTGCACCTCGGCCATTATGTGGGCAGTATGCAGTACAGGCTGGCATTCCAGGAGGAGTATGAATGCTTTTTCATCATAGCGGACCTCCATATGCTGACGACGAAGCCGACCAAGGAGGACATTGCGCAGATTGGACAAAATGCCCGCGAGATTGTTCTCGACCATCTGGCGATTGGCATCGATCCGAGCAAGACGTCGTTCTATCTGCAGTCGGCTGTGCACGAGATCTATGAAATGCATCTGATTCTCAGCGGAATGGTGACGGTGGAACGGTTGCAGCAGCTGCCAACGATCAAGGATATGGCAGCGGCAGCCGAACTGGAGCAGATGCCCTATAACCTGTTGGGCTACCCGGTGCTGCAGGCGGCGGATATTCTGATGCCGCGCGCGCATTTGGTGCCTGTGGGCAAGGACAACGAGTCCCACATTGAGATCAGCCGCCAGATCGCGCGGCGCTTCAACAATGCCTACTCTGAGGTCTTTCCGTTGCCGGATTCCTACATCGTCGGTGGAACGCTCGTCGGAACCGACGGGCAGGCCAAGATGAGCAAGAGTCTGGGCAATGCGATTCTGCTCAGTGACGACGCGGCGACAGTCAAGAAACGGGTCATGAGTATGTACACTGACCCGAACCGTATCCGCGCAGACATTCCGGGGACGGTGGAAGGCAACCCTGTATTCAGCTATCACGACATGTTCAATCCAGACAAGGCAGAGGTGGAAGACCTGAAGGCACGATACCGAAAGGGGGCTGTAGGCGACGTAGAGGTAAAGACAAAGCTCTTCAGCGCGTTGGAGGGTTTCCTCGAGCCGATTCGCGAACGGCGGGCATACTACGCTGATCAGACCGGATTCACCGACGAACTGATCTATGAGGGCACGCAGCGGGCCCAGCAGGAGGCCCGGCTGACCCTCATGGAAATGAAGAAGGCTATGGGATTGACCGGTGTGTGGAATCGGATTCGCCGCTCTAACGAGCGCCGCCAAAAGCGGCTTGCAAAGGCATAGGCCGAATGTCATAGAAAAGGAGCGGGGACGTGATCGCCGTCATCGACAATTACGACAGTTTCACGTACAATCTGGTACAGTTTTTGGGCGAAATCGTAAGAGAGACGCCTTTGCCCGGCGGAGAGAAGGCCAATCAGATTCAGGTCTGGCGCAATGACGCGATCGATGTTGAGGCGTTCATCGAGAAAAGACCGAATCACGTGATCATCAGCCCCGGGCCGGGCACGCCGGAACAGGATAGCGGCATCAGCAATGACGTGATCCGTCACTTGGGCGATCGCGTCCCGGTTCTGGGTGTCTGTCTCGGTCAACAGTGCATCGGGCACGTGCATGGCGGGAGGGTCGAGCGCGCCCCGCGGCTGATGCACGGCAAGGTTAGTCCGATTCACCACAGGGGCACTGTCCTTTTTCAGGGGATTCCCAGCCCATTCACCGCCACCCGTTATCATAGTCTGATCGTGGAGGAGCCTTTGCCGGAGGCGTTGGAAGCGACCGCGCACACGGTCGAAGGCGAGCTGATGGGCGTTCAGCACCGCGCCAAGCCCATTTTCGGTGTGCAGTTTCATCCGGAGAGCATCCTGACTGCGTACGGCCACGATTTGTTGCGGAACTTCCTGAAGGTATGACTGACGGTGACAGAATGAGCGGCGCATGGACGCAGGCCGTTCACGACTATCTGACCGGTTCCGTTTCCAGCCGGTTTCGCGGCCAGGAGGCGACGGTAACGGATCACTGGCGGGGCCGCGATAATCTGCTGTGGCGGGTGCGCTGCGGTGACGGCGCCGATGTCGTCGTCAAAATGTTTACCGATGCCGGTCAGGCGCGCTGCCGCCGCCAGTTCAGCGGCCAGGCACAGTTTGCCGCCGTTGGACTTGCCCCGGAGCCGCTCTGGTATGATCGTTATCCCCACGGACTGCCCTGCCAGATACTGGTGTACCGATGGACGGAAGGCGAGGCATTGCGGCTCACGGATCATCAGCAGTGCATCGCTCACGCCGATGCACTGGCCCGAATCCACAGCGCAGAGAGAGACGAAGCGCAGCGATTCAGCCCGCACCCGTTCAATCTGCTGACATTCTGGCAGATATGGCAGGCGGGTGAGGCCCCGTTGCGCGAGTGGATTTCAGTTGCGACGGCGCCGCTTCTGGCCGAACACCTCGCCATGCTGTGGGCGGCCGTTCACCGCGAGATGGAAGCGGCGCTGCCGCTGCTTGGGGAGACGGCTCCCGCGCCGGTTCACGGGGATCCGGCGGCGGAGAATTCCCTGTTCCACCGGGGGCTGGGCCTACTGGTGGACTGGGAGTACTTTGGGCTGGGGGACCCCGCCCAGGAAGTCGCCCGTTTCCTGTTCTACGAAGACGGCGGTTGGCCGGACGAAGGCAAAGCCAGGTGGCGGGAACACTATGAACATGCTCATCCGGCGCCGGGCTTTACCGAACGGGTCGATCTTTACTTTCGGCTGCTCAACTTCCAGGCTGTGACCTATTTGCTGGATGGCATTCGACAGAGGGCGGCGCCGGAAATCTCGGATACCGATTCAGAGGCGATCCGGACCCAGTACAGGGCTTTCCTCGCTGAAACTTTGGCGGTTGCATTGGGCCGCACTCTGGCGCTGTGGGAACTGCCGCACCTGGACATTGCGGGTAGCAGGCAGCTGGCAGACGAGATTGGGAACCTGATGAACGTGCAGGCGCCCGACAGAAAACCATCGTCAGCTTCCGCCAAATAATCGGCTCGGCACTACGGAGTTTATTGGCGGGAACTGCTCGACATGACAGGAGAAACTCACATGGCGTCACCCATACATGAAGCTCTGGAATCAATTTTCGGTGGGCATGATCTCAGCGTTGAGGCGGCCGACGCGGCGATGACACAGATCATGAGCGGCGAGGCCACCGATGCGCAGATCGGGGCACTTCTGGCTGCGCTGCGCCAGAAAGGAGAGAGTATCGCCGAAATCACCGGTTGCGCTCTGGCGATGAAACGCGTCGCGGTCCCGGTCCGGCCCGATCTTGAAGGGCAGCGCCTGTTGGACACCTGCGGCACGGGCGGCGACCAGACCGGCACGTTCAACATAAGCACAACGGTTGCGTTCGTGGTGGCCGGGGCCGGCGAAAAGGTGGCGAAGCACGGCAACCGGTCCGCCAGCAGCCAGTGCGGCAGCGCCGACGTCCTGGAGGAGCTAGGCGTCCGCCTGGACCTGGGGCCGGACCAGGTTGCGGAGTGCATAGAGGAGGTTGGCATCGGATTTCTGTTTGCGCCGCTCTACCATCCTGCGATGAGGTTCGCGATCGGCCCGCGCCGTGAACTGTCGACGCGGACCGTCTTTAACTTACTGGGCCCCCTCACAAACCCGGCGAATGCCACACACCAGGTGATCGGCGTGCCCAGCTCCGAACTGACGAATCAGATGGCAAGTGTGCTGGAACAGATGGGAACGAGGGCTGCAATTGTGGTTAACGGGACCACCGAAGAAGGGCGCGGCGTAGACGAGCTTACGACGACCGGGGTCAACTGGATCAGTCATCTGCGCAATGGGGAGGTTTGCGAAAGTAAACTTGATGCGGCTGATCTTGGCCTGGCGCCCGCTACGATGGACGACCTTCGCGGTGGAGACGCTGGCGAGAACGCCGCCATCACAACGGGCATACTGAGTGGCGATCTGCGCGGCCCCAAGCGAGATGTGGTACTATTGAATGCGGCAGCCGCCCTGACCACCGAAAGCCGTGACTGGGAGGCGGGCCTGACCGCGGCCGCGCAGTCGATCGATAGCGGCGCGGCGCAGGACATACTTGGCAGGTTTATCGCCAAGACGCAGAGCTTCGGCGGTGAGCAGTAGAAAATGGCAAAGTTTTCTCAGTTGGAAATTGCGAAACACAAGGGCCATGTCCTCGATCGGATTATGTCCTGGAAACGCCAGGAGGTGACCCGCCAGATGGAGGCGGTCCCCCTGGCCCAACTCAAGGCGCTGGCCGCGGTGACCGAGCCGCCGATGGATTTTGCGGGCGCGCTCACCGCCGAAACCGGCGCCAGCCTGATCGCGGAAGTCAAGCGGGCCAGCCCCTCCCAGGGATTGATTGCCCGAGACTGGTCGCCGACCGCGATTGCCGAAACCTATGCCGCCAGCGGCGCGGCCGCGATTTCCTGCTTGACCGATTCAAGATTCTTCCAGGGACAGCTCACTCATCTTGCCGAAATCGGCGACCACCTGCGCGCCAGGAAACTGTCCACGCCGCTGCTGCGCAAAGAGTTCATCTACCATCCATACCAGGTATACGAAGCCCGAGCAGCGGGAGCGGATGCCCTGCTTCTGATCGTGGGCGTGCTTGGAAACGCCGACCTGAGAGAGTTGCTGCAGCTGACAGATGGCCTGGGGATGGACGCCCTGGTTGAGGTGCATGACGAGGAGGAGTTGGCGCGGGCGTTGTCCGTGGGCGCCCGGATTATCGGCGTCAACAACCGCGATTTGAGAACTTTCGACGTGGATATCGAGACCACTGGCCGGTTGCGAAAACAGATACCTATCGACAAAGTTCTTGTAGGCGAGAGCGGGATTCGCAACGCTGATGATGTGAAGCGCATGACCGACATGGGCTGCGACGCAATCCTGGTAGGCGAGAGTTTCTGTAAGCTGCCCCAGGAGGAACGCGGCGCGCTGGTGCGCGAGTTCGCGCTCGCGGGGAAGCTTCAAGACAGGACTCTGTGAGGACATTCACCGTATGCCCGGATGGCATTCCTTATGACCGGCACAGTTCTCAATGTGATCGCCGTCCTGGTGGGAGGGACCGTTGGCACGCTGTTGGGCAACCGGCTGCCGACGAGAATTCAAGAGACTGTGATGCACGGATTGGGCCTGATGGTCCTGGTCATTGGGATGGTCATGGCAATCGGGACGAACAATCTCCTCATTCCTCTCTTCAGCGTTGTTGCGGGCGGCATCGTTGGCGAACTGATGCGCATAGACGATGGGCTGAACTGGCTGGGCGCGCAGGCCGAGGCCCGCTGGGGCAGCGCATTGGGACAGAGCGGAAATGCCGGTTGGAGCGTTACGCGGGCATTTGTCACCTCCAGCCTGATCTTTTGCGTCGGGCCGATGACGATCCTTGGCAGCATTCAGGACGGGTTGCTCGGCGACTATGAGTTGCTTGCGATCAAGAGCGCTCTGGATGGGTTTGCCGCCATTCCATTTGCGGCAAGCCTGGGCCCAGGGGTCTTGCTGAGCGTTGGGACGGTCGCAGTGGTGCAGGGCGGGTTGTCCGCGCTGGCGGGGGGGCTCGGTCTGGGACTGGAAGAGGTCAGCCGGGCAACGCCGTGGGTCGTCGAACTTACGGCAACGGGCGGCGTCATGATTCTGGGAATCGGTCTGACGCTGTTGGAACTGAAGAGGATCAGGGTCGCAAGTCTACTGCCAAGTATCGCAATCGCGCCCTTGCTGGTCTGGCTGCTTGGTGCGACAGGCATAGGATATTGACAGGAAGCCAGAGGCAGGCACTTGCATGAACGTCGACCAGAAGGAGGAAGGCGACCGATGACGCGCGTGAAGATCTGCGGCATCTCCAGCTTTGAAGACGGACTGTGCGCGGCGGAAGCCGGCGCGGATTTTCTGGGATTCATCTTTTTCAGAAAATCTCCCCGTTTCATCTCGCCGGATGGCGCGGGAGAGATTACAGCCGGACTCAGGGCGCACGCGGCATCATCGGGGCCGCTTTCAGATTCCGGTACCAGGTCGTCTCCGACGCCCCGGTTCGTCGGCGTCTTCGTCAATGAACCTCTGGCTGTCGTTGAGGAGACGATGCGCCGGGCCAACCTGGATTACGCGCAGTTGCATGGAGATGAGCCGCCGGCGATGCTTGAAGCGCTTGGCGGACGCGGCTTTAAGGCACTCCGCCCAACCAGCGCCGTCGAAGCGGGTATCGAGGCAGAGTGGTACGCGGATCTTGGGCCCAGCGACGGTCCCCAGCTTCTGGTCGACGCCTACGATCCGCGTGAGTACGGGGGAACGGGAAAGAAGGCCGACTGGATTGCCGCCGCGGAAGTGCGGAAAACATACCCTCGCCTGGTACTCGCCGGCGGCCTGACACCACTGAACGTGGCCGCGGCCGTGGAGGCAGTCCGGCCATGGGGTGTTGACGTGAGCAGCGGCGTGGAGAATGGACCCGGGCGCAAAGACCCGGAAAAGGTGCGCGCCTTTGTCGCCGCAGCCAAAGGCTGGGGGACGCGGGCCGCGGGCTCGTATACAGGTTGAGAGCCAGTTTGGACAGGTTCAAGAGATAGAAGCATGGAGATCTTGGGGGGACCACTGTTTGCGGTTGCCGGGGCCGGAGAATCTCACGGGCCAGGTGTAACGACGATTGTCTTCGGATGCCCCGCCGGCCTTCGCATTCAACGGGGCGAGGTACAGCAGTACCTGGACCGGCGGCGTCCCGGCAGCAACCGCCACGGCACACCCAGGCAGGAGGCGGACAGGGTGGTCCTGCTTTCGGGCCTGTACGCGGAGGGCGAGATTGAACGCTTGCTCTCGGGTCCTGCCGTGTCGGTAGGCGGCGAGTCCGGTTCTGAAACTGAGAGCTATGAAGAGGGATTTTCAACGGGGGAACCAATCGCTGCCCTGGTTCTCTCCACTTCGCAGCGGTCGCGACACTACGATCAGTTCGCGGGACCCCGCGGCGAGGTACGGCCCGGGCACACGGACCTGGTCAAGTATCACAAGTCACAGGGCTTCGTCGACATACGCGGGGGCGGCCGCTCCAGCTACCGTTCGACCATTTCGGATGTAATCGGCGGATCGATCGCTCGCATCTTCCTGAAGGAACATTTCGGAACGGTGATCCTATCTTCGATTTCGCAGGTTGGCCCACTCAGGACTGACCTGAGTCTGGCACAGCACTTTGCCAGCGTTGCGCAACAGCAGGGCGCCCAGACGGTGACTTCGGAACAGATCGCCGCGGTGGAGTCGAGACTGGACACGGCAGAGATTCGCTCGCTCGACGCAGAGTTTGCGCAGGAGGCCGGCGAGTTGATCAAGCGAACCCGGATTGAGGGTGATTCACTGGGCGCGGCGGTTGAGGTTGTTGCCGTGAACCCGCCGTCGCTGGTGGGCGAGCCGCTCTACCAGAGTCTCAAAGTTCGGTTGATGGGCGCGTTGGGGGGACTGAATGCCGTGCAGTCCTGTGAGGTGGGCGACGGGGTGGAGGTCATCTCCCGCAAGGGCAGCGAGAACAATGATCCCATCCGCAGCGGCGGCTATCAGACAAATAGTCACGGCGGGCTGATCGGCGGCGTCACCACCGGGTCGCCGTTGGTCTGCCGAGTGGGATTCAAGCCGACCTCGACGATTCTCAAGACGCAGAATTCGGTGCGCAAGAATCTGGAGGAGATCGAATTTGCCCTGGATCGAGGCCGCCACGATCCCTGTGTCGGCGTCCGCGCCGGGGTGACGCTTGAGTCTCGCCTGGCGATCGAGTTGATGAATGCTGCGCTGATGCATCAGTCGGGCCGGGTAAGCACGCCCGAATTCAAATTATTCTGACTCGGAGTCGACAGATTGGACAACACGCACACATCCGAAGCGGCTCAATCGCTTGAAGACCTGTTGGCCGATGGCAGCAACCTGACGATTACCGGCTTCATGGGCACGGGCAAGACGACGGTTGGTCAGATTCTGGCGGAGCGCCTGGGCCGCAAGCTTGTCGATATGGATGAGCGGATTGAGGCCGAGTTTGGGAAGACGATTGCGGAGGTATTTGCCGACGAAGGCGAGGCGCTGTTTCGGCAGGCGGAGGCGCGGCTGTGTCAGACGCTGGCTGGCGAGTCCAACCTGGTCATCGCGACCGGCGGAGGCGCGCTGGTGAACGATGAGAACCTGCAGACGATGGAGGCCGGCGGTCCTGTTGTATGCCTGACAGCGGGAGTAGACACAATACTGGACCGGGTCGAAACATTCGAAGACCGTCCCTTGCTGCCTGGTGACAGGGAGGAGAAGAGGCGCAACATCGAGAGATTGTTGCTGAGCCGCCGCGGCGCGTATGGACGCATTCCCTTGCGCGTGCTAACCGACGACGTCGCGCCGGAAACAGTCGCGGAGAGAGTGATCGACACCTTGGAAGGGAACAACGAGGTCGATGGGATGACCCGCATTACGGTGCCCACGCCGGATGGACAGTATCACATCTGCATTGGTGAAGGCATCCTGTCAAGCGCAGGGCGTCTGCTCGCGAATCGCGGCGTGGCAAAGGGCCAGGCAGCCATCGTTAGCAACGAAGAAATCGCCGGACATTTCGCTGAAACAGTGAGCGCGAGCCTGAGGAATGAGGGCTACACGCCGGTCCTGTGCATTGTTCCGGAAGGGGAAGCGCATAAGACGCTGGCAACCGTGGGCGGCCTGTATGATCAGTTCGTTGCCGCCGAGTTGGACAGGAGAAGCCCCATTATCGGGCTGGGCGGCGGTGTGATCGGGGATATGGCGGGATTCGCGGCGGCCACCTACCTGCGGGGCGCGCCCTTTGTACAGATCCCGACGTCTCTGCTTTCCATGGTCGACGCCTCGGTCGGGGGAAAGACGGGGGTGGATTTGCCCCAGGGCAAGAACCTGGTGGGCGCGTTCAAGCAGCCTGAGGTCGTGATCATCGACCCGGAGTCGCTCGCTGAACTCCCGACTGCCGAATTCCGGTCGGGGCTGGCCGAAATCGTGAAGCATGGCATTTTGGGCGCGCCGGATCTCTTCCGACAGATGGAGCAGGAGGGACCGACCGACTTGACCCAGATGATTGCCGATGCGGTCCGGGTGAAGGTGGACGTCGTGATTGAGGATCCATTCGAGAGAGGGCGGCGAGCGACGCTCAACCTGGGGCACACATTCGGCCACGCAATCGAGCAGGTGAGCGGCTACTCCTTGCGGCACGGTGAGGCGGTCGCGATCGGCACTGTTGCCGCTGCCCGGATGGCTGTCGCGCTGGACCGATGCGACGCAGGGACTGCGAACCGCATCGAGAGATGCCTGGAGAGGCTGGATCTGCCCACTACGGCCAGCGGCCTTGACCTGGAAGAGGTATACGCCATGATGTTTCGAGACAAGAAACGGAGTGGACGCACGCTGCGTTTCATTATTCCCCAGGGGATAGGTGATGTGGTCATCATCGACGATCCGGGCCGGGAGTTCGTGATCGATGCGCTGGTTTCTGTGTTGGCGTAGCCGCTGGCCACTGAGAGAACACGACAACGTAGACCTGCAACTGACTGAGCGATAGCGAAAACATGACCAATATCCTGGTTCTTCATGGACCCAACCTCAATCTGCTGGGCACCCGCGAACGGTCTATTTACGGCCATGTCTCGCTGGAGGCCATTGACCGCGAGCTGGTTGCCGCGGCTGGCGAGGGCGTGGAAATCCGGACCATTCAAAGCAATCATGAAGGCAAGTTAATCGACGAGATCCACCATGGGCGCATGTGGGCAGACGGCATCTTGATGAATCCCGGAGCATTCACGCACTACTCCTACGCCATTCGCGACGCGGTGGCCGGCGTCGCCATACCCACGGTGGAAGTTCACCTGAGCAATGTCCACAGCCGCGAGGCGTTTCGCCACCGGTCGGTCATTGCGCCAGTCTGTATCGGACAGATTAGCGGTTTTGGCTGGCGCAGCTATCTTCTCGGTCTGGAGGGGCTCTTGTCGTACATTTCCGAAAATCGGACCGACTGAACATTTCGGTCTGGCTCCTAGGCGAAAACATGATGTCGCTACGAGAATGCTCAGACCGTTCCTGACACATTGCCTGCGCATCTAACGCAGACAGCCTCCTTCGCAGCAGATGACCCTATTTCGCTGGCGCCTGTTCTGGACGCTCACCATATTATGTGTTCTTATGCTCATGGCTGTCCTGCTCATGGCCACGGAGCAGCCGGCGGCAGGATCGGTCCTGTCTTTGTCCGTAAGTCGTCCGGCGCTTGATCCAGTTGTCGAGAAATTGCCGGCGACATCGCCGCCTGATGATTCCTCCAGTTCAGCCTTGGTCGACCTGCCGAAACCTGCTGTAGCGAGTAACGGCACCGTAGAATTGTGGCATAGCTGGGCAGGCAGAGACGGGGACGCGTTGGCGGCCATCCTGGAACGCTTTCACCAGACAAGGCCCAATGTTCAGGTGGAGGCACAGTTTGTTGACTTTGGTGACCTGGCGCAGGCGTACACGACTGCGGTTCAGGCCGGGGAAGGGCCGGACTTGATTTTGGCGCCCAACTGGTGGATTCCAGACCTGGTTGCCGCGGGCGTTTTGTTGCCGATTGACAATCAGATTTCTGATCAGGAACGGGAGCAGTTTTTTGCGGCAGCCATCGAAAACCTCGTTTGGGAGGGCATGTTGTATGGCTTGCCTACGGACTTCGAGCTCGTCGCGTTGTACTACAACCGGCGGCTGCTGAACGAAGGCGACCTGCCGGGCACAACGGAAGACATGGTCGCTCTGGCCGTGGATTCTCCTCTGCAGGGCGCCGGCATCTACACCAACTTTTATCACCTGTTCTGGGGAATCAGTGCCTATGGAGGCAGCCTCTTCGACGACGATGGACGCGTCACCCTCGAACAGTCGCCAGGCGCGGCAGCGTTTCTGGCCTGGTTGAAACGGGCCGGTGACACGCCAGGGATCCATGCCGCTCTCGACTACGGCATGCTGATGGAGCGCTTCAAGAAAGAAGAATATGCGCTGTTTGTCGACGGGCCGTGGAGCATCGGCGAATTGCGTCAACATTTCGGGGCTGATCTGGGTGTAGCAAAGCTGCCGGCAGGACCTCATGGGCCCGCCCGCCCCTGGTTGAGCGCGGATGGCGTGTTTCTGAACCCGGCCACGACGGCAGACCAGCAGGCGCTTGCGCTGGCGGCCGCCCTGCATATCACGAACGCGGAGAGCGCCTCGATATTGGCAAGAACTGCCGGACGGCTGCCCGCGCACAAGGGCGCGGACCTGGGAGAGGATCCTCTGCTGGCCGGTTTCACCATGCAGGCGATCGATGCGGTTCCTCAGCCCCACTCTGCAGAGCTGGACGAAGTGTGGGTCTACGCAACTGACATGGTCTCACAGGTTCTTGGCGGTTCTGCGACGCCGGAGGAGGCCGTTATCGAAGCCGCAACGCTCATCAATGAGGCGAACGGCAAGTAAGTTGTGGGCGGGAAACCTTGAGTGACCGCACAGTGGTTGTTGATTCGGTTGGATTGAAGAAACCGGCCCTCTGAGGACTGTGCTCGCGCCCAACCGGGGACTGAGGACAGTCTGTTCGCAAATGGCAGACGGAGATAAATTGAACGTGACGCCCCGACTTTCTCTGGAGACCCGTCCCCAAGGTATTGTCGCCGGACTCTACGACCGTCTTCCGTTCCCAAACATTGGGCCGACCCAGGAGCTTGCCTTTGACCTCGGAATCACCGCCCACGATGGCGATGTCCAGTTGCAAGGATTGGTGATACAGGGTTATAGCGGGCACCAGATGTTGTTTGAGCAACGCTGGTCGGCGCGCATGATTCGTCAACGCACCGGTGAAGAAGACCTGACGATTTCAGCCGGAACCGGGTTGGCCGTACGAAGTCTCCAGTTTCTCCTGCACGGGTACGAATGCCTTACCCATATCGAGATAACAGTTGTCGGCAGGGCAAAGGGGGCTGGAGAGGGGTCCGAAGGCGGCCCAGGGATTCAGGCTCACTGCCAGGCCCCGGTCGCGTACCACGAACAACAGACGGACTTTTACTTTCCGCTGGCCGGGGCATGGTGGGCGGCGCAAGCCGGAGACTGGAGTGACTTTCACAAGACGGAGGTTTACAGCCAGCCCTTCGCCCTGGATTTCGTGAAACTGGGCCCCGACGGGCGCACATTTTTGGGCAACGGGCGCGCGCTTTATGACCACCACAGTTGGAATCAACCTGTATACGCCGCGGCAGGGGGCAAAGTGGCCTATCTCTGTTTCGATATGCCGGACATGGCGCCAGGAGCCATACCCGACCAGGCTATCATGCGGGGCGATATGCGCCGCCTGCTGGGAAATGCCGTTGCCGTCAGCCATGCCAACGGCGAATTCAGCTATTATGCCCATCTGCAGCAGGCGAGTTTGCAGGTAAACGATGGTGAAGTGGTGCGAAGGGGAGCGCTCCTGGGACGTGTGGGCAACAGCGGCAATTCGCCGGGTCCGCATTTGCACTTCCATGTGATGAATGGACCCAACCTCTTTATCGATCAGGGGCTGCCGGTCCAGTTCAGTCACTTTGAGGCCGGCGGACAGCAGTTTCCCGAACCGATTACGATTCCGACTCGCATGATTGTCGTCGGGCCGGAGCGGACATGACGCGTAGCGCCACCAGGCAGATACTTTTCAACTGTTCATCGTTCGCAAGCCTTCAGGGCCATAAAGCAAGATGACCGAAATGCCAGCCAACGGGAACGGCCCAGGCGATGCCGTTCTCCAGTATCATCTGGACGACGAACAGTACGAGATTTTGGTGGAAGCCGTCGCTGGAGAGAGGGCGGTGGGGGTCGCTCTGTGGGAGGAGTCGATCAGCGATGAGTTGGGCGAAAGACCGTCGCCGGAGACGAGAGCGCTGTTCGACCTCGACCTCTATCTGGAAAACAGTGTGTTGCTGGCTCTGTACGGAACGTCGATTTATACTGATCCTGAAAGCGATCCCTTGCGCGGCTGGCAACAGGCTGGTAGAATAGTGCAGGCTCAGATAAGGGAAGGAATCTGGCTGGATGAGATTGCGACGACTGAGGAGGAGGAGCTTGTCCTGATTCTGAGTCGCAATCACCGGCCGCAGTTGTATTTTAGTGTGAGTGGCTGGACTGTTGAGGAATGGGAATCTCTGCCCGGCGAGCAATGACCGCTGTCTGAGGGTAGCCGGTCGTGAACATACGGAGGTCGGCTTCACTTAGAGTGAAGCGAGGGGCGGGCGCGGCGTCGCGCCGCACCCTGCTCAGAGAAAAAGCGTTTGAGGGATTCAGCCGCAACGACCCGATTTGGGGAGGTTCAAGATGACAATTCTGACTGCCACGAGCGTCGCTCAGACAAACACGGAACGCTGGAGGGCTTCACTTTACGCGGCGCTGGCAGCGGCAGTCGTGGCGCTGCTGATGGTGTTGCTGAAGGGTGTGCCCGTTATCGGAGCCCTATTGGGAATCGTGATCGGCGCTGCCCCGATTGTGGGTTACGACTATGCACGGGGGGCCTTGGGCGGGAGCTGGAAGCCGGTGATCGGCGGGCTGATCGGGAACGTATTGTTCGTCATTGGGGTTGCTCTACCTGGCGTATTTACGACGGACTTCGGGTTCGTTGTCACGGGTCTGGTCATCAGTCTCCTTACCACGATCATCTGGCCGATTGTCGTTGGGGCGATGAGCGCGAATCAGTCAATTTGGCGGCTCTTGCTGGCAAGCATAATCGGACTCATTCTTGGGTATATCGTGGCGTTCATCGCCGCGGGTCAGAATCCAACCAGTTGGCCTGGCATTTCGGCGATCCTCTTTTGGGCTGTATGGGGCGGAACGGTTGGCGCGGCGTTGAGCGCCTGGAGCAAGTAAACAGCGAAACAGGGCACGTTCCTGTGCCGCAGGCAATTTGAAATAGCACTGGCTCAGCGGGCGAGTTTAAGCGCCCGCTGATTCAATTCTGGACGGAGAGAGTTGGGCAGCACTCTCCTTCTGCGGCGCTGAGCGCAGCACCGAGAACCGGGACCGGCTTGGCCAATGTATCGGGATGCAACGACGCTTGAAGAGATATACCGGCTGGCGTTGCCGCCGGGCTCAAGGGTGCTGTTCGGCAAGGAGCTGCTTGGCCGGCCGGTCAGTTGGGCGTGCAGCATGCGCCCAAGTCCACCGGCCTTCCCCAATCTTGAAGGGGAAGAACTGGCCCTGATCGATATCGAGGACCTGCGCCAGTTTGACCCACAAATGCGACTGGACCGTGTTGTCAATAGCCTGCACCAAGCGGGCATTTCAGCGATTGGCGTGATTGGCGAGGCGCCGCAGGCCGCGGTGAAGGCCGCTGAAAAGAACCAAGTCCCAATTATTGCGCTCCCCGCGTCCCAACACCTGCTGACAGTTGAAAGGACCGTAATCCGCCTGATTGTAGACAGGGGGGGATACCTTGCCGCGAAGGCTGCTGATCTGCAACGGGAGTTGACGCAGATTGAATTGGACGGGGGCGGCCTGGGGATGATGGCGGAGCTTCTGGCGCGGTTCTCTGAACAGCCGGTCCTCTTTTTGAAGGATGAAGGGAATCCGATCGCGTTTGCCGGACTAGAGGAGTTGCCGGAGAACCACAAGCGGCGCGTATTGGCGTCACTGCCCAGCCGGACGACTTTGCGCAGCTGGCTGGCCGCCAGGATGGGCCCGGTCCCGACCGAAAACGATGATTTGACAGGCATCCTTCCATTTGAGGGCAAGCAACGTTTTCGCGAAATGGTGGTGAGCCCCGTCATCGTAGCGGAGCGAGTTGAGGGATACTGCCTTCTGTTGCGGTCGAGCTCCGGTATGTCGGATGAGATCTCAACGGTCGAGCGGCTGGCGGCGCTGCAGGGGGCGGGCGCGGCAGCCCTGGCCTGGAGCCGAGAACAGGCGGTCGGGGCGGTCGAGGAAAAGATGCGGGCCGTCTTTTTGGATGAGTTGCTGGCAACAGAGATTGCCGACGAGGAGGCGTGGATCCAGCGGGGGCATACGCTGGGCTTCGACCTGGCGAGGCCCCACACCGCCTGGCTGATCCAGGCGGAAGGCATTCAGGACTGGCCGAATGCGCTCAGGCAGTATTTAGCCACACGGCAAGAACCGGTCCTGATCTCTGTGCGCGCTGAAGTTGCGCTGCTATTCTGGCCCAGCGACAATCCCAAGAGCGGGCGAGAGTTTAAAGCAGTGGCGAATGGGATCGTTGATCACTTCACTTCATCCTATCGCAGGGCCAAACTCAACATTGGGATCGGCCGGCCGGCCTCCTCGGTGCGGGAATGGCTGCGCAGCCTGGAGCAGGCGCGTGAAAGCTGGCGAATGGGTAGCTCATGGCAGGCATCGCCGGTGACCTATTTTGGCGATTTGGGGCTATACCAGCTGCTGACGGGGTTAGGCGGGAGCGGAGAAGCGGGCCGATTCTTCCGCAAAACGGTGGAACCCTTGATCTCGCATGACGTGGAACACAACGCTGAACTGGTCGAGACGCTGGAGGCCTTTTTTGCTTGCCACGGGAACCTCAGTCAGACCGCGGCCGCTCTGCATATCCACCGCAATACGCTTACCTACCGCCTGCAGCGGATCTCCGCCATCACGCGTATGGACCTGGACGACGCCGACTCGCGTTTTTCCCTCCAACTTGGTCTCAAACTGCGCCCCGTTTTGAAGAACAGGATGATGTAGGCGAAGGCAGTCACACCGCCTGTTTTCAGCCGGACTCGCCCTGTGTCTGGTGGCTGCCCGTTGCGAGCTGCTCGGCGAGGCTGCGCACAGCTTCGAGCCCTTCCCCGGATCCGGCAGCCTTTACCAGGGCAGAACCGACGACTACCCCTTGCGCGATATTGGCCACTCGTGCGGCCTGACTGCCTGTGCTGATGCCGAAGCCGACCGCGAGGGGCAGGTCGGTGTGGCGACGGACCCGTTCGACGAAAGCTGGCAGGCCCGGCGGCAGTTCATCACGCGCGCCGGTGATACCGGTAACGCTGACGAGATAGATGAACCCGGTGGTATGGCGGGCCACAGATTTGATGCGTTCTTCGGTGCTGGTGGGGGCCAGCATATAAACTGTTGCCAGACCGGCCGCGCGGCAGGCAGGCTCCAGCATTTCAGATTCTCCTGGCGGCAGATCGGGGACGATCAGGCCATCCATGCCGGCATCGGCTGCAGCCTCGACGAACCGTTCTTCGCCGAAGGCCAGAATCGGGTTGTAGTAACTCATTGCGCAGAAGGGCGTTTCGACGCCCCGGTCTCGCAGCTCGCGTGACATCTGCAGGCAGTCGGCCACGGTCGTGCCGCCAACGAGGGCAGAGAATGTGGCCGTCTGGATGGTCGGTCCGTCGGCAAGCGGATCACTGTGGGGGATGCCGAATTCGATAATGTCCGCGCCGGCTTTCGCCAGGGCGGCGACGACCTCGACAGATTCCTGTCGGGTCGGGTAGCCCATGGCATGATAGGGCATAAACGCGGCGCCGCCACTCTTTTTCAGGTCTCGAAAGACCTGATCAATGCGATCTACTCCGTTCATCTCTCACCTCGCGCCCAGAGCTGGCCCATTTATCTGTCTCCTCCGATAGTTTGCATTACGGTACCCAAATCCTTGTCGCCTCTTCCGCTGAGATTGATCAGGATCACCTGATCTTTCGCCATCTGCGGCGCCAGTTCCAGCACATAGCCGACTGCGTGGGCGCTCTCCAGTGCCGGGATGATTCCCTCCAGCTCGCAGAGCGCTTTGAACCCCGCCAGGGTCTGGGTATCTGTACAGTAGGTATACTCGGAGCGGCCCACATCGCGAAGCCAGGCATGCTCCGGGCCGACGCTGGCGTAGTCCAGACCTGCGGAGATCGAATGGGTAAGGGCGATCTGGCCGTCGCTGTCCTGAAGGACGTAGCTTTTTGTGCCCTGCAGGACACCCAGCCTGCCCCGTTCCGGGTCGGCGAATCGCGCGGCGTGGGCGCCGTCTTCGATCCCGTGGCCGCCTGCTTCGACACCTATCAGGCGCACACTTTCTTCTTCCAGGAAGGGGTGGAAGATGCCGATGGCGTTGCTGCCGCCGCCGACGCAGGCCACGATCACGTCAGGCAGTCGGCCGGGGCCGCCTTCGGCCGGCTCCTGCATCTGGCTGTGGGCCTCACGCCCGATGATCGACTGGAAATCCCTTACCATGGCAGGGTAAGGATGGGGACCCAACGCGCTGCCGAGCAGGTAGTGGGTTGTTTCTACGTTTGTGACCCAATCGCGGATGGCTTCGTTGATGGCGTCCTTAAGAGTCTGCGACCCGCTGTCGACCGACCTCACTTCTGTGCCGAGCAGCTCCATGCGGAAGACGTTGGGCTTCTGGCGTTCCATATCCACCGTACCCATATAGACGATGCACTCGATACCCAGGAGCGCGGAAGCAGTGGCTGTTGCGACGCCGTGCTGGCCGGCGCCGGTTTCGGCCACAATACGGGACTTGCCCATTTTGCGTTTCATGAGCAGGGCCTGGCCCAGGGCGTTGTTGATTTTGTGGGCTCCGGAGTGGGCAAGATCCTCCCGCTTCAGATAGATCTGCGCGCCGCCCAGCTCTTCGCTGAGGCGGCGGGCGTAGGTAAGCGGTGTCGGCCGGCCGACGTAGGTGTGCTGCAGGTGGGCCAGTTCCTGCATGAACTCTTGATCGATGCGGGCGTTCAGATAGGCCTCTTCCAGTTCCTCCAGCGCCGGCATGAGCGTTTCAGGCACATATTTGCCGCCGTAAGGACCGAACCGCCCTGTCCCGTCCGGCACGGCGCCATAGTTGACTGGTGAAGATGTGGTGGAGAGAGTCATCAGTTCCTCGCAGTGGGTCTGGCGACGGAGGCGCAACCGTCCGTCATCTACGCTCGAAGATGATATTTGTAGCCTGCTGCATAACAGAGACCGGCGCGGCTTCGCCGGTCCACTTTTCCCAGGCGATGGCGCCCTGGTATACGAGCATTCCGAGGCCCCCGATGGGTGTCGCGCCATCGGTGGATGCCAACTGCAGCATGCGCGTCATGGCCGGGTTGTAGACCAGGTCATAGACGATCTGATCCTCGCGAAATTCGACGTTTTCCTCCCAGGGAAGCCCTTCGATGCGGGGCTCCATGCCCAGCGACGTACAGTTTACGATCAGGTCGGCGTCCTGGGCGCTGCGGGTTACGTCGTCGGGGAAGGCGGTGCCGCTAATCCTGATTTGCGGGAAGTAGGACTGCATGGTCGCCGCCAGATCCACAGCCTTCGGGACGGTACGGTTGAGGATGGCGACGCTGTGCACGCCTGCCTCGGCGAGCCCGTAGACCACCGCCCTGGCGGAACCGCCGGCTCCGATCACGAGCGCGCGCTTCTGGGCGGGGTCGACATCGTGCGCGTGCAGATCGGCGATGAAGCCGGCGCCGTCCGTATTGTCGCCGGTCAGCTGGCCATCTTCTTCGACAACAATCGTATTGACTGCGCCTATCGCTTCGGCCGCGGCGGTCCAGTTTTGCAGATGCGGCATGACAGCCTGCTTATGGGGGACGGTCACGTTTACGCCTCTCAGCCCGAGGGCCGGCAACGAGGCGACCGCTGCCGGCACGCGTTCCGGGGGCACAGGGAAGGCCAGGTAGCGCCAGTTCATTTGGCGGGCGACGAAGGCGGCGTTGTGCATCTGCGGGCTGATCGAATGGGTGACGGGCCACCCCAACAGGCCGACGAGCGTTGTCGCCGCGTTGATGTCGGTCGGGAACAGCTCTGAATCGGCTGCCGAGGCCGGCGGCGCGACTGCTTTGGGCTGCTGGGGATCACGCATTTTCGTCTGCCCAATCGATCTCTTGCACGTCAACGTTGAGCGCGCGCAGCGTCGATTCGAAGCCGGGAAAGCTGTCGGCGGTAACGTGCGCGTTATGGATGGTCGTCTCGCCGCCGGCGATCACACCGGCCACGGCCAGTGCCATCGCCAACCGATGGTCGCCGTGGCTGTCGACGGCCGCGCCGGTGAGCCGGGTGGGTCCATCCACGATGAACCCGTCGGCGGTCTCCTGAATCTGCGCCCCCATCTTTTTGAGCTCGGAGACGGTGGTGGCGATGCGGTCGGTCTCCTTAACGCGGAGCTCCTGGGCATCCCGCACAACGGTGCGGCCCTCGGCCTGGGTGGCTGCCACGGCCAGGACCGGCAGCTCGTCGATCATGGTTACAAGTTGCTCGCCCCCGAAATCAAGGCCTTTCAGACCGCCGCCGCTGACGATCAGATCGGCCACGGGCTCACCGCCCTGCAGGGGCCGCTCTCTACGCCGAATATTGGCGCCCATCTCTGACAGAGCGTCTACGATGCCGGTACGGGTTGCGTTGACGCCCACATCTACGATCGTCAGATTGCTGTCCGGCAAGGCGGAAGCGCCAACCAGGAGAAATGCGGCCGAGGAGATATCGCCTGGGATCAGAATGTTCAGTGGTTCCAGCGGGGACTGAGGACGTTCGCTGTGGGTCGTATTGCCCAGAGCGGAGACCGGCGCGCCCATCGAGTTCAGCATGCGTTCAGTGTGGTCGCGGGCAGGGCCCGGCTGGTGCACGACGGTCAGCCCATGGGCGTACAGGCCTGCCAGGAGGATGCAGCTCTTGACCTGGGCGCTGGCGACCGGCATCTCGTATTCGATGGCGGAGAGGCGGGAAGGCACAATCGTAAGGGGCGCGTAGCGGCCGCCTTGTCGTCCGAAGATCTGCGCGCCCATCGTGCGCAGCGGGTCGACGATCCGGGCCATGGGGCGGCCGCGGATTTGGGACGTTCCACTGAGAACGCTAACGAACTCCTGACCAGCCAGCAGCCCTGCGAGAAGACGCATGGTCGTGCCGCTGTTGTCGCAGTCCAGCACGTCGCCAGGCTCTTGCAGGCCATCGAGGCCGACGCCATGGACCTCCAGTCGGGTCCTGCTGATTTCATCGATGCGCACACCCATGGCCCGCATGATGTTCATGGTTGCCCGACAGTCATGGCCATCCAGGAAGTTGCGGATGTGAGAGGAGCCCTCGGCGATCGAACCGAAGATCACGGACCGATGGCTGATGGACTTATCTCCGGGCACGCTGCAGCGGCCGATGAGGGGACAATTGTTTCTGATCTTGAGGATGTCTGCCATTTGATTTCCGGGTCGTTAAAGGACGGTTGGACCTTCAGAAAACTCGTGTGGCGCGCCTGTGATGTGCCTGCTTACCCCATGCGAACGCGTTTGCAGTTTGTGAATTTTGCAGGAGGCCAGCTCAGTTGCTGGCCTGTGAGGCAGTTCCCCGTTTTGAGGGTTTCCAGGCGGCACGGGCCTCCTGGGAGCAGGAGAGCTTGGTTTGCAGGGCGTCTTCATCGTCTTGCGCCAGAAGCGTTCGCAGCTCCAAAAGATGGTCGTTCAGCGTGTCCAACTGCGACAGAACGGCATCGCGGTTGGTCACCAGAATGTCCAGAAACATCTGTGTATCGCTTGCGGCCACCCTGCTGGTATCGCGAAAGCCGCCGGCGGCCAGTTCCCAGACGGCGTCATCAGTTTTTCCGCTATCATTGACAGTGTGGACAAGAGCGCTCGCCAGTAGAAAGGGCAGGTGGCTGATGGCGGCAACCAGCCGGTCATGGCGGGCGGGCTGCATTGTGATGGGCGTTGCGCCGATGGCCAGCGCGAGTTCGGTGGCCAGGGAGACTGTTTCCGCGGTCGTGCGCGGCAGGGGCGTGAGGACCCAGGGCGCGCCCTCGTACAGTCCACTTTCGGCGGCGGCGTAACCGGCCGTTTCTTTACCGGTCATTGGATGGCCGCCGATGGGCTGCACGGTGGCGGGCAGCCTGTCCATTGCGGCGCAGATTTCGGCTTTCGTGCTGCCCATGTCCATGACGACCGTGCCCGGCCACAGGATTGGACCGAGCGTTTCCAACATCCGTACGACAGCACGCACGGGCGTGGACAGGATCACGATATCAGCGCCGGCGACACCTGAACTGAGATCGGTTGTCGCCAGGTCGACGGCGTTCTCGTGAAAGGCGCGCAGGATGGTCGTGAAGTTGCGGGTGACTCCACGCACTTCACGACAGAGATTGCGCTGTTTCAGGTCGAGGCAGAGGCTCGTCCCCATCAGACCGAGCCCAATGACCGCGACACTGCATTCAGAAAGAGATTTCATTCTTGTTCGGTGACGCCCGCATGGTTGTCCTGTTTGTGGGCAGGCCCGTCTGATTCGCTGGCAGGACGCGCCGTATGCAAAAACAGAGACTCAGAGATTCCGTCCGACGGCATTCGCGACGTCCTTCAACTCCTTCATCAGGCTGCCGAAACGCTCGAAAGTCAGACTTTGGGCGCCGTCGCTCCAGGCTTTGGACGGGTTTGGATGCACTTCGATCATGAGGGCATCGGCCCCCGCGGCGACCGCGGCCTTTGCGACCGGCGCCACGTACTCCCACTGGCCCGTGCCGTGCGCCGGGTCGGCCACGACGGGCAGGTGGGTGAGTTGCTTCAAGACCGGGATCGCATTGATATCGAAGGTGTTGCGGGTGGCGGTTTCGTAGGTCCTGATGCCGCGTTCACAGACCATAACCTGCATGTTCCCATTGCTGAGAATGTACTCAGCGCCCATCAGCAGCTCTTGAATCGTACCGCTGATGCCGCGTTTCAGGAATACAGGCTTGCTGGTTTTGCCCACCGCCTTCAGGAGCGGGTAATTCTGGTTGTTGCGGGCGCCGATCTGGAAAATATCCGTATAGTCGCCGACCAGCTCGATATCCTCCGAACTCATGACTTCGGTGATGATCGGGAGGCCGGTCTGCTCTCTGGCCTCCGCCAGATATTTGAGGCCCTCTTCGCCCAACCCCTGGAAGCTGTAAGGGCTGCTGCGCGGCTTGAAAGCGCCTCCTCGCAGAACGGAGCCGCCGGCCTCCTTGACGGCGTGGGCAGTCTCCAGGATTTGCTCCCGGCTTTCCACGCTGCATGGCCCGGCCATGACTACAACTCTCTCACCGCCAACACTGATTCCGTTTACAGGGATGGCCGTCGAAGACTGGACAAAGTCACGGCTGGCGTACTTGTAGGGCTGCATGATGCGGACCGTTTTTTCCACCCCGTCGAGAACCTCGAAGGTGTCCTGTTGGATCAGATAGTCGTCGGCGCCGATGATGCCGACAATTGTGCGGGCTTCGCCGCGGCTAAGGTGCACTTTGTAGCCAAGCTCTTCCACTCGCTGGACGACGCTCTCAACCTGTTCTTGTGAAGCATGTTGTTTCATTACGACGATCATGGTTCTGTTCCTTCCTTGATTCGCTGCGCATCTCAATTTTCGACGAAAAATATGATTTCTGTTTCAACATGGTTCTCTGTCATGCCCGAAGCGGGTAGGGACTCTCAGGCCAATACGACCCCCTTTTCTCTTTCCGCTCCATCCGGTTCTTTCGCGTCGTCGGCGGAGGCAGTTACACCGGCAGGCGAGGCGATGGAGCGGCCGATGGCCTTGGCAACTCTTCGCAGGCCGTGCATCAGGTCCGCGAACCGTTCTGGTTTAAGGCTTTGGTCGCCGTCGCTCAACGCGGACTCGGGATCAAGGTGAACCTCAAGGATGAGCGCATCGGCGCCGGCCGCGACGGCTGCTAGAGACATCGGGGGCACGAGCTCCCAATCGCCGGTGCCATGGGCGGGATCAGCCACGACAGGCAGGTGTGATGCCCGTTTCAGTACGGGGATGGCGTTGAGGTCGAAGGTGTTGCGGGTCGCTGTTTCGTAGGTACGGATGCCGCGCTCGCACAGCATCACCTGCATGTTGCCATTGCTCAAAATATATTCAGCGCACATCAGGAGCTCCTGGATCTCGCCGCTGATTCCGCGCTTGAGCATCACCGGGCGGTTCGTTTTGCCTACCTCTTTGAGAAGGCCGTAATTCTGCATATTGCGGGCGCCGATTTGCAGGATATCCACGTATTCGGCCACCAGGTCGATGGTCTCGACGGTCATCACTTCGGAGATGACGGGCAGTCCGGTGATTTCACGAGCTTCGGCCAGGTATTTGAGCCCTTCTTCGCCAAGCCCCTGGAAGCTGTAGGGGCTTGTCCGGGGCTTGAAGGCACCGCCGCGCAGGACTGACGCCCCGGCCTCTTTGACCGCGATGGCGGACTGGATGATCTGTTCCCGGCTCTCCACGCTACAGGGTCCAGCCATGACGACGACCTGGTCCCCGCCGAAACGGACGCCGCCCACGTCGATCGTGGTGCCGTCAGGGTTGGTGGTTCGGCTGGCCAGCTTGAAGGGATCCTGGATGCGGACAGTTCTGAGCACGCCCGCCATGGCATCAAACGTCTGGCGCCGAACCTGCGTCAGGTCTCCGATGAGGGCGATGACGGTATGGTTTTCGCCATGGATTGGTTGGGTTTGGGCGCCCATGGAGGCTGCACGGCTGAGAACATGCTCGATCTCGGCTGCGGTCGCCTGAGGTTTCATTACGATGACCATTCTATACTCCAATTTGATGATGGCGTTCTCTGCTTAAGCACAGACCTTAATTTGTCGAAAATTTACGATAGGGTCTGTCAGTATGGCGTGAGGTCGAAGGCTGAATGGACATTAAATCTGCAGGACGGCTTCCTGAGCGAACTCTTCCGCCGTGGGTTGCACAGCGGCAGGATAGCTTCCCAGCATCTTGACAAACGCGGCGCGGTTGAGCAATCCCAGGACGGCGGCGCTGCAGTCCGGTTCCTTCCAGTGCCCTTCGAAATCCAGGTAGAACACATATTGCCAGGGCCGGTTGCGCCGGGGCCGGCTTTCCAGTTTGACGAGATTGATTCTGCGCTCGGCAAACTCGCCAAGGCAGGCGTACAGGGCTCCTGGACTGTGGGGGGTGGCAAAGACGAGAGAGGTCTTCGCGCCCTCCGACTGGGGAGCATCTTCTTTTCCGATGAGAAAGAAGCGTGTAAAGTTGAAGTGCAGGTCCTCAATGCCCTTTTGGACGATTTCAAGATCATAGATTTCAGCGGCGAGCGCGCTGGCGATCACGCCCACATTCGGCTCCGGATGTTCGGCCAGTTCTTTGGCGCTGCCGGCGGTGTCATACCAGGGGATGGCCGTAAATCCGTTTCGATTTAGAAATCCCTCGCACTGCGCCAGGGCCTGAGGATGGCTGCGTACCTGGTCAATCTTGTCACTGTTGCCGGGCAAGGTCAGCAGATTGTGTTGCACACGTAACAGGATTTCGCCCTGCACGCGAAAATCATGGTCAAGCAAGAGGTCATAGACTTTATTGATGCTGCCGGCAAGGGAGTTTTCAACCGGGACTACGCCCATGGTTGCTCTTTCGTCATCCAACGAGGAGAAGATATCTTCGAACGTCCTGCAGGGCAGCGTATCGACATCGGCCCCAAGCTTTTGGCGGATGGCTTCTTCGGAGTATGCGCCCTGCTCTCCTTGAAAAGCGACAACTGTCATCTGATTACTCCATGGTAGATTGACGTCGAAAGAGAGTGTTTTGCCTTCTCCACGTCTATAGACCGGCGCCGTCAGGACCGGTTTTCCAGCTGTTCATCGATCCACTGATTCAGTTCGTCCAGATCGATTTCGGTTGCCAGGCTCTTGTCCGGGCGCAGAGCTTGGGCTTCTTTCAGATAGACATGCTGAATGTCTTTTTGGGGCGTAGCGGTGTTCCAATGGATCATCACGCGAATACAGTTTGGCACACTGTCGGGAACGCCCATTTCATGTCCGCACAGAAGCGGCACATCCATCCAACCCAGCTGGCGAGCGGCGAACGCGGGATATTGGCTGACCACGTCAAGTGTTGTGGTGAAGATTGCGCTGGCAACGTCACCAGGATCGATATTGTTGAGACGAATCATAAAGGCCAACAGTTCGCGGGTCGCACGCAGGATCTCTTCAGGCGTATCGTTTTCAATTGTTGTTGCGCCACGCACTCCTCTACAGATCACGGGATTCTCCCTGTATGGCCGGCGCGGCTGCCTCGGGGTGGTCGAAGCAGTCCGCGGCGTTATCGATGTTTCTCCCAATTGGCACTCTTGAATTGAGCAAGTATCGGTTGCACAAATTCCCTTTCTCCAACAAAAAAAGCGTGGAGTTTGTCTCCACGCCTTGAGAGTTCTTACGTCGACTGCCCTTACACAGCCCAACGCTCCTCAACCAGCGGAGACGGTTGGCTCACGCCAAAATAATAGCCAAACCAGAAGTTGCCAAAAGAAAACCCGCGCCATTCATGGCGCAGGTTGTTGGTCAGCAGCATCTCCGCGGCGGTCGGACCGTCCAACAGGTTGATTGGCAGAAGGGAATCGTCCTCGTTACGAATCAGGTCAGCGATTGTTACCGGCGCTTCGCGTCTTTCAGTTTTCACTCTGTCGAATCTTCCTCGTTGGAGAGCGATTACGCATCTGTCTCGCACATTGGAGGCAAGGCTATCACATCGAAAACAGGTTGTCAATTCCGCCGAAGCCAGAATCACAGTTTGCGGCGGTCGGATGCGCTTGAATGCTGCCAGAGACAGAACCAATTAATCCGCGAAGTCACGCGAAGGGTCGCGAAGAACACCCTATTATCCGTGGAGGGACGCGGAGGACGCCAAAGACGTAGTGAATTTTCTTTGCGCAGTTGCGCCGCCCTTCAATGACCAGCCGCAATTTACACTCGGAAGTCGTTGTTCAGACGAACGTCAGTGAGCCCTAGTCGGGGCCAGGAGGTAGGCGGTAGAAGCATTCGGCCGACAGGACGCCTATCAGGAATCGTCGGGAATGAATTGCGACATGCACGCAAGAATGTCCAACGATAGAGCGAATGGTGGGCCTGCGCGCAAATGTGATGGGCGCGCACGCGGTTGTGGACGCGGGCAGGAAATGGCGCAGGCCAGGGCGCCAATGCCCTGCGGCGGTGGGGCGAGCGGGTGGGGGAGCGGGAGTTCGGAGGGGCCCCCGGCCCGGCGGCAAACAGGCGCCGCCGGGGATAGCCGCAAGGCCACCCGGTCCTGGCACTGCCCCGCCCCGTGGATGGGAGACTTGGGGGCAGGCGGCGAGTGATGGCATAGGCGTGCGGCGGCGCGCGAGAAGGGCGGGGCGCGGAGGGGCCACCGACACATGGCAAGGCGTCAAAGTGGCAGGGTGGGGGTTGGGGGAGGCCCAGGACTGCAGGGGTTAGGGGCGAGGGGTTAGGGATTTGCTGCCGCGATGGGGGGCCTGGTGAATGGGGAACGGACCAGGCGCCGGTCTTGCGTATCGGAATCTGTTCCCCGACAATAAGGGCGAACGCTAATCCTTTTATTGTCAGTTGCATCAGGGGTCCTCGGTTTGGCCTTAGGGCAAGTTTGCGCGGCAGGCGCGCGATGTCCGTTTGCGGACCGATCACTTTTCCGGGAGGAAATCCATGCAGGGTTCATTTTCGTTGCAGGGCAGAGTCGCGCTGGTGACGGGCGCGAACGGCGGGATTGGCCGCTCGATCGCGTTGGGGTACAAGGCGATGGGCGCGACGGTGGTTGCCACCGGGCGCAATCCGAAGAAAAACGAGGCGATGGCGGCAGAGCTGGGAGAAGGCCACGAGGTAATTTCGCTGGACGTGAGGGACGAAAAGGCGGTCAATCAGGCGGTAGCGTCAGTTGCGGAGAAGCACGGCAGATTCGACATTCTGGTCAACAATGCGGGCATCGCCCGCCGGATCAATACGCTGGACATGGACACCGAGGACTGGCACGCGGTGATCGACACGCATTTGAACGGCGGCTTCTACTGCGCCAAGGCTGCGGCCAAAGCGATGGTTGGCGCCGGGAACGGCGGCAAGATCATCAACATCGGATCGATGTACTCGCTGTTTGGGCCGCCCAATGTCACAAACTACGCGGCGGCCAAGACCGGAGTCCTCGGCCTTACGCGCGGGCTCGCGGTGGAGCTGGCCGTCCACAACATCCAGGTCAACGCGCTTCTGCCCGGCTGGCACAAGACCGACCTGAACCGCGACCTGCTGGATGGTCCGCTGGGTGAAGAGATCCGGCACAAGACACCGGCGCGGCGTTTGGGAACGGCCGATGACCTGGCTGGCGCGGCGATATTCCTGGCATCGGATGCGGCCGAGTTTGTTACGGGCACCACCCTGGTTGTGGACGGCGGTTATTCGATTATGGACCGGCAGTGGTCCGATTGAATCTGGTCATTTGGATCGGGTATAATGCGGGCAGCCAAAGGCTATGGCGAATCAGAAGGGCGAATTGGAAGGGTGAATCGCAATGGTTGTAACGTCAGCTGAACGCTCAACGACGGCTCCTCCGACAGAGGATGTGACGCCAGTTCCGCCTTTGAACAACGGCGACCGCCTTACGCGCGCCGATTTCGAACGCATCTACGAGGCCCATCCGGAAATTAAGAAGGCGGAACTCATTGAAGGAGTCGTCTATGTGCCACCCCCGGCACGCCATCGCGAACATGGAAAACCGCTCTTTCACCTAGTAAGCTGGCTAGGCGCCTACAGCGTGGCAACGCCAGGCGTTGAAGGCAGTGACAACGCTACGCTGCGACTTGACTTCGAAAACGAACCGCAGCCCGACGCGCTCCTGTTTCTGCCGCGGGAATGGGGCGGAACAGCCTGGGTGGGGGAGGACGGCTATCTGGAAGGGACGCCGGAGCTGATTGTCGAGGTGTCCGCGAGCAGCGCCAGCTATGATCTGAACCAGAAGAAACGGGCCTATGCCCGCAACGGGGTCCTGGAGTACATCGTGTACCTGGCCTATGAGAAACGGGTAATCTGGCACTTTCTGCGTGACGGCGTATATGAGGAGCAGGAGTCCGACGAGGATGGCGTTCTCAAGAGCGAACGCTTTCCGGGACTCTGGCTGCTGCCGGATGCGCTCCTTTCCGGCGATCTGTCCCGGGTGTTGGAAACGCTGCAGAAGGGGCTGGCGTCGTCTGAACACAAGGAATTTCACGCCGCGCTCACGCGGCGCATCGAGGAGGCCACATGAATCTCGCAATTCCGGAAAACCTGGCAGTCGTCGACCATTTGCTAACGACCACGCGTTCGGTGCGCAAGCGTCTGGACCTGAGTCGTCCTGTAGAGCGTGAAGTCATCGAGGCGTGTCTGGAGATTGCAGCCCAGGCCCCCAGCGGCAGCAACCGGCAGGGCTGGCATTTCGTTGTGGTAACCGACGGCGAGAAGAAGCGGTTCATCGCTGAACGGTACCGGAAGGCCTGGTACGGCTATAACGCGACGCGCAGTGTGGGAGAAGGGCCGAACCTGACTGCGGATGAGAAGCAGATGCTGCGCGTGATCAGCTCCGCTCAGTATCTGGCCGACAATTTGCAGGACGTGCCTGTTCTCGTGGTTCCGTGCATCGAAGGCCGGCCGGAAGATGCCGCGCCGGCGTCACAGGCGGGTGTCTACGGTTCGATTCTGCCGGCCGCATGGTCGCTGATGCTGGCATTGCGCGCCAGGGGTCTGGGGTCTGCCTGGACGACGCTTCACCTGCAGTATGAGCAGGAGATTGCCGAGACGCTTGGCATCCCTGACGGTATTTCCCAGGCCGCGCTGCTTCCTGTCGCCTACTTCAAGGGCGACGACTTTCGACCGGCCAGGAGGAAGCCGATGCGGGATCGAACCTACTGGAACGGCTGGCAGACAGAATGAGACTGGTCGCTGACATACATCTCCACTCACACTATTCGCGCGCGACGAGCAAAAACCTGACCTTTGAGCACCTTTGGAAATGGGCGCAGCTCAAGGGCGTTCAAGTGGTCGCTTCTGGCGACATCGCCCATCCGGGCTGGCTGGAGGAGCTGCAGACGAAATTGGCGCCGGCGGAAGAGGGCCTGTTTCAGTTGAAGCCAGAGTACGCCGCCGCGGTCGCGGACGAAGTGCCTCCCTCCTGCGAGGGGCCTGTCCGATTCCTGATTGGAGGTGAAATCAGCAACATCTACAAGCGATATGATCAGACGCGCAAAGTACACAACATTGTCTTTGCGCCCTCGGTGGAGGCGACGACAGTTCTGCAGGCCGAATTGGAGAAGATCGGAAACATTCGCTCTGACGGGCGGCCGATCCTGGGATTGGACAGCCGCGACCTGCTGGAGATAGTGCTGGAGGTTGATGACCGCTGCCATCTCATTCCCGCGCATATATGGACTCCGTGGTTCTCCATCCTCGGCTCCAAGTCCGGTTTCGATTCAGTGGAGGCGTGCTTCGCCGATCTGACGCCCCATATTTTCGCGGTTGAAACGGGTCTCTCCTCTGATCCACCGATGAACTGGCGCGTCTCGTGGCTGGACAGCTACACGCTCGTCTCCAATTCAGACGCCCACTCGCCACAGAAGCTGGCCCGCGAAGCGACGCTTTTCGACACCGAGTTGAGCTATGACGCAATGTTTGACGCGCTGAAGAGCGGTGATCCCGCGCAGTTCCTGGGAACCGTCGAGTTCTTTCCGGAGGAAGGCAAGTATCACCTGGACGGCCATCGCAAGTGCGGGGTCTGCTGGGAACCGGTGACGACGGTTGCGAATGAAGGGCGGTGCCCTAAGTGCGGCAAGCCGGTGACGGTTGGGGTCTATCATCGGGTCGAGGAGCTGGCCGACCGGGCGCCGGGCGCGCGGCCTCCCTCAGCGGCCCCCTTCACCAGTCTGATCCCGTTGCCGGAAGCGCTGAGCGAGATCATCGGCGTGGGGCCGAATTCCAAACGGGTACAGACCGAGTATCTGCGTTTGCTGGGGCGGTTGGGGCCAGAGCTGGAGATATTGCGGGCGCTGCCATTGGAGGACATATCGGCCGCGGGGGGGCCTCTGCTTGCGGAGGGCATTCGCCGGATGCGGGAAGGCGATGTCGTTACACAGAGCGGCTACGACGGCGAATACGGTGTCATACGCATGTTTGATGGGGAGGCGGACCAGCTTTCATCTTTTCAGCTAGGGATGTTTGCGAGCGAACCGGCCCGGGTGAAGGAGGCAGGAGGCGCGGCAGCGGAGAGACTGGAAGCTCCGGGGGAAGAGGGGCCGGCCCTGGAGGAAGGGAGGGCAGAGACGGGCGGGGAGAACGGGGTTCGGGAAGGTCGCAGGGTAGACGGGGGGACGGCTGAAGCGCAGTACAGTTTGCCCCTGGATGCCTTGTCTAAAAGGGATGGCCACGCCAGGAATCAGGGTTCTGAGGCCCCAGACGGACGGATGCAGGCCGGTTGGTTTGAAGAGCTCAATCCGGCACAGCGGGCCGCGGCCTCCCACACCGGGTCCCCGCTGGCCATTGTGGCGGGGCCGGGCACGGGCAAGACGCGCACCCTGACCGGCCGGATTGCCCATCTGATCGAGAACCTGTCAGCGGAGCCGTCATCCATACTGGCGATCACGTTTACGAACAGGGCGGCGGAGGAGATGCGAGAGCGGTTGGCCGCGCTGTTGGGCAGCGAAAGGGTGCGGGAGATCACTGTCGGCACCTTTCACCAGTTGGGGGCCAGTCTGCTCAGGGAGTTTGGGGAGGCCGTCGGCGTGCCCCGAAACTTTACAATTCTCGCGGAGGCGGACCGGCAAGCGATGATGAAAGGGGCCTGCCCTGAGCTGTCTGCCAGGGAGATGCGGCTTGCGCTGGAGAGGATTTCGGCGCGCAAGAATGGTCTTGTGGAGCCGGCCGGGGAGGACGGCGGGCCAGAGGCCGGCGAAGAGATATGGGACCGCTATCAGGCCGCGCTGACAGAGGCCGACGCGCTGGACTTTGACGATCTGATCGTGCGCGCAGTCCAGCTGCTGCAGTCGGACGCCGCCGTCTTGCGAACGGTCCAGGGGCGCTTCCGCTGGATTTCGGTGGACGAATTCCAGGATGTAAACAGTGCGCAGCACCGGTTGTTGCGCCTGCTGACGGGGGCCGGGGCCGACCTCTGCGTGATCGGTGACCCGGACCAGGCGATATATGGCTTTCGAGGGGCGGACCACCGTTATTTCCTTTCTTTTGAAGACGATTTTCCAGGGGGCCGGAGGCTGTACCTGGAGCGCAACTACCGGTCGGCGCAGACGATTCTGGACGCAGCGATGCAGGTGATCTCCCGGAACGCCGATCACCAGGCAACCGAACTGATCGCGGACTTTTCGGAGCGGATCAAGCTGGACGTATACCGCGCCCCCACCGATCGGGCCGAAGCCGAGCATGTCGTACACCAGGTCGAGCAGATGGTGGGCGGCGTCAGCTATTTCTCGCTGGATTCGGGGCGCGTTGGCGAGGACGGTTTGCCGGAGGCGTATTCCTTTGGCGACTTCGCGGTCCTGTACCGGCTCAATGCGCAGGCCAGGCTGCTGGAGGAGGCTTTCGACCGTTCGGGGATCCCGTACGAGGCGATCGGCGGAAAGACGCTGGCGGAACAGAAGCCGGTTCGGGAGATCCTGGCGCTTCTGTGGCTGACGCAGGCGCCGGTGAACGCCACCCATTGGAGGCGCGTTCTGACGGAGGGAAAAGGCGCGCTCGGGGCAGGCGAGCTGGAGGCGCTGCTCAGCCGCATGGACACAGATGCCAGAGGAACCGGGCAGGAGGCAGGCTGGCGCAGGTTAATTGACGGAGCGGTCAAGTTGGGCGTTCAGAAAAGGAGGCAGCGGGCACGGTTGGCAGAGACTGGGCAACTTCTGGACGATCTGGCGGGCGCCGTCACTGCTCCCCTTTCTGAACGGATCCGGGATGCCGCCGCTAGTTGGGAGAGGCTGCGGGGCACAGAATACAGCGGCTCGGAAAAGGAGCTGGTCGCCCGGTTGGTACGGAGGGCGGCGCCCTTTCGCGATCGTTTGCAGGAGTTCCTGACGATGATGGCGCTGCAGAGCGAGGGGGACCAGTACGAACGGCGGGGGGACCGGGTGACGCTTATGAGTCTCCACGCTTCAAAGGGGCTGGAGTTTGCAGTGGTTTTCATTGTTGGATGTGAGGCGGGGTTGCTCCCCTATCTGCCCGAAAACCGGATGGTCGACATAGCAGAGGAGAGGCGGCTGTTTTACGTTGGCATGACGCGGGCGCGGCGGCGGTTGGTTCTGACACATGCGGGCCGGCGCTTTCTGCACGGGCAGGCGATGGAAAACAGGCTATCGGACTTTGTCAGCGACATTGAGGCGGCGCTGCAAGAGGTGCGGCAGGCCGAACCGCGCAAGGCGCGCAGGAGAGCCAAGGACAGGCAGTTGCGGTTGATATAGGTCGCGCAGGGGCTCGAGTCAACCTCCGCTTACACCGCGGGCCCTTCCTCGGTGGACCCAGCCTTTGCCGGTCTTCTCACAGGTGTTCCCAGGCCGAGGCTTCGTCGAGCGCCGCCATGTGCTCGTCAGTCAGGACCTGATCCAGGGCCGCCAGGCTTCCCTTCAGCTGTTCAACCGAATTGGCGCCGATGATGGGCGCGGTTATTCCTGGTTTGGCCAGAAGCCAAGCAAGCGAGACGGCCAGCGGCGCGGCGCCCAGGGCTCCGGCTACGGCCCGCACTGCATCCAGGGTTTTCCAACCGGCGTCGTTGAAGTAGCGACCGCGGACACTATCCGCTCGGACGCTGTCCGTATCGCGCGCGCTGCCGTATTTGCCTGTCAGAAAGCCGCCGGCGAGCGGGCTGTACGGTATGATTCCCAGGCCGTAGGCCCGGCTGGCGTCGGCGAGTTCCCGCTCGAACTCGGCCCTGTGGACCAGGTTGTAGTGGGGTTGGATCGAGTTGAAGCGCGCCAGACCTGACCTGTCGCTGGTCCAAAGCGCCTCCATCAAGCGCCAGGCCGGGTAGTTGCTGCAGCCGATATACCGCACTTTCCCTTGTTGCACCAAACGATCCAGCGATTCCAGTGTTTCGTCGATGGGCGTTTCGGCGTCGAAGAAGTGGGTCTGGTAGAGGTCGATGGTATCGCTCTGCAGACGGCGGAGTGAGGCGTCGCAGGCTTCGAAAATGTGCTTGCGGCTCAGGCCCTGATCGTTGGGGCCCGGCCCCATGGGACCGCGTACTTTGGTGGCAACGATCATCTGGCTGCGGTTGGCTCTTGCCTGCATCCAACGGCCGATCACCTCCTCGCTGACGCCGCCGGCGTTGCCTTCTACCCAGCGGCTATAGATGTCGGCGGTATCGATGAAATTGCCGCCCTCCTCAGCAAAGGCATCCATCACCGCGAAGCTGGTCTTTTCGTCGGCCGTCCATCCGAACTGCATCGATCCCAGACAGAGCGGCGACACTTTCAACCCGGTGCGGCCGAGGCGCCGGTATTCCTTCAAGCTCATTGGTCAACTCCTGTGAGCATTCTCTCATCCCCGGTGCGGCGGGTCACGCGGCGAGCGTCCAGCTCCTCCAGGAGCGCCTGCGCGTACTTGCGGCTGGTATCGAGGAGGTCGCGCACGTCGGCCAGGGTAACGGACCCATTTGCCTGTGCCAGGGCTACGATTCTTTGTGTGGCGTCATCGAAATCCTCTTGGCGAAAGAGGACCGACCCGGGCAGGCGCAGGATAGTTTTCCGCTCAACAAGCGACTCCAGCAGGTCGGTATCACCGTCCAGCAGCTTCAGTGTGTCGATGGCATTGGGCGGACTGAACGGCGCCTTGGAAAAGGAACGCAGTACGCGGTCTACCGCCCGCTCCTGGCCGGCCGAATACCGTACAGCATGGGAAGGCAGGCGAACCATGCCCTGTTCGTTTGCCAGCAGGCCGTCGGTTTCAGCGCTGGCGACCAGATCGTTGAAGGCTCGTTGGGGCAACTCCTTCCGGACGCGGCCTGCGCCGACCACTCTCAGGCGGCTGCGCGCTTCGCTATGGGGCATCCCCTGTCGGAGGGGGTAGCGGCGGTGGAAATCGCCGAGGACCTGTTGCATGTCGGCGACGACTTGCTGGTAGGCTGAAGCGCTGATCATGAGCCGGCGGCTGTCCAGCCCTTGAATCAGTCCAACGTCGAGGAGCTGGTCGATGGCTTCCCCGGCGATCGCCTGGTCGAGACCGCTGGCGGCGACCAGCTCCGGCTGCGAAAGGAGCGGGTCCCGCTCTAGGCTCTGCAAAATGATCTCATCGGGGCTGCCTTTGGCGAGTGTTTCCAGTTTTTCGATGACCGCGGGATCGAATCTTCGATAGCGGCGGCGGGGGTGCGGGTCGAGGATTTCGCCGCCCCCAAGCGTGACACTGGGCGAGGGTTGACGGAGGATGAAACGGTCTCCGGCAGCAACGAGGATAGGACGCGCCAGACGCAGCTGCAGCCAACCTTCGTTCCCTGGCAGCAGTTCCTCCGCGGCGAGGAGCCGCACGTTCGCGGGCGTTTCCGAAGCGCCGCTGAACAGGTCTACGGCCATGTTGTGGGGCAGCGGTTTGGGTATGTCTGACAGAAGCCTGAAGGAGACATCGATCAGCCGCGTCGCCCGCAGCGTCCCCGGGTTCACTGCCACTTGACCGCGGCGGATCTGGTCGGTGGCGATGCCGCTGAGGTTGACGGCGACCCGGCTGCCGGGCAGGGCGCGCTCGATGCTTTGCTTATGCGTTTGGAGGGCGCGGACGCGGCCGGAGGGCCCGTCGGGGAGAATCTCAACCGGCTCTCCGACTGAGAGATGGCCATCGCTCAGGGTACCGGTCACGATGGTTCCGAAACCGGGCAGGCTGAAGATTCGGTCGATGGGAAGCCGGGGCCGGCCGCGATCGCGGCGGGGGGGCAACTCCGTTAGCGCGCTTGCCAGCGCTGATCGCAGATGTTGCAGGCCGTCGCCGGTTTCGGCGCTGACGCGGACGATGGGCGCGCCTTCCAGGCAGGTGCCGTCCAGTATTTCCTGGATGTCCAACTCGATCAGTTCGAGCCACTCGGGCTCATCGATCAGGTCAGATTTCGTGAGGGCGACAAGGCCGTTGGGAATGGCGAGCAGGTCCAGAATGGCGAGGTGTTCGCGAGTCTGGGGCATGACCCCCTCGTCGGCGGCGATAACCAGAATGGCGGCATCGACACTTCCGACGCCGGCCAGCATGTTCTTGATAAAGTCGATATGGCCGGGCACATCGACGATGCTGACAGATTCTTGCGCGCCGTCGGGCAGCGTCAGATCCATCCAGGCGAAGCCCAGCACGATGGTGAGTCCGCGCCGCTTTTCTTCTTCCAGGCGGTCGGGGTGGCTTCCTGTCAGAGCCTGGACAAGCGTCGATTTGCCGTGGTCGACATGCCCGGCGGTGGCGATGACCCGCATTAGTTCCGGTTGTGCGGCTGATCACCAGAGACGATACCAGCCGTGCGGGGGGCGCTGTTATTCTGGCGAGCGTACAGCTCTGCGGTGCGGCGCTGCTTTTGCCACTCCTCTTCCAGGTCTTTCATCGTATCGTCTCTCTCTTCGAGAGCGGATTGCAGACCGTCGAGCCAGAGTTGGGCCGCATTGATGTAACGGCCGCCATACTGTTCCTGCAGTTTCCACAGCAGGCGCAGCATCTCTTCATGGACACGCAAATCATGCAGAATGGGGGGAACATGGTCGAGGAGCTCCTTATTGCTCTTCTCCTGTTCCCTCCACAGGTGTTCTTGCCGGAGGCTGTCGCGGCGGCTCCTCTTTTCGTACTCTTCTTGAAATTCCTCCATCTCCCGGCGCATTCGTTCTTCAGCCAGGCGTTGGAGTTCCTGCACCTGGACCTGATCGCGACGAATGCTTTCCTGGAACTCAGGAATCGTGTTGGCCGTCCTGCGGGCCGTCTCTACGGTCTGGGCGAAGGATTGCAGACGCTCTTCGTTCTTGGAGACAAGGGTTTTCTGGTCGTCAATTGTCTCCTGCCAGCGGGTGAGAACCTGCAGCCGCTCGACGACCTCGACGCGCAGCCGCTCCATGAAGTGTTGCTGTTCCTCCCGAATTTCAGAGAAGACCGGGCGCCAGCGCTCGATCTCGGCGCTCATACGGCGGTCGGCATCCTCAAGAATGGAGAATCGTCCACTGAAGGCTTCGGTTCGTTTGAAGAGCTCAACTGTCTCTTGCTGCAGTTGGGTGATACGCTTGGCGTCGCCGGTGCGCTGGTCGGCCAGGAAGGGAATCTGCCGGGTCCGTTCTTCAAGGTCTTTGACAAGCAGGTTGACCTGGTTCCGGCCCTCCATGATCATATCGACCAGACGTTCTTCTTCGCCCTTGCGGGCTGAAATCGCCTCTTCAATTCGGCCGATACGCGGTAGTTCACGGCGCACCTCACTGATCTCTCGCGTAAGCGCCTCTCTGTCGGCGAGCCGGGCGCGTTCGTTTTCGCGCGCGAATTGGGCTTGCCCCTCGTCGCTGCGGTCGATCATCAGGCCGAACTCCTGCTTGACGCTCTCGATCTGTTGTTCAAGTTGGGCAAACCGACCCAATTGCGCGATTGTCGAAGCCAGGCGTCCTTCAAGTTCTTGTATACGGCGGGCTTGTTCGACAATATCTCCAGCCTGGCTCTCCAGTTGTTGTTGCAGGCGCGCGATTTCAGCCCGGTCGCGCCGGTGCTCCTCGTCGAGCCATGTTACCATCTGGGCTAGTTGGTCATTGTCCATTTTTCTTGCTTTCAGCGCACCAGGCAAAGACCGACGCGCTCAGGTAGACATACGAAACAGGCAAACCGGTATTTTTGAACGCTGCAGCCCTTTCGATTCCGGCCCAAGGTCGGGACGTGTTTCTCATACCTGCCAGCTGGCAGGGCCGTTTCGGGAGCCTCAATTATACCATTTGGAGCAGAGCACAGAAAACGGGACAGCCAGGGCAATCGCATCTAAATCTGTAGGCCGATTCAGTTGAAATTGTGGCCAGAAGAAAGCGAGAATAAGTGGAAATCACCCTGCGCTTACTGAATATCGACGGGAAGACGCCGCGGATCAGGCCCTCAGTCGGCGA
>JAJDZJ010000183.1 GCA_022824685.1 Caldilineaceae bacterium
TCGCCGACTGAGGGCCTGATCCGCGGCGTCTTCCCGTCGATATTCAGTAAGCGCAGGGTGATTTCCACTTATTCTCGCTTTCTTCTGGCCACAATTTCAACTGAATCGGCCTACAGATTTAGATGCGATTGCCCTGGATTCAAGGAATTTGGGTCTTGACATTTCAGAACAACCGTGCTAAACTGGGTAAACAGAATGAAAGCCAGCCTGCACGGCAGGGACCCGGGAGGAGAAAGAATGGCCAGGGACATCAAGAGAATGACGCGGATCGAGTTAGAGTCTGAATTGGTCGCCGAGCGCGCCGCCGCGCGGCGGAGCAACATGATCATCGTGATGATGACCGTACTGGCCGCGTTGGGGTTCATGGTGATGGCCGGTACAGTTGCGCCGCTGACCGGCTGACAGCGCCGGCGGCGGCCGTAGCCCTCGCCCATCCCCAGTGGTCATATTTTTGCCTGCTTGCTATGGTTCAGACCCAACTGCCGCCGCGGCAGGAATGGGTGTCCTCCGCGGCCCTTCGTGGATCAAAGACGGTTCAAGGCGCCAAGGCTGTTCGACACGGATTGCCCACACCTGGGTTCGGTGAAAGCCAATGCAGACAAGCGCCAACGAGCCCTAACCACGAACCTCCATCCACTGACCCCAGAAATCGATGTTCCGCATCCCCATGCTCTTGCGAAACCACACAGGATGAGGCCGGGCAGCTGCCCGGCCTGACCGTTTGCTCAGGCGTTCTCGCCGACCTCGATCGGCTGGTGGAAGTAATAGCAGAGGCCATCCGGCGCGATGACAAAGAAGACCTGCAACTTCTGGCCGTCGTTCTCGTCCACTCGCCAGTTCCCGATTTCGATCCCCTTCGCCTCCAATTCCTGACGCGCTCTGTGGATGTCTGTTACTCGGATGGCCGCGCCGTCGTTGCTGGGATCCCCGCCGTTTACTGCGAACCCGATTCGGACATCGTCGCGCGCAAGGATTACCGTTGGCACGGGGCGTTGGCGCCGCTCGATCTCGACGAGTCCAAACGCGTCCTGGTACCAGGCGGAAGCCTGTTCAATATCCTCCACCGGCAAGGCCAATATGTCGTCCGCATAGGGGAAGGCAACCTCAAACAGCCTGCTCGAGTTCACGTCTGTGTCTCCTTTTCTGGTTTAGGTGGCGTTGGAGCGTGCAAAACAATCAATGGGGCGGCGCCTGTTTCTGAATTCAGGCCAGATACAACAAAACCCCGATAGGATATCCTGCCGGGGTTTCGCATGCACTGCCGGGTCGTAAGCGCCGGCGGCCATCAGTTCAGGCTCCTCGGGTTGGATTCGAACCAACAACCATCCGGTTAACAGCCGGATGCTCTGCCGATTGAGCTACCGAGGACTACTTAGTGTTTTCGACTGTCGCTTCGGGCCCGCAGTCGGCGGCGGCCCTCAAGACAACAGTTAGACAGTATACCAATTTGGCCGTTCAACTGTCAAAAATTCGAACTCGTCGAAACGTCTCAGGTGCAGGCATATCAGATGCGGACAATCAGCCCAAATAGTCGCGCAACTTGCGAATCTGCTGCGGGTGGCGGAGTTTTCGTAGAGCCCGCGCCTCGATCTGGCGGACGCGTTCGCGCGTGATATTGAACTCCTTGCCCACATCCTCCAGTGTGTGGCTCGTTCCATCCTCCAGGCCGAAACGCATGCTGAGCACTTTGCGTTCCCGTTCGGGCAAGCCGCTCAGAATCTCGCTCATCTGCTCCTGCAGCAACCGCTTGCTGGCAGAATCTACCGGGGCGGGAATCGTCTCGTCTTCGATGAAATCGCCCAGAAAGCTGTTCTCTTCCGCCCCCACCGGCATGTCCAGGCTGATTGGCTCTCGACTCAGCCGCTGAATGCGCTGCACCTTCGAAACGGCCTGATCGACAACAGCCTTGAGGTCGCCCGTGATCGGCCGCTTCTCTTCCAGCGTCTGGCGCAACTCATCCGCCGCATCCGCCTCCAGATAGCCCATCTCCAGCGCGATCTTCTCCGGGGTCGGGTCCCCGCCCTTCAACTCCTGTTGCAGCTCCCGCTCCGTACGCATCTGGCGGTTTATCGTTTCCACCATATGCACGGGAATTCGTATCGTGCGCGCCTGATAGGCGATGGCCCGGCTGATGGCCTGCCGAATCCACCAGGTCGCGTACGTGCTGAACTTGAATCCCAGCGTGTGATCGAACTTCTCCACCGCACGCAGCAAGCCCACATTCCCTTCCTGAATAAGGTCCTGAAAGCTCAGCCCGCGGCCCACATACCGTTTGGCGACACTGACAACCAGGCGCAAGTTGCTCTGCGCCAACAATCCCTGCGCGCGTTTGCCGTCGGCGATCTTTGCCTCCAGCTCTTCGATGTCATCCGCGGACAACGCTTCGGGCGGCTCTTCGCCGTCGTCCGTATGCTGCTGGTAACGCTCCTCAGCCTGGAGCCCGCACCTGATTCTCTCTGCCAGTGCAGTCTGCTGTTCAGGGGTCAGCAGATCATGGCGACCGATGTCGCGCAGATACATGCGCATCGGATCCAGGGCTTGGCCGGCCTCATTCGCATCCTCGAATATCGTTTCTACGGGAATATTCGTTTCCTGCTCAATCTCCTCTTCGATCTTGGGTTCGCCATCAAGTGCAGGCGGGGAAATAAGCGCCGGCTCCTCCTTCAACTCCAGGAACGGCTCTGTTTGGCCGGTTGCGTCTCCGACCTCAATGTCTCCTTCAAGCTCACTGCCGGCACTTGCGAAGTTGGCCGTGGCGCTGGCAGGCTTCGTCTTTGATGCGCTGCGTTTGGGTGCCATATTTTTACCTGTTGTGGGGGAGCTCAGGCGATGGCGATGCCTGATTCGGTTTGTTTGATTCCGTAAGTGACCTGGCTTCTACGCGCCATTACGCGTTCCAGGTGGTGGCGGTCGCGACGATTGGCATTTATGATGGCCGAAAACTCCAGGATGGCATCTCGATTCTCGTCCTCCTGGGCATCGTGCAAAAGGAACTGCATTGCCGACAAACTTTCCCGCAACCGCGCGTACCGCAGACGGATGAGCAGTTTGAGTGCCGCGTTCTGGATTTCCGCCTGTTCCCGTTCCGGCATCGTCAAAATCTGGTCCGTCAACTGCGACAGGACCTCGTGATAGCCGGCGTTAAGCGTTTCCTGAAACGTTTTGAGATCCCAGAGTTCATCGCTGGCGATGAAGCGCCGGAAAGCGCCGAAGATCTCCCGGTATTCAACCTGTTGGAAATCTCTTCCGCTCAGGGGAGCGATCTCCAGCTCCTGCGCCATATCCGAGAGCCAGATCAGCAAATCCGGCCCGTCGATTAATAGCGCCAGCAGAAACACCTCCAGCTTGGTCTCCGGCACGAGGGCGGCCAGATCTGGCGCCGCGGAAGGTGTCGCGGAAGGTGTCGCGGAAGGTGTCGCGCCCCCATTGTCCAGGCCAGACGCAGCCGCCATGGCGCCGGCGGCCTCTTCGCTCGGCACACTCTCCGATGGTGTCGGGGCTTCCGCCTCCGATGCTGGCTGTCCATTCTGCGGCCGGGTAAACCGTCTCCGGTGACGGCCTTCCGGCGGCGGTTGACGCAACTCGCGCGCGCTGGCCTTTACGCGCTGCTCAATCGTCCGTTCATCAATCCGGACAAGCCGGCTCAATCGCTGGATGTAATGCTGCTGTTCCTCCTCATCACCCAGTTCAGCGATCAGCGGCGTCAACTCCGCTACAGCCTCACCTTTCCCTCTGGCGCTGTTCAAATCGTACTGTTTTGCCACAATTCCGAAGTAGTAGTCGACAAGAGGCGTGGCCGCGCCGATAAGTTCCCGCCACGCATCAAGGCTCTGGCGGATAATGTCGTCGGGATCGCGGCCCTCCGGCAGCGTTGTGATCCGCAGGTTGGCGCTGAGCCTGTGTTCCAGGTGCTGTTCTACCTGCCTGCGGCCCGTCACAGTTAGCACCGGCTTGGCTTTGCGCTTCAGAGCCTGCCGGGCCTGGTTCAGGCCGCGCACCGTGGCTTGCTGACCGGCTGTATCCGCATCCAGCGCCAGAATGAAGTTGTCGGTGTAGCGATGGAGTTGGCGAAGTTGCTCCTCGGTTAACGCCGTCCCCAGGCAGGCCACAACATTTTCAAAGCCGAACTGATGGGCGGCAATCACGTCCATGTAACCCTCGACAATCACGACGCTTTCGGCTTGGCGGATGGCCCTGTAGCCGCGATCCAGCCCATAGACAACATTGGACTTGTGAAAGAGGGGCGTTTCGGCAGTATTCAGATATTTGGGAAGCGAATCATCCAACACGCGTCCGCCGAAGCCGATAACCCGTCCCTGGCGATCATGGATCGGGACAATCAGGCGGTTTCGGAATGAATCGTAGTAAGAGTCCCGTTCAGCGTTGTGCTTGACCAGGTCCGCCCGGTGCAGCGCGTCGAGCGGGTACCCGGCCTCTGTCAGGTGGTCGCGCAGCGCATCCCAACTGTCCGGCGCGAAGCCGAGCAGGAATTGACCGGCGACCTGGGCATTGATGCCTCGGCGTTGCAGATAATCTCTAGCCAGTTGCCCTTCCTGGCTGCGGTGAAGCTGGTTTCGGAAGAACAGGGCCGCCTTGTCATTCAACTCGTACAGAAGATCCCGCTCCCGGGATTCGCCCTTGCCGGTCTCTTCCGGCAATTGCACGCCGGTCTCCTGCGCCAGGGCCTGCAACGCCTCCCGAAAGTCCATATTTTCCTTCTGCATCAGGAAGGAGAAAATGTCGCCGCCTGTGCTGCAGGCGCCGAAACAACGCCATGTGCCTGTTTCAGGGAAAACAACGAAGCTGGGCGTACGTTCCTGGTGGAAGGGACAACATGCCTTGTAGGAGCGGCCGGCTCGTTGCAGGGGGACATAACGCGAAATAAAGTCTACGACATCAATCCGACCTTTAATTTCGTCCGTTACACTCATTTGCGCTGGTTGATCGTTTCTGGCCGCTGGGCAAACTGTCGAGAGTCCAATTATAGCTGTGCCCGAAGCGGGTGTCAAAGAAGGTCCTTCTCGGCCATGCTATCCTTGGCACCGTTTCCGCCATCCATAGCGAGCAAAATCCTTCTTGCGCGCGTGACTCAAGATGGCGGATCCGCCTCGCCGGTTCGAGCGTCCGGCGCCGCGCCTCCGGTTCGCTGAATCTCGGTATAGGCACGCTCTGCTTCGCGGAAAAGATCGGTCAATTTCGTTGCAAGGAAGAGATTGCCGCTTGACTGAATCTGGCCTCCGAAAAAGGCATCCTTCAGTTTGCGCTGACCGGTCCAGACTTCATGTAAAATATCGGCCGTCATCTTCAATTCCAGATCCGCCTTGCCTGGCCGTTCCCCAAAAAATACCTCCAGCGGAGGCTGACGGCCATCTAGCAGCACTTCCGCGTCAGGGTCCGTCAGACGCAGCCGAATGACAAGATTGCTGCTCGTGAAGGTCTCAATCGCGTCGTGACGTTCCCGAACCGTGTCGAAGACGCGCCGCAGAACTGTATAGAATTGCTCGGCATCAGAATAGACAGGCATGAACTGTAAAGTAGTATGATTTGCGGCAAAAGCGATGAGTAGTATAGAGTCGCATTCACAACTGTGTCAAGGGCAGTTGCTACGCAAATGCGTGTCCGAGTCCAGTCAAGTCCCCGCAACTTCCCCTGGCGCAGAAAGCGGAGAGTCAGGGCAATCGCATCTAAATCTGTAGGCCGATTCAGTTGAAATTGTGGCCAGAAGAAAGCGAGAATAAGTGGAAATCACCCTGCGCTTACTGAATATCGACGGGAAGACGCCGCGGATCAGGCCCTCAGTCGGCGA
>JAJDZJ010000017.1 GCA_022824685.1 Caldilineaceae bacterium
CTCGCCGACTGAGGGCCTGATCCGCGGCGTCTTCCCGTCGATATTCAGTAAGCGCAGGGTGATTTCCACTTATTCTCGCTTTCTTCTGGCCACAATTTCAACTGAATCGGCCTACAGATTTAGATGCGATTGCCCTGGCTCTGAAGGCGGCCACCACCAACAACCATTTCCTGGCAGGCGCACTTCACTTCCACGTGGAGCGCCGTTAAGACGCCGGTGAAGCCTGCCTTGCGCGAAAAAGGTGACCGATCGCAAAGAGGCGGACCAGTGTTTAACATGGAGGCTATCAGATCACGCGATCGTTTCCGCCGTCTATGGGGATTTGCGCGCCGGTCGTCTTTGCAAAAATAGGTCCCGCCGCGGCCGCTGCCAGCGCGGCGACATCCGCGGAAGTTACTTCAACACCAAGCAGGTTCCGGGACTTATACGCATCGACGCTGATCCCGTAGCTGGCCGCGCGCTTTTCCAGAAGCTCGTCTGTCCAGAGAGCCGTGTCGAAAACTGCATTGGGGTGCAGCACATTGACCCGGATGCCGCTATGCGCCATTTCGAGGGCGGCGACGCGGGCCAGCTGAGTCAGGCCCGCCTTCGCGACCGAGTAGGCCCCCGCCCCCGGCCCCGGCGCCGGCGCATTTTTCGAGCCGATGATGACGACCGCAGGGTCACAGCCCAAGGCCAAAAAGGGCGCGCACGCCTGCAGAAGCCGCTGCTGGCTCGTCAGGTTTACCAGGATGCTTCTGTCCCAGTGTTCCGAATCCATCTCAGAAAGCGACTGGCTGGCGGGAAAAACGCCGGCATTGCAGATGACCGCATCCAATCCGCCCCATCGCTGCACAACCTCTTCCACGGCCGCTTTGACACCTTCATCGTCAGTAACGTCGCAGCGGATTCCAAGGACGTTGCCCTCGTCAAAAAGGTCTAAAACAGCCGGGCTGATGTCAAGCGCGGCCACAACCGCGCCCTGCCCAAGAAACGCCTCAACGCAGGCGCGGCCGATGCCGCTTGCGCCGCCCGTAACCAGAACGACCTTGCCTTGGAACTGCGGCGCAGTGCCCGAGTTCTTTAGCTTGGCTTGCTCCAGCTCCCAGTATTCGATTGCGAAAATGTCGGCTTCGTCCAGCGGCTGCCAGCCGCCCAGCGCCTCCGCCCAGCCGATCGCCCGCAGTGTGTGCCGCTTGATGTCGTCAATCACGCCGATTTCTCCCGGCGTGGCGCCGAAGGCTGCGCTGCCCGTGCCAGGCCACAGCGCCCAGCGCGGCGTCGCGTCGAGCTGGGTCAGACTGCCGTCAGTATGGCGCGCAAAGTAATCGCGATAGGCCGCGGCGTAGTCAGCCACATCATGTTCACAGCCCTTGCCCGTAACGACCATGGGAATCCGCTTAGTGCGGATTACATGGTCAGGGGTCAGCAGTCCGCGCGTCGCCAGCTCGGGCGCGTTCGGCAACTCCGAGAACGCCTTGGCGGCAGTCGAATTATCCAACGACGCCAGGACGGCTTGCCCGCGCAGTTCGGAGACAGCCTTGCGCAACTGCGCAAGCTCAAGCAGCGCATCTGCAGAAACCGGCTTCTCAACCGGAGCCGCATTCCCGCCCGTCTCTCCCGCCGAATTGTCTATGTACAGTTCAGCGGCCGTAACGATTTCAATATGTTTCTCGTAACTCTCGCGAGCGTCGTCGTCAAATGTGAAAACCCCATGATTGAGCAGAATCATGCCGGACAGAGCATCCCAATTCGCCTCTCGCGTCATTTCGTAGATGGTGCGGGCAAGGAGGAATCCCGGCATCACATACGGGACGATCAGCATCTGCGGGCCGTACAGGTCACGGACAATCGCCTCGCCGTCTGGCGTGTTGGTCAGTGCCACGACGGCATCAGCGTGTGAGTGATCGACGAATCGGAATGGAATGATGGCATGGAGGATCGCCTCCACCGAAGGATTCGGCGCATAGGGATCGGTCAACGCGGCTCTCTGGGCCGTCACCATGGCGCTGTCCGAAAGTGTCTCCAGCGTGGCCATGCGCCGCAGCGGCTCCAAACGAACAGGCGCGAAGCCCGGCGCCTCGATCGTTGCCAGGTCCCAACCGCTGCCTTTGACGTAGAGCGCCTCCTCCTCTTCGCCAAAGATGTTCGTGGCGGTCGCCTTCACCGAAGTGTTGCCGCCGCCGTGGAGAACGAGCGACGGGTCGCTTCCCAGCAGGCGCGAACTATACACGCGCATCGCAAGCGGGTCACCGGAGAATCTGACCGCGTCCTCATCGTTCCATCTGCTTTGCATCTGTCAACGCCCCCAAGCCTCTCGCCGGACTATTCGGACAGTCGTCCGAGAGATTCCTGGACGGTGGGGCGCTTGCCCGCGGCCACGTCCTCGCGCCGCCGTTCGTGAAATACGGTCAGGACTTCGTTCGACTTGGCCAATCCCTCAATCTCATGGCAGTAAGCGTCCAGCTTGTCTGCCGGCAAGGCCCATAGAGCGACGTCGTCTGAGAGCGCGTCCAGGTAGGCGCGCGCGCCGCAACAGCCCAGGCTCATCGCTGCCCGTCCCCCATTCTTGACTTGGGGAACAACTGCGCAGGCCGGTCTGCCCATCGCCGGCGGAACGCCCTCGTCGACGCGTGCGGCCGCCTCGGTCAGAATCAGGCTCTGCTGGGCGTGGGCAAAGAGCAGGACGATATCGGGGGCCATGGGAAAGTCGGCCAGCGGGCCGTACACAGTATGTCGCACGGGCTGCGACAGTACCGGAATGGCCGCCACCTCCTCCTCGCGCACGTAGTCCAGCCCCTGCATTGCCTCCAGCGCCGCCATGAGTTCCCCACTCTGCGCGGCGGGGGCATCGGTCAGGTTGTGCGTGTGAATGCCTATGGCGCAAAGCGCGTGGTCTTCTGCGCTGGTTGCAAAGACTCTCTGCGCCGCCTCCTGCCAGAAGTAGCAGCCCGCAGGGGCAACCTCCCCATATGGCGAAACGCCCGCCGGCAGGTCGTCCGCGAAGGCGATTGCCAGCGGGGGAAGTGAGAGCTTCAGCGCTTCCTCCAGTGTGGCTGCCTGTTCCCCGATCGTGTTCATTGGGATAACTCCCTTAGATTGAATGATTCGCCCTGGGTCGATTGGGACCGTGTCGCCGGAAGGAGCGGCGCAAACTGCAGGGCGTTATCTTGTATGGTCCTTCAGATGCGCCAATTCGTCTTCAAACGGCCTGTAAGCGGCCAGGCAAACCGGCGGCAGAAGGCGCGCAGCTACTTCAGTTGCTCTCAGATGTGACCGCCTTCGAGAAATCCAGCCATGCCGGCCCCGGTTTGAACCCCAGCTTCACATTGAGAGCGTACATGGCGCTGCCCTCCTCGTTGCTTGTCTCGATCGTAGCTGCCCCGGAGGATTTGGCGTATTGAACTGTGCGCTGCTTGAGGGCAGTCGCAATGCCCCGGCGCCGATAGGATCGCACAACGCCGGTCAACCCTGTGTCCAGCCGTTTGCCGCTGGGATCGTTGCGCCAAAGATTACTCATGCCTATCAGGTCTCCCGCTGCGTTGAGGGCGACGAAAAACGCGTTCTCATCAAGCGCGGGGTCATTGAGGACCATCTCCTCGAAATCATCTACAGTCGGCTTGGAGAAGGGGTCGGTCGACTCCACATCCTGAACGACCTCCCATCGAAGATCGCGCAGGCGGCGCTTCCAGTCAGGGACGCCCGCTTTGAGCTGGTTCAACGTCAGGATCATTACGCCGTCTTGAGCAGTTTTTCCGCCAGCTTCCTCCGAAATAGTTCCATCCGCTGCGTCCGTCCGCAAGACTGATGTTGGAGAACGCATCGTCTCTTGGAACCCTTGCTCCAGCAAGAACTGGATTCGAACACCCTCGTTCTCTCTTGCCCTTGAAGCCAGCCGCTTCACCTTTTTTCCGCTTTCTGCAACAAGACGTTGAAGTTCCGCGTAAACAAGCGAGAGAACCTGGGCCTCTTCATGTTCCGGGTGAATATCGAAGTGAATGTGAACCGTAAACGGGGCCTCCTGCCAGAATGCCTGGTAACAGGTACCCACGGCCGCAAACCCTTTTCCCTGGGAAACGAGATAAACTCTCCCGTGAAGGTACCCAGCCGGCCAGTCCAGGTCCTCCTCCCGAAGCTCACCGGCAGACACAGGACGATTCCCAGGCGACGCAACCCGGAGCAGCGAAGCCAGGTCGGCGTATTCCTGTTCTGTTTCCAGAAAGTGTCGAACGTCGTATTGTGCCACTTTGTTCAGTCCAAAAAAGACATCTGCACTGCGCTGTCTCGGCGCTCGTGCATGTTGAACTCCATCGATTTCGGGTACCGGTCCGGCAGGCGGGACACGTCGTTCAGCTGTTCGCGAACTTCAGCCGGCAATGCCCAGCCGCCGGCTTGGAGATTGTCCCGGGCCTGTTCGATAGTGCGCGCTCCGACGATTGCGCTTGTAATGGCAGGTTGCTCGAGCGCCCAACGCGTGGCAATCTGCGCAGGTGTCCGCCCCAGTTCGGAGGCAACCTCCAGCAGCTTAGCAAGCGTCTGGTCGGCGTTGGCGGCAAAATAATTCTGGGGGAAGGCCCAGCCTTCTTCAGAGCGGGAGCCGCTGCTTGTGCGCTCGCCGGGCCGGTATTTACCGGTGAGAAAGCCCCCGCCCAGGGGGCTCCACACAACCAGGCCGATGCCCTTCAGCTGGCAAACGGGAATGATCTCCTGCTCGATATCCCGCACAACGAGGCTGTATTGGGGTTGATATGCGGCAAAGCGCTCCCAGCCATTGTGATCGCTGAGCCACATGGCCTCCATCAGACGCCAGGCCTCGAAATTGCTGCATGCTGTATAAAGCACTTTCCCTTGTCTCACGAGGTCGTCCAGCGCGCGCAGTGTCTCTTCCAAAGGTGTTTGCGAGTCCACGTGGTGAATATAGAGGATATCGATATAGTCCATCTGCAACCGGCGCAGACTGTCCTCGACTGTGTGCATTATGTGAAAGCGGCTCGTGCCGGAACTGTTTACATCGGGGCCCATTGGGTTGAAGAACTTGGTGGCCACGACCGCGTTGCGGCGGCGTCCCTTCAAGACGTTTCCCAGGATCGTTTCCGATTCGCTGTCAGCGTAGGAATTGGCCGTGTCGAAGAAGTTCACCCCAGCATCAAACGCCAGATCGACGATGCTCGCGGCCTCCTTCTGACCCGTGCCGTGGCCGAAGGTCATCGTTCCCAAACAGATTTCTGAAACTTTCAACCCGGTTCGCCCGAGCCGCCGGTATTCCATACCAGCCTCCTTTGGGTGCTACGCAAACACATGAAAATCAAGCAAGACACGTACAGTTGCTGGGCGAAGTGCCTCGCCCGGGGACGGCAGTGACTCGGCCGGAGCCGCCCTGCCCCGGAATCTCACAGCGGAAAGGCCGCGGGAGGCATCTGTGCGGTTTCATCCTCTCACGATGGGTCCGAATCTTTCGCCCGCGGCTTTGCGATGCCTGCTAAGTCAACGCATCCTGCAACCGCCGCATCTTGAGCACAAAGGAACTTTCGTTCAGCGAAACGTCCTCGTAGCCGATCGCTTCGCCTTTTGCGATTCCGCGTTTTAGAACCGCGCCGTCCGCAAGGCCCAGCGGCAGCAATCCCTGTTGCCGCGCCGTATGCGCTTTTTCGCACTGTCCCACGACGGTGTAACCGCCGCCGCCATCCAGCTCTTCGCCGGCGCGCAGGGCCCGCTTGGCCACTGTTATGCATTCAGCCGTTGCCGTGGGGGCGCACGAACCGTTTGACGTGTTGAGCAGGACCGCACGCGCGATGCTGAGCGGCGCAGGGACCGCGACCAGGTGGTAGGGACGGTAAAGCAGGAAGTTCCTGCCATCGCCGCCAACATGGCATCCGTGGTAGACCAGGTCTTCTCTTGTGAAGGGATGTTCCGAGCGGACCACGGCAAAGACGCCCATCTTCAACGGGTTTGGAAGCATGGAAACGCCATCGTCGTCAACCGAGTTTGCCAGCTCGACCACGCCATGACGACTAAGCAATCCTCCTTCTTCCTGCAAACTGAAGCGAACCGGAATGTCCTCAAGGTTCACAGAGGGCTCGTGCATGCCGCGGACGTCCGGTTCGAGCCCGGCGGCATTTGCCAGGGCTGTCATTTCGACCTGCGCCTTAGTGCCGTCGCGGAAGGAATTGAACATCTTCAGGTTGATTGTTCGCCGCTCGATATGCTCCTCTGTAAAGCCGAAGCGGGCAGCCGCCGTCTCCGGCGTGCCCTCAAAGTCGTCGGCATAGTAGATTGTCCCCCTGCCCGTGGCCACGATTTCCAGACCCAGGCTGCGGGCCCACTCGACGATATTCCAGGTTACCGCCGGCTGGTCACCGTCCACCATTGTGTAGACAGCCCCTGCAGCGTCAGCCGTGCGTCGCAGAAAGGGCCCGACTGTAACGTCGGCCTCAACGTTCACCATGACGACATGCTTGCCATTGCTCAGGGCGCGGTAGGCGTGCCGGGCGCCAACCTCAGGCAGTCCGGTGGCCTCAACTATCGCATCGATGGATTCGCAGTCGGTGAGCGCCATGCCGTCTTCGACAATGACAGGTTTGCCGGCGCCAACCGCGTCCTCCAGCTCATCGCCCGTCTCCGCCGTTCGAATCTCCTGAGAATCCGCCCCGCTGGATGTGTAGGCATAACGGGCGTTACGCGCGTTGATGTCGGCGATGGCGGCGGTCACCATCCCCTTCATCTGCGAAATCTGCGCCACCAGGCCGGCGCCGAACTTGCCCGTGCCGATAATGCCCACCCGAACCGGGTTGGATTCCGCTTCTCTTTGGGCCAACAACTGGCTAATCACAGTTCGTTCCTATCGTTCTGGTTCATTGTTCTCAAGCCCGTCGCTGTCAGGTTCCGGGGCAAAGGCCAATTCCAGCGCCTTTGCGGAGACATCAAAGTAGATTTGGGCGAGCTTGTCATGAATGTCCGGGCTGTCCTGCTGAAAGGGGGGCGGTCCCAGGCGGCGCAAAAGAGCCAACCGTATCAACGGCGGGCTGATATGGTAGTGTAGGGCTTGCAGGTCTTGACGTGTTCCGCCCGGTCCCAGTTGCCGGCCTCCCCAAAAGGAGTCGATCTGCTCGCTCAGGGCTGGTTCATCACCACGATCTATGCCCGATTCATTCAGAGCCTGCAAAGCATCGTAGCCAGCGATTGGCGTGTCTGAAGCCGGACCAGTCGCCGCGTCTTCGTCTCCCGCGCCTCCCTCCACCTCGGCGCTGCGCCTCAGGCGCAATTCAGTGAGAACCTGCTGGCGGTCTCGTCCGCGCAGCAGAAGCAACATCCAGGGGTTTTCGGCGATCATCTGGCCGAACCGATACAGGACAACCAAAGCGTGTTTACAGGGAGAAGACTGGTTCCTGCAAACAGTGCAGCGCGTCTTAAAGTCGCCAGCATTCGGGGATGACGACAGCAACGCGACATTCGCATCCTCAAAGACCGAATCCAGGGCCGACAGAAACGAGTCCGGCTCGCTTCCCCCGACCAGCAGCTGCGCGGCGTAGAGCGCTTCGCCGGCAAGAGCGTCCAGCACAGCCGACCACTCGTCGTCGCGCAAGGGCAGGACTTCAATTTCAACCTGGCAAGCGGCTCGATGGGATTCGACCACCTCCGCCTGAATGCGTCCAAATTGGACGTCGAATGACTCCACTTCCAGCCGCCGGGCCAAACTCTTGCCCCGATTGGAGTCGAAGCCTTTCCCGCTCAAATACTTATACCATCGATCTGCCCAAGAAGGATTGCCCCCGGATTCTTCAGCCACTGCCTCTTTGGCTCCGCTGGGATCCCCTTCCTTGACAGACATTTTGCCACAATTCATTGATCAGTTGGCTCTTTGAGTCTTGTTTGAGGTCAAGGGGCTTTCCATTCCGTTACAGGTCCTTGCCCCGCGAGAAGCAGATGCTACCCCACCCGATGTTCTTCAGTCCAAATGGCGCATCGCTCAGCCAGCAGTGCGGAGCGCAATCAACTGCCGCAGGCCATCGGTATCCATCTCTGTCAGCCAGTCTTCACCGCTGTTCACGATCGATTCCGCCAAATCCTGTTTGCTCTCGATCATGTTGTGGATCTGCTCTTCCAGCGTCCCTGAAACGACGAACTTATAGACCTGGACGGAACGTTGCTGTCCGATGCGGAAAGCCCGATCGGTCGCCTGATTCTCAACCGCCGGATTCCACCAGCGGTCGAAGTGAAAGACGTGATTGGCCCTGGTCAGGTTGACCCCCACCCCACCCGCGCGCAAACTGAGAACGAATATCGGAGCCCCGTTGCTGTCTTCCTGGAAGGAGCGCACCATCTGCTCGCGTCGGGCGGCCGGCGTTCCACCATGCAGAAACAGCGCGTCGCGTCCCAGGCTCTCCATTAGGTGACGACGCAAGAGGTGGCCCATCTCGACAAACTGTGTAAAGACAAGCGCCCGGTCGCCGACGGCCAGCGCCTCTTCCAGCATTGCCGTCAAACGGCTCAACTTTCCGCTTCGCTCCTCCAGCGGGCCCTTTTCACCCAGATAGTGGGCGGGGTGGTTGGTTACCTGCTTCAATCTGAGCAGGAGGCCCAAAACAAGACCACGACGCTGCACGCCCTCGCTCCTCTCTACGCGAGCCATCGTCTCCTCAATGACCCTTGTATAGAGAGACTCCTGCTCTTTGGTCAGCGAACAGTAGACGACCATCTCGTTCTTCTCCGGCAGATCCGAGATAATCGTTGGATCGGTTTTCAGGCGGCGCAGCAGGAAGGGCTGAACCATTCGACGAAGATCGGCGGCGGCAAATTCGTCGTTGTAACGTTCCACGGGAAGGACGAACTGCTGGCGGAACTGCTCCCTCTTGCCTAAATAGCCCGGGTTGAGGAACTCCATGATACTCCAAAGTTCCAGCAGCCGGTTCTCGACCGGTGTGCCGGTCAAGGCAACGCGAAATGGTTGCGCGGGCCCTATGCCGGTATGGGCGCGAGTCTGTCCTGTCAAGCGGCGCACAGCCTGGGTCTGCTTGGCCGAGGGGTTCTTGATGTTCTGGGCCTCATCCAGGATCAGATCGCTCCATTCCTGCGCTTCCAACATGTCGATGTCGCGGCGGGCGATTCCGAAACTGGTGATCACCATGTCATGTCGGGCGAGGGCCTCTCGAAACGCGTCGCCGTTCAGCCTGCCGCTCCCGTGGTGTAGGAGAAGCCGCAGTTTGGGGGCGAATCTCTCAATTTCGTGCCGCCAGTTGGCCACAACGCTCGTCGGGCAGATCAGGAGGGCAGGACGATGTTGACCGTTCTCATGACCGCGCGGGGGGGGCTGCTCCTGATTGGTCTGCTGGCGCGAATAAAGCAAGAGCGCGATCGCCTGAATCGTCTTGCCCAATCCCATGTCGTCGGCAAGGCATGCGCCCAGGCCCAGCTGCCGCAGAAAAGAGAGCCAGCCTACCCCCCGGCGCTGATATGGCCGCAGGACGCCGACAAATCCATCGGGCTCCTTGATGTCTTCAACCGGCGCCATGCCCCGCAACCGATCCAAGGCAGCGCCGAGCCAACCGTCAGCCACAACCGCTTCCAGAGGCAGATCCGGGCTTTCAATCCCTCCTGCCCAATCCCTGTCGAATGCAGGCCTGAAGGCCCTTGTGGCGCCCTGCGGTGAGTGACCTTCTCGACCTGACAGCAGAGCCGTCGAGCGACTGGATGCGGGCGGCGCCCCGGACCAGAGGTCACCATCTCCGTCTTCCTGCGTTCGGGAGAATGCCTGGGCCAATCCTACGGCTTGCAACAGCGGCATGTTGCCCGTCGAGTCGTTCTTGTCGATGAATTTGCGGGCCGACTGCACCTGTTCCGGGTCCAGTTCCAGCCACTCTTCACCGACGCGGACCAGCGGTGACCCCAGTTCGGCTAGCCGTTCAAACTCCTCTCTGGACAATGTCTGGTCGCCAAGGGTCAGCTCCCAGCGGAACTGGATTAAGCCTCTCAGGTTGAGCAAAGTCCCGCCGCCAACGCCGTCGCCGAGGCGCCGACTCTGCACTTGGGCGCCTCCCCCCGCTTGGGCATGCCCATCCCAGGCCGGGTCGACGGGACCGCCCAGGCGAAGTCGCAGTCCGAGACTGGACCGGCTGCGAGCGGCCCACCAGTCTGGCATGATGACGCCGAATCCGCTGCTCTGGAGCAGCGGCCCGATCTCCTTGAGAAACAGATATGACTCTTCCAGCGAAAGGATTGCCCTTTCAGGACGGGGGGCGCGCAGACTCTCCCGAATCGGCGCGAACAGACGGCTGGCGATCCCCAACCCGGTGAGCAGCCGTTCCTGAGGCTGGTCAAAGCGCCGGCCGTCGACGCGGATACTCTGACCATTCTGGTTCCAAACATTCTGGGCGGGAATCAGCAGGTCCGGATCATCTTTGTCCTGCAGGTAGTAGTTGAGATGCCATCTGTCAAGCGGTACGGGGTAGGAGGAGGAACTGTCGGGAACTGTCTCAAGTGAAGACGGTTCCTCGCTGTTCGTTTGCAGCTCCAGCGCGAACGCTACCTGGAAATTCGAGTCCGCAACCGAGGAATGGAGCTGTTCCATCCAGCGGATCCACTGCTTGTAGAGCAGATGAGCCGGCTGGGGGGGAAGGTTCAAAAGGGGCTCTTCTCCGCGAAGGCCGTCCAACCATAACACTCCCGAATTGGGACCGTTTGAGAACTGACTGTGGTTGGGAGGTCCGTTCCGGTCGACTACTCGGCCCTGTTTGCGTACGCCGTTCTCTCTGGGAGCCCACTCGCGGATCGCTCGATTGATCAAGACCCCAATGAAATGTTCGATAATCGCGCCCGGCGGGGGCGCGTCTTCCAAGGACTTCAACTCGTAGGCTCTGCAGATCGGTGGCATCAGGGAAACCAGGTACTCGAGCCGCTCTCGCAGGCTCCCTTCAAGAAAGAAGGGCTGCCAAGCGGCCCAGAACCGCCCGCTGCTGTCCGGTATCAGACCTGGGAGAAAGTGCTGGCCGGCGAGGAGCTCCAGCACGAATTTGGCTGCATGGCTCCAGAAAAGGAGGTCATTGCCCAAGCGGGCGTGGCGAAACAGCGAAGTTGAAGAGGGAAGCTCGATCAGGCGCTGGTTTGTAAACCGGCTGAGGAAGGCAAGCGTGTTGAATGGGTCGAGCGTCAGACCGGTGACCTGCCATGGCCGCAGTTTAAAAGGCTCCTGGTCGCCCGACAAGGCACTGACGCCTTTCTGGAAGGATCCCAACCGCATCTGTGGGCGGCCATTCTGGCTGGGAAGCCACACGGTGGCCGTAGCCGGGCTGCCCAGCAGACTGGAAAGCTCGCTCGCGGTCGCCAACTGCCGCAACATCTGTCGCAATGTTCCGACCGGCATCTGCGCGGGGTGGGAAGGGATCTTGCCGTTGCTCTTTGCCTCCTGTTCACGACCGCCGTTTCGCCCTTCGACAGGCGAGCCAGGCGCGGCCGGCTCTGCAACATCCGGCCCGCCGGGTCCGCCATTCCGGTCGGACTCCCGCTCCTCCCAGATGCTGGGGGGGTCGTGATTTTCACCCCAAAGGAAGAGCCGCGGACCGCTTTCGGAAGACGGTTCGCTGGTTGGCTCAACGCTGGCCGGACGGCCCTGTTCCATCGCGGCCAACGTAACCGCATCGCCCTCCCGCAGGGGGCGAGATCCACGTTCTGGAGGCCTCCGGCTGTCTCCCTGCCGATGCAGGCGAGGGATATGCGCAAGACCGTAGGCATCCTGCGTCTCTTCGCCGCCGGACTGTTTGCCTGACGTGAGCCATGCGGCGTGAAAGGTAAAAGGCATAACCTACATTGTACCCTGAATTTCCAAAATCAGTCCAAAATCCACATTGATTCCCGTAGAGCCCGAAATTGAATAACCCTGTCCCAGCGCTTCTCTTTGCATTGTTGACATCAGGCGAAGGCCACTAGAAAAGGACAGGCGCCGCGTTCGAATCTGGCCCAAGGCCAGAACTGCTAGAATAGTCCGGTCACCTGTCCTGTATCCACGTCAATATCAACGTTCTGGGCTGCGGGCGCGCTGCCAAGCCCTGGCATGGTCCTCATCTCGCCCAGAAGCGGATAGACGAAACCGGCCCCCACGCTGGCCCGAACCTCCCTGACCGGCACGGTGAACCCTGTGGGCGCGCCCTTGAGTTTCGGGTCATGGCTCAGGCTCAAATGTGTCTTTGCCATACAGATTGGTAGCGCGCCGAATCCGCTCTGCTCGTACTGCCGTATTTGACGGTTCGCCAGCGCAGTGTACTCGACACCGTCCGCGCCGTAAATGGCGGTGGCGATCTTCTCGATCTTCGCTTTGAGAGGAGCATCCAGTTCGTATAGGAAGCGGAATGCGCTGGGCTCTTCGGCCGCCTCAACGACCGCGCGAGCCAGATCCTTCGCGCCGGCGCCGCCTTCCGCCCAGTGCGTGGAGACCGCCCAACGTGCGCCTTCCTCTTCGGCAATCTGCCCTATGACATCGATCTCGCTCTGGAAGTCGCTGGCGAAGCAGTTCACGCAGACCACGGGGCTCACGCCATGCGCCCGCACGTTCTGGATCTGTTTCCGCAGATTGGAGCCGCCTTCCCTCACGTCGTCGGGCTTCTCCTGCAGCATTTCCTGTGGCAGAGTTCTTCCAGGGATGACCCGGTACCGGCCCGTATGCGACTTCAAAGCCCGCACCGTGGCCACCAGCACTGCCGCGTCGGGCCGCAGGCCGCTATATCGGCACTTGATGTTGAAGAACTTTTCCGCTCCGATATCGGCGCCGAAACCCGCTTCCGTAATCAGGTAGTCACTGGTCTTGATGCCGATCAGGTCGGCAAGCACCGAACTGTTGCCATGGGCGATGTTGGCAAAGGGGCCGGCATGGACCAGCGCCGGTGTGTTCTCCAGTGTCTGAAAGACATTCGGCTTGATTGCCTCCTTCATCAACACAGTCATTGAGCCCGCTGCCTGCAACTGCTCCGCTGTGACCGGTTGCCGTTTCCGGTCTCTGCCTACCGTTACGCGGCCGAAGCGTTCCCGCATATCGGGTAGGCCGGTCGTGAGCGCAAGGATCGCCATCACCTCTGACGCCGCCGTGATGTCGAAACCGGTCTGACGCTGGGGCCCATCGGACTTGGCGCCAAGTCCGCTCACAATGTTTCTAAGCCCACGGTCGTTGACGTCCAGCACGCGCCTCCACATGATGCTATAGGGATCGATATCCAGCGCGTTTCCCTGGTAAATGTGGGCGTCGATCATAGCTGCCAGCAGATTATTCGCGGCCGAAACCGCGTGCATATCGCCGGTCATGTGCAAGTTGAACTGCTCCATAGGCACGACCTGGCTGTAGCCGCCGCCGGCCGCGCCGCCCTTGATGCCGAAAGTGGGACCCTGGCTGGGCTGGCGGATCGCAACCGTTGCCGTCCTGCCTATGTGATGCATCCCTTGGCCCAATCCAACCGTCGTCGTCGACTTGCCCTCTCCCAGTGGCGTCGGCGTGATCGCGGTCACCAGAATGTAGCGGGCGTCGGGACGCTCTGCCAGACTTTCAACGGCTTCCAGGCGCACTTTCGCCATGTAGTCGCCAAAGAGTTCTATGTCCGACCTGGCGAGCCCCATCCTTTCCGCGATCTCCCAAATCGGAAGGATATCTGCGTCCTGGGCGATATCGAGGTCGGATGGCACGGTCGAGTTGCTCATGCTCACGCTCCTGATTGTCTCACTCTTTTCCAGTGACGACCGGGGATCCGCTCATCTGGAATCGGAATGTTCCCGCTTGCAGCCTATCGAGTCTGCAGATTTTGTAAAGGGAATTATATACTTGACACAACCATGATGGTGTGATACAATGGTGGTATAGTCAACAACTAAGGACTAGCCACCATGAACCTCAAAAACTACGACAGCCTCTACAGCCTGATGGAAGCGTTCCCGACTGAGGAATCTTG
>JAJDZJ010000180.1 GCA_022824685.1 Caldilineaceae bacterium
TCGCCGACTGAGGGCCTGATCCGCGGCGTCTTCCCGTCGATATTCAGTAAGCGCAGGGTGATTTCCACTTATTCTCGCTTTCTTCTGGCCACAATTTCAACTGAATCGGCCTACAGATTTAGATGCGATTGCCCTGCTTGCCCCCCCAAAAAACTGGACCACAAGCGATGGTGTATAATAGGGCAAGTCACAAGGCCTGTAGACGGACAGTTCGACAGTCAGGAGATGGCGGTGCCAGACGGCCGCCTGCATCCTCGATCAGGAGGAGGGACACCCCATGAAAATGCGCCTACCAATCACATTCATTTTGCTCGTCGTCTTGCTCGCGGCAGCCTGTTCACCGGTGCCCGCGGAAGAACCGCTGGCCGCACAGGAGGAACCGCAGGAGGACATGCAAGCGGAGGAAGCCTCGCCTCCTGTGGCGCCGGAGGAGATCGCCTGCGAAAACAGCTACGAGGGCGAGAGCCTGGTCGTCTACCAGCAGGCAGGGCTGACCGGCCCGCTCGCAACCCTGACGGGGAACGGATTTATCAGAGCCACCCAGGACGCGATCGACCAGATCAATTCCGAAGGCGGCGTCTGCGGCGTCATGTTGAGTGTGCGCATAGAGGATACGCAGTACCTCCTCGAACAGGAAGTGCAGGTCTATGAGCAGTTCCGCGCGGAGACGCCCAAGCCCCTGTTTATCACAACGGCCAGCAGCGCGGCGACGATCGCGCTCAAGGACAGGGTGGTCGAAGACGAAATCGTCAACCTGGCCGCGGGGGTCGACTCGCACTCCATTTACAACCCGGCCGACGGCTACACAGTCGGCATCGTGCCGATCCACTCCGACCAGTTCGCCGGTTTCCTGCAGTTTGTGCACAGTAACTGGGACGAGATCAAACCCGAAGGCGCGGGCGATGCGATCACAGTCGGCGTCATTGGTTGGGCAAACGCGTTTGGCGCGGGCGCGACCACGCCTGAATCGCTGGCTTTCGCCGAATCTTTGGGAATCACGGTACTGCCGCTTGAGGAGCAGCCAATCGACCCGGCCGCAGACGTGACCGGTCAACTGCAGAACCTGCTGGTCAACGGCGCAAACGTAATCTACATGCAGTCGATTTCGTTCAGCATCGCCCAGGTCATCGGCACGCTGCACGCGCTCGGCTTCTACGATCAGGTGGTGCTTGGCAGCGTAAATTGGGGCATGAACCGCGACGTGCTGAACATCCTGGGGGCGAACGCGTCCCTTGCCGCAGGCTACTACGGCGTCTTCCCCTATCTGTGGTGGACCGACACCGAAGCGCCGGGCGTGCAGCGGGCGCTGGAGACATTTGTCGCCAAGGGCTACCCCGAATCGGAGAAAGCCTTTACCTATCTGCTGCTCTACAGCGCCATGTACGGGATCGCGGACGTACTGACGGTCGCCATGAACAATGTCGGCTTCGACGGCCTGACCGGGGCCGAGTTCCTGAAGGCGATGCAGCAGATGGGGACGATCAGCGCGGCGGGCGTCTTTGAGATGAATGTCGAAGGCAGCAACCGCTCGCCGAACAAGGCCCAGATCCGCCAGGCGCAGATAATGGCAGACGGCAGTGTCGACTTTGTCGTCGTCCAGGACTTCGTGACCTTGCCGGATACCCGGCCGGCTTCAGAATAGCCATACTTGTCGAAACTGGTCGGCCCCAAATGCCGGACCGTGCCTAGGGAAAAATGAGGTGCATACAGACGGATGCCGTTGGGATGTACCTCATTCTCAGTGGACAATTGACGAACCGCCTAGCTGCCCTCACGCGCTTCCGGCGCAGCCCGAAACTTGCAGACCGCTGTGTGTCGCCGCCGTCCCTTGACCATCGACCTTCCCCTCCACAGGCTGGGTGAATTGTTCCATTATACACCTGAGCCTGTGGTCCAGTTTTTGAGGCCAAGCTCAGCCAGAACCCGAAAAACCGATAAAGAGTAAGCAAAGGCTCACGCCACCATAGGAGAAACTCCCATGGAAATTTTATTCCTGATCGGGGTGCTCTTCGCACTCTTCTTGGTCTACGCCTTCGTTGCCACCGTGCTAAGACGCTTCTTTCGAGCGCTGCTAGGTCTACCGCTAAAGGAAGATGCTAGAGGACAGGCGAGATCTCACGACTTTATTTTCGGTAAACCCCTCAACCGTTACGAACGCAGAGAACGTAAGGGACGACTGAACCTTTGAGCAGTAATTGCAGACATGCACGCCTCCGGGCACGGGCTATGTCACGTCTCCCCGGTTAATGTGAGGTTAGCACCAGTGGCTAGACTACAGAACGGGAGAAATGAGGCGCATTCAGACGGATGCCGTTGGGATGAACCTCATTCTCAGTGGACAACCGACGAACTATCTAACTGCCCTCATGCGCTTCCAGCGCAGCCCCAAAATTGTAGACCGCTGTGTGTCGCCGCTGTCCCTTGACCATCGAGCTTCCCCTCCACAGCCCGGGAAGTACGCCCCATGCTACACCCTGGCCTGTGGTCCGGCTTGTGGGGCCTACTTCAGTCCGCTTCAGCCAGCAATGAAAGCGAGAAAGAAGGGGATCTCAAGCGCCATCACAGGGTTGGGTTTTCGTTCTCTGCCTTTGTCAAGAAGTGAAAGGGGTGGAACATACTTGTGGCAAGAGAGATCACCACCCATGCGATACCAGCCCCTCTCAGCCACGGAGGAACAGTTCTGAACAAAAAGATGAGCAAGAGCGCAACGACCGCGCCTGCTACGATCATGGCTTCAAAGGTGGCGACATGGGGTGTGTACTTGCTTGGAATGCCGTAATTGAGAACAAAATAGGCGGCCAGGATGCCAGCCAGGATCCCCCATGAGGCGACTTCAAACGCTCCCATGAACAGGATCCCTAGAATCATGGCTATTGATTCGAACGCCTTCCGATTCATCAACATTCTCAATTTTGCCTTCATATTTCTATCGACTTGTCCCTGAGAATCACCGCGCGCGGTGATTCTCATTTATTTGTGGGTTAGCCCTCCGTGAAACAAAGCTTCTTCACCGATTCTTTCTCGTAGACCTGAAGTCGCCGCGATTCAATATGCGAACTATGTGAGGCACAACCCATCTGTTGGTCGCATCAAATATGAATGGCCACAAAACATGCCCTCCCAGAAAGACAAGAACGGCCAATGATATCCAGAACGCCAGAGAATACCATCCAGAATCAGAAACGATGGAACGCCACTCAGGATATAACATTGCAGCAGCATCAATGACTGCCACCACAATCACGATGCCAATAACCCATCCCCTTGATCTTTTCATATTCGTTCTCCTCCCTTGACGCTAACAATAGTTCGGGAACGATATGGTATGGTTGGTTCCAAACTTTGCGCCGCGAAACGGAACATTAGAATGTATCCAGACGCATGCGGTCGGCGCCGAACGGTTACGGACGGTCCGCCGCCATCCGAGCGCGTACCGCTCTTCAGCCCCCGAGTTCCATCCTGGACCGCCCGACCTGTAGTATAGTGCCCTCACCTCATCACCAACGGGGGAACTGCCATGGCACTCACAACAGAGGAACTGCTGACCGCTGATGACCTTCTCCGCCTCTATGGCGAAGGAGTTCGTGGCGAACTGATACAGGGGGCGCTATGCGAGACGATGCCAGCAGGAGTAAGACACGGCCGCATTGTTGTGAATCTGACGATTCTGTTGAGTGGATTCATCAAGCCCCGGCGGTCTGGGTGGATCGTAGCTTCCGAAGTCGGTTTCCTGCTCGAACGCGACCCCGATACTGTGAGGACGCCTGACATTGCGTATATCTCCGCCAAAAAGCTCCCTCTGGATGCTGATGTCCCTGGATATTACAAGGGCGCCCCTGACTTGGCAATCGAGCTCTTCTCTCCCAACGACAGTCCCCGGGAGCTCTATCACAAAGCGCGCATGTGGATCAGCTTCGGCGTGCCGCTCGTATGGGTTGTGGACCCGGAGAACCGCGCCATCGAAGTCCACCGTCCCAATCAGCCAGTGCTGCGTCTGGCCGAAGATGACACGCTCGACGGCAGCGAGACGCTGCCCGGCTTCAGCTGTCCGGTGCGCGACCTGTTTGAACTTTAGCCGTGAAACCTTCGAGGCTTGACGGGCGAATAACGCGCGGCTGCAGATCAAAGAGACGCCCCCGTGAGTAACCTGGCGGCCCGCCCTCGCCCCCCGACGCCTCCCCGTCCCTGCCGTCCCGCACACTGTCCACTTGCGCCAATTCTCCCCGCCCCGTCCCCCACCCGTCCCCTCCACCCCTCCCTTCCCTCGCACCCCCCTGTAGGGGCGCCCCTTGTGGGCGCCCAAGCCCCGCCGCACAGAAACCCACCCCCAATCTGAGACGCCAACACCGCCCTCGCGTCCTTCCTCTGCCCTCCTCCGTGCCCCTCCGTGGATAAAATAAGGTGTAGCCGTTCGCCGTTCCCCCCTTCCCCCGCCCCTATCCCCCCAACCCTCTTCTCAAACCTGCCCTAATCCCCTCAATCCCCCCAAAATCCCGTTCAGACAACCGCCCTCGCCGTCTGAACGCCCCTGTTTTTCCCGTTTCGTAGTCTGGCGATTGGGGCCAACCATACCTATGCAAATTACCAATTTGCACTATCATGGGTCAGGGCGTACGATTTGAGCAAGCCAGTGGACAAAATTCGGCTCCATGCCGTGTGATTATCGGGCTGCGGTTCGCATAATCCTATATCCCTGGCTTTTCTTTTCCCGAAAAGCGGAGCATCCCCATTCCCACCGCCCCGCGCGTCGTTTATCTACGCCAGAAACACCTGCAAAGACGACAAAATGTCACATGTGCCATCCCTTCGGCGACTCCAGCGCAGAGAAAGCCCGCCGCGAAGCGACCCAGGGGCAACCCAATACAACAGACCGAGCCAGTGCCCCCTGAGCGAGTAACCCCGCGTTCGGGGACCCGGTTACAATCAGTATGCAGACGAAACTGAGGAGGAGACCGCCGCGGCACTCAACCAAAACGACGGCTGACGGCACGCCCGCGCCAACAAACTTTGCTACTGCTCGAGGAGTCAGGCACTTGATTCCCTTCCTCAACCATTGTTGACCGACTCGTCTCCGGTCGCTCAAAATTCGGTAGCAATACTGCTATCATACAGGTATCGACAAAACCCTGGCCAAGATAAGGCGGAACCCCCGACAGAGCGGCAGCCGCCTGCTCTATGGAACGCCTTGGCAGGGCGAGCCGCTGGTCAATTTCCAGCGCATAATGGGCATGGCCAAGCCCTGTCAGGTTCGCCAAGCCCTCAAGGTGATCGACAAACTGTTGGAGGAACTGCAATGAATCGCCATGACCGCTATACCTATCGCGTTACCTGGTCCCATGAGGATGACATGTTCGTGGGCCTGTGTGCGGAGTTCGGGCTGCTTAGCCACCTGGACGACACACCAGAGAAGGCGTTCTCAGGCATTCGGGACGTGGTCGCTTTCGCCGTGAAGGCGTTAGACGAGGATGGCGCCCCGATCCCTGAGCCACTGTCTACACACCGCTACCGTGGCGCCATAACCCTTCGCATCCCTCCTGAGACCCACCGTGCCCTGGCAATGGACGCCGCTGAAGCCGGCGTCAGCATGAACCGCTTGGCTGCCGAACGACTGTTGCTGCGGCGATAGAGCATTATCTCTTGTCGTGCTGGTCCTGGCAGGGTTTTCTAAGTCGCGTTGACAATTGGCGAAAGCCACTCAAAATGTGACGAATTCAAGTCCACCGTATTCCCCCGTAGAGGCGCCCCTTGTGGGGGCCCTCCCCGGTACGCAGCGCCCCTTCCTGGATATTCCGGTTCAGACAGACGTCAACGAGCCCTAATTCATCCAGGTTGTTCCCGTTATTCACTATAATCATTTGTGGAAAGTAACCCGCTTAGATCACTTTCCACTAAATCGCGTTATCATTTGCGCCTGATCGTGCATAATTCCCTTTCTTTGCCGGAGAGTTTTGGTTGGGGAGCTTCTATTCTGCCAGCTTGTTAAGGTACTCTCTTTCTCCGAATTCAGGTTAAGTTATAATTCCCTGCCAAAGGCGGACGAATTCGCCGTCGCTAAGTGCAGCTGCATGATAAGGAGAAACGGACAGTGCAGAAGACCCTGCACATCAGGACGACGGTGTTGCCTGGGGGCAGGATTGAGATAGTGGACCAGGAGCTTCCGGTTGGGGAGTCTGTCAGCGTTGTCGTTCACTCCTCGGTGACTCAGAGGCGGTCTGCGGTTGAAATTTTGAAGGAAGCTCCCGGGCAGCGTCTTCTCAGGAACGCAGAGGAGGTAGAATCCTACCTCAAGGACGAAAGGGCGTCATGGGAAGGTTGACGCTACCATCTACTGGACCGGCTAATCTGGAGGCCAGCGGCTTTGCACGCCGGATGTACGATCTTTATCACAGATGATCATCGTTTTCGGCGTCTAAAAGAGTTGCCCGTCGTCACGATGTCCTCTCTTTTGCCTGCCGCGTCCGCCTCGCCGATGTATCGAAAGTCAATGGGGTAGGCCTGGCTCAAGGTCTCGAATCAGTTGTGGCTGAGTCGTTACGCTGCAACGAAGAACTGAAAACTGACCACAGCAAACCAAGCGAGGTAGACGGGATGACGAACTCAGGACAGTCGCTGGCCGGGAAGGTCGCTTTGGTGACCGGGGGCGGACGGGGCATTGGACGGGCGATCGCGATCGCCTTTGCCGGCGCGGGGGCGGCCGTCTGTTGCGCGGCCCGCACGCGTTCGGAGATCGAGGCCGTGGCCGGCGAGATCGAGGAGGCGGGCGGGCAGGCGCTGGCGGTGACGGCAGACGTGGCCGACCTGGCATCGGTGGAGAAGGCGGTTGAGGAGACCGCGGCGCGTTTTAGCGGCCTGGACATTCTGGTAATCAACGCGGGCTTCTCGCCGGGGCGGAGCGAGGTGGCCGGGAGCGATGCGGCCAGTTGGAGCCAGACGATCGCGATCAATCTGACCGGCGCCTACTATTGCGCGCGGGCAGCCATTCCCCACCTCAAGGCGCGCGGCGGGGGCAAGATCATCACAATTGGCTCGGGGATGGGGCACCGCGGCGCGCCCGGCTCTTCGGCGTACAGCTGCTCCAAGGCCGGGCTGTGGATGTTGACGCGTGTGCTGGGCCAGGAGCTGCGGGGCGACAATATCAGTGTCAACGAGCTGATTCCGGGGCCGGTGAACACGGCGATGATGCCCGGCCCGGCCGCGCGCGAGGCCGGCACTTTCGATAGCGAGTGGTTCAAAGAGCCGGAGGAGGTCGCGCCGCTGGCGCTCTTCCTCGCGAGCGCGCCGGACGGGGGCGCGACGGCGCAGAGTTTCAGTCTGATGCGGCGCGATGGGTAAGTTAGGGACGCTTACCACCGCTCATTTTACGCGGCGCTCAAGGAGGAGTGGGAAAAGCATGAAGCCCTTATGGGCTGCAGGTGGTGTTATCGCGCTCCTACTGGCCACTTCCTGCGGCGCCAGGAGTACAATCTCTTCAAAAAGCAGTTCGTCTGGCACCTGGTCGGTCGTGGCTGTCGACCCTGATGGCGGCGAGGTGGGCGTTGCGCTGGCCACATGCGTCGCCAGCGCCTTCAGACTATCCCAGTCAGCTGTCGGCGGGTCAGGGAATGGCGCAGAGCAAACAGTGTATCACGTGTATATCGACATCTCGTTGCTTGGAAACGTCGAACTGGCCCGCCTTCTGCCCGGCTATGGGGCAATTGTGGCTCAGGCGCAGGTGGATTCGCAGAACAGCGATCGGATCGATAGGGCTGTGAGCCGTTTACTGGCCGGCGTATCTGCTCAGGATGCAGTTGCCGCGGCCATTTCGGGTGACTCCGCTATGCAGGCGAGGCAGTACGGCGTGGCTACCTTAGCTCAAGGAGAGGCGAATTTCACCGGGTACGAGAACTCCGACTGGGCCGGCGGAGTCAGCGGCCCATCGGTTTCGGCCCAGGGGAATATCCTGGTGGGACCGGCGGTGGTAAGCGCTGCGCTGGAAGCGTTTCAAGAGGCTATGCAACAGCCTGGCGCGGTCCTCTCGGGCGGACTGGTCGCCGCTCTTGAGGCCGGCTCCATGGAAGGGGGAGACAGCCGTTGCCCTCAAGAACAGACGGCTCAGTCCGCTTTCCTCGCGGTGGCGCGTACCGGCGACCAGGGAGGCGCCTTAAGCCGGTGGCTGACCGTTCCGCCCCAAAGTATTGGCGAGGAAAACCCGGTAGCGCTGCTACGTCAGGCCTACGACAGGGGCGAGTCCTCGCAGGTGGAGGTTGGCGGAATCGGTAGCGACGACGCGCCTCCGTTTTTGTGGGGACTGGCTGCGCTGGTCCTGGGCTTGGCGTTGGGTTCAGGTGTGGGTGTGGTTTGGAAAGTGAGGAGACGGCGGCGTCGGAGGCCTCCTCAGCATTGAGTCGCGGCAGTTGCCCTGCCGACGCTGCAGACGAGAGCGGTCCGGCCGTTTGGCGTCAGCGGCCGGACCTCCCAGAGCTTCAGTTTGATGCGCCGTGACGTTCAGGTTAGGGACACCCACGACCCCTCGGCCGCCGCTTTGTACATGGCTTCCATGACGGCGCTGCGGTAGGCGGCTTCGCGGGCGGTTACGAGGGGGATGGAGGCCCTTGCGGACGGGTCCTGCGCGTTGAGGGCGTCGAGGAAGAGGTCGAAGGCGTGGGGCCAGGCGGGGGGCAGGTCGGTCCAGGGCCGCTTGCCGTCGGCGCCCTCGAGGTTGGCGGTGGTGATGTAGAGGTCGCTGCGGTTGAAGATGTAGGCGTGGCCCTCGGTGCCGCTGATTTCGGCGGTGATCGGTTCGGCCACGTCGACCCAGGCGGCGGCGAGCGAACCGATTGCGCCGCTGCTGAACCGGAAGAGCGCCTCGCCGGTCTCGTCACAGTCGGGACCGTATTGCTCCAGGACGACAGCCAGGGTGGCCGTCACCCGGTCCACGTCGCCCAGAATCCACAGCATCAGGTCGAGCGCGTGCGTGCCGAGATCGCCGAATGCGCCGACGCCTGCCTGCTCCATGTCGGTCATCCACAGCCAGTCGGGCGTGAAGATATCGCGCAGCGCGCCGCCATGGCAGTTGACGAAGCGGGCGCGGGTGATCTGGCCGAAGACGCCCTGGGATACGAGATCCTTGAGGGCCTGGTGGACCGGGATGCCGCGGCTGAAGTAGCCGGTCTGAAAGAGAACGCCGGCCTTTTCGATGGCCGCGGCCATGCTGTTGGCGTCCTGCGCGCCGAAGCCGAGCGGTTTTTCCACGAACATGTGCTTGCCGGCGGCGGCCGAGGCGGTGACGAGCGGCTCGTGTTGATCGGTTTCGGAGCAGATGATGACGCCGTCAACGGCGTCGTCGCGCAAGATGGCGTCGACGCTGTCGGAGACGGGCGCGTCGAGCTGGCCGCCGCAGGCGCCGGCGCGAGCCGGGTCGCGGTCCCAGACGGCGACGGCGCAGACGTCGGAGCGGGCCTGCAGGCGCTTGACGAAGCCGGGCGTGTGGATATGGGCGCAGCCGATGAGTGCGATGTTTGCCATGGCGGGATTCTCCAGAAGTGTGTTTGGGCGCCGCTGGCGGCGCGAGCGCAGACGGCCGGCGGCAACCGGATCGGGGCACCCTCTGGGCGCGCCTCCATAGTGTAGCGGATCGGTGGACATCGCGCTATCGCGCGGGGAAGAGGCGCGTGACTGGCGCGCCGTTCCGAGGCTGCCGCCGCCGGCGCGGGGGGCATGTTTTGCGGGCGCGGCTGGGGGTGATAGCATCGGTCTTACTTGGCGCAGGCAGGGTAGCGGGTCAGACAATCCCCTGATCATACAGATTAGAGTTCAGACAAGCAGAAAGGTGTGAACCGTGGCTTACAGCCGTCCAATACTGGCGATTACGCTGGGCGACCCCGCCGGCATCGGGCCGGAGGTGGTGCTGAAGGCATTGGGACATCGAGAGGTATTTGCGGCTTGCCGGCCGCTCGTGGTGGGAGATCGGGGTGTCCTCGACAGGGCCGCGGCTGGGCTGGATATCGCGCCCCGCTTTGAGCGGATTGAGGATATAAGGGGCGGCAGCTATGAGAAGGGGACGGCGCCGCTGTTGGATCTGGCGAACGTCGAACTGGCCGATGCGCCGGTGGGGCAGGTGAGCGCGGGCGCGGGGCGGGCCGCGGTGGAATATGTGATGCGCGCGTGTGATCTCGCCATGGCGGGGCAGGTGGAGGCGGTGGTGACCGCGCCGCTGAACAAGGAGGCGATGCACCGGGCCGGTTTCCTGTATCCCGGCCATACTGAGCTGCTGGCCGAGCGCACCGGTGCTGAGCGGGTGTCGATGCTGCTGGTCGGGCCGTCGCTGCGGGTGGTGCATGTGAGCACGCACGTTGCGCTGGAGGAGGCGATCGGGCGGGTCAGGCCGGCACGGGTGCTGGAGGTGATCGAGCTGGCATACAACTCGTGCCGGATGCTGGGGATCGGAGCGCCGCGGATCGCGGTGGCGGGGCTGAACCCCCATGCCAGCGAGAACGGGCTGTTCGGCGTGCAGGAGGCAGAGCAGATTCAGCCGGCTATTGAGCAGGCGCGCGCCCGCGGCTGGACAGTCTCCGATCCGCAGCCGCCGGATACGGTCTTTCTGCGCGCGACGCGGGGTGAATACGATATCGTTGTGGCCATGTACCACGACCAGGGGCATATTCCGATGAAGCTGCTGGCCTTCGACAGCGGCGTGAACGTGAGTATCGGGCTGCCGATAATCCGCACTTCGGTGGATCATGGCACGGCGTTTGATATCGCGGGGACGGGGGAGGCCAGCGAGGAGAGTATGCTGGCGGCGATTCGGGTGGCGGTGACGATGGTGAAGGGCAATAGTCAGTGATCAGTGGTCAGAAACGCTGGCGGGGGTGCTGGAACAGGAGGACTGGCGTATTTTCAAGCGCTGCGGTGCTCCTGTGGTTGATGAAGCGGTGGCGAAGTGTGCTTTCGGCTACCGGCAGATTGCAGCTTTGCCCTTCGGCAGATTGTCACCTTTTTCCTCGTTAGGGTGCGGTCCAAAATGGGGGCGGTTTTAGGCTAATTCGGGGAATTCATACTGAAACCTGCAGCACAAACTGCCGTGGTCAGTGGGTGGCTGTCTGAACGGGGGTTTGGGGGGATTTTGGAGATTTCGGGGATAGGTTGTTGTCTGGACGAGGATTGGGGGGCAGATCACCCAGTGACGCCGGGTGTGTGGGTGTGTGGCTGGGTAATGGCTTAGGCGCACGGCAAACCACGCCTGCTTCGGTTGCCAATGGTGAGTCCAGGTTTAGGCCGCTGCAGTACTCGACGGGCCTCCAAATTTGATTTTGATACAGAAAACCCGCAGTATATATATGTGTTAGTCGTGTAATAGACAAGTCAATCGTCGCCACTGTATGACAGTCAGTTGCGATACACATAGGTTGGATCTGTATAACTCAAACAGAGTAGAACTTATGCCAACAGTTAGGCACGACGCGTTTTTTCGTCGCCATCCAGTCTTCACGGGAGAGGAATTAGCTGACCATCTCTCCTCCCGCGGGCAAGTCGGAGAGAGAACGCAGGAATCTCTCGTTGCGTACCACATCAGGACCGGACGCCTGGTCCGTGTTCGACGCGGCCTGTTTGCTGTTATCCCGCCAGGGGACGACAGCGTAACCTATCCGATTGACCCTTACCTCATTGTCTCCCGGCTTACACCGGACTCGATCCTGTCTCACCACACGGCGCTGGAGTTCCACGGGCGCGCTTATTCGGTCTGGCAGCAGTTTACCTATCTGGCGTCGCGGCCGCCGAAAACGTTTACCTTCCGCGAGCAAGTCTACCTGGGAACCAAATTTCCAGAAGCGCTTGTGCGTTCCGACAAGACAGATTTCAACGTTTTATCAGAGGAGCGGAGCGGCATGTCACTGCGGGTTACGGGTCTTGAGCGCACCCTGGTAGATGTTCTGGATCGTCCGTTCCTATCTGGAGGATGGGAGGAGGTGTGGCGTTCTCTGGAAGCGGTGGAATTCTTCGATATCGACAAGGTCTTGGAGTACGCCCTTTTACTTGAGAATAGCACGACAGCCTCCAAGGTGGGGCTCTACTTGGCACAGCACCTCGAAGAGCTGATGGTCGAGGAGAGCCATCTCGCGACGCTGCGAGATCAGCGTCCCCAGCAGCCACACTACATTGACCGACGCAGCGACGGGAGAGGGACACTTATGAGCGAATGGAACCTAATCGTTCCGGCGGAGGTGGTTGCTCGGTCCTGGAGGGAGCTTGAATGAAGGTCTCACCCGATACGCTGGCGGCAAACGCAGCGGCGACAGGATTCCGACCGGAAACTCTTGAGAAGGCAATCCACCTGCTGGGACTGCTGGGGGCCATCCGCAGCCACCCATTTCTGAGAGGCAAGCTCGCTCTAAAGGGTGGGACCGCATTCGCAGCGTAATTTTCACTTATTCGCGCTTTCTTCTGGCCTTGATTTCAGCTGAATCGGCCTAAAGATTTAGATGCAATTGCCCTGGGTGACTGACGGGGCTTACCGAATACTGTCGAACACCTGGCCGAGGCGGCGGATGCCTTCTTCGATTTCGGGGATGGCGTAATGGGCGAAACAGAGGCGCAGGCAGTGGCTGAGGCCGTTGACGCTGGAGCAGCGGGGGCCGGGGAGAAAGCCGACTTTAGCGGAAGCGGCGGCAGCCAGTAGCGCGGTCGTGTCGAGGCTTTCGGCGCAGGTGAGCCAGAAGAAGAAGCCGCCGCGGGGCACGGACCAGGTTGCGCGGTCGCCGATGTGTTTGTGGAGGGCGGCGTCCATTGCCTGGACCCGCTGCCGGTATTCGCGCCGCAGACCGTCCAGATAGTCTCTCTGGCCGCCCCCCTCCAAGGCGACCCGAACCAGATTGGATGTGAACTGGTTGAGCCCGCCACCGCTGTCGACGAGGCCGCTGGCGGCGAATTGACGCGCCCTCTGCGCTGAAGTCTGCACCCACCCCAGGCGCAGGCCGGGCGCGAGGAGCTTCGAGAATGAACCGAGGGAGAGCGCTCTGCCGCTGCCGGCGGCGGAGGCGAAGGGGGCAGGCGGCGGCGTTCCGAAATCGAGAAGATGATAGACCTCGTCGGCGACGATCAGGAAGTCATGCTTTTCGGCCAGGGCCAGCAGATCTTGACGGCGGCTGTGGGGAAGGGTGCGGCCGGTGGGGTTCTGGTAGGTGGGGATGGTGTAGAGAAAGGTGGGGTTGTGGCGGGTGAGGGCCTCTTCAACGGCCGCCGGTTCCAGTCCGTGCTCGTCGGTCGGGATCGGCACGGCATTGAGCCGGTGATCTTCCTGAAAGATGCGCAGGGCGAGGAAGTAGCTTGGCTCTTCGACGAAGACGGTATCACCGGGGCGGGTTAGGAGGGTGCAGAGCAGGTTGAGGGCCTGCGAGGCGCCGGCGGTGATCATCAGCTGCTGGTGCGGGACGGGGGCACAGTAGCCGCGGCTGAGAAAGTCGGCAAGCGCCCAGCGGAAACGGCCGTCACCCTGGGGGAAGCCGTAGTTGAGCAGCTCGGTGTCGCCTTCGGCGAAACGTTCGGCCGCGACCCGGCGCATCAGGGCGTGGGGAAGAAGCGCGAAGTCGGGCTGGCCGATGCCAAAGTTAATGCTGTCTGCGCTGCGGTCGACCTGGGTGGAGCGGTCGTACATGGCAGTGGACCACCGTTGATTCGTGACCGTTGGCCAGCAAATCCCGGGATCTACTGGTGTGATTGGCCGCCAAGCTGTGGATACCGGCCGGCGCGGATCAGATCTTCTCGTCGAGCAGTTTGATGCGTCTGCTGCCGATGACGGAGATCGTCTCCCGGTCCAGCAGTTTGATGCGTTTGCGGCCGATTTCGATCAGCCCGCGCGCTTTGAGGTCGTTGAGGACCTGGGTGGCGGTCTCGCGGTAAGTGCCGATGCTTTCGGCCAGATCCTGGTGGGTGAGGCCGGTCACTTCGTCGGACTCTTGCTCTTCGGAGAGGCGGAGGAGCAGGTTGGCCAGGCGGGCAGGGATGCCTTTGAAGGCCATATTTTCGAGACTCTCTTCAGCTTCCTGCAGGCGCTGGCCGGTGATTTCGAGAATGCGGAGGGCGACCTGGGGCTTGCTGAGGATAAGCCGCTCCAGGTCGTTGCGACTCATGACACAGATCAGGCAGTCGTCGATGGCTTCGGCAAAGGTATTGTGCATCTTTGTTCCCAGCAGGGCCATCTCGCCGAAGAGGGTGTGGGGACCAAGGGTGGTGATGACCAGCTTTTTGCCTTCAGGGCTGATGCGGTAGAGTTGCACGCGGCCTTCTTTGAGAATGAACAGGACTTCACCCGGCTCTTCGGGGCGGTAGAAGACCCGTCCTTTGCGCACAGTGCTCATCGTTGTAATCCGGTTCAACTCCTCCATCTCTCTGGATGTCAGGTCCTGAAAGACCATCAGTTCGGAGAGGAACTTCATCTTTTCTGCTGGCGGCAGCGCCGCGGACATCTTCATGACGGCCATGTAGGTTTCTCCTCGCCCGCCGCGTGTCTGGCGCGCGGCGGCCTCGGTACCGAGCGTTGAGTCTATTGCGCACCATTATTATACGCGACGGGGCGAAATTATCAACCTTTTTTGGCGTTCTCAATCTGATTTTGATAAAATGCGGGCATGAATTTGCGCTCTCCCTGGCCATCTTCTCGGAAATCCATCACGACCGCGCCCCTCTCAAGCAGGGGCGCGTTTGGTGCTGGCGCGGGGCGCGGGACGAAGCCGGGGCGGACCGGCAGAATTGCCGCCAAACGGCGCGCGATCCGGTCCTATGGCGGTCTCAGCATCTTGTCCATTCTGGCTCCGCTGGTAATTCTGATCTCGTACAATCGCGAGGTCATGCCGGGGTGGGGTTCAGCGGAGCCGGCGGGCATGAGCGGCCAGGGGGCAGTCGTCCTTGAGACGCAGGCAACTTCCGGGGAGCCCGCGCTGGGCTCCGACAGCTTGCGGCCGGAGGCCCGGTCGAGCAGTGCGGGGCCAGGGCAAGCAGTTGGGATGGGGACGGAAAGGGCAGCGCCAAATGAGCCGGCCCGGATCGAGCAGGCACCGCCGCCGCCTGCCGGGTTGCAGGGGCAGATCGTCGGCGGCGAGACGGCTGCGCCGGGGGCGTGGCCGTGGATGGTGGCGATCCGAGCCTTTACCGAGGCCGGCTACCACACCTTTTGCGGGGCGTCTCTCGTCGCTCCCAGCTGGGCGCTGACGGCCGCCCATTGCGTTGTGAATGCCGAGCCGGAACAGATCGTGGCGACGGTTGGGCCGCACAGGCTGGACAGCGGACAAGGGGAGGTAAGGGCGGTTGACCGGATCGTTTTGCATCCCCGGTATGGGTTCGATTTTGCCCACGATTTCGCGCACGATCTGGCGCTGCTTCATCTGACAGAGCCGGTTGAGGGCGAGTTGGTCTCTCTGCTGGGATCGGACAACCTGGGGCTGGCCGGACCGGGCACGGTGGGAACGGTGATTGGCTGGGGCGCGATGTCCGAGGACGGCAGCGCGGGTTTGCTTACCTATGACCTGCAGCAGGTGGAACTCCCGATCGTGTCGGAAGAGGAGTGCACGAGCTCAATGGGCAGGATGATCACCGAGAATATGATGTGCGCCGGGTTCCGGCACGGGGGCAAGGACGCTTGCCACGGTGACAGCGGCGGCCCCCTGGTGGTGCCGGACGGGGAAGGCGGCTGGCAGCTGGCCGGGCTTGTAAGCTTTGGCATTGGCTGTGCGCGGCCGACATTTTACGGCGTATATACGCGCGTGAGCAAGTACCATGACTGGATTCTGAGCCAGATCATCCGGGAGGAAACGGCGGAGGAGCGTGCGTCAAATGTGATTATGCTGCCGGCGGTGCACAGCGGCGCGTCAGTCCTAATGCTGCCCGCGGTTCACTATGGGCCGGAGGACCAGCCGAAGTCCATTGTGTCGGCGAGCCCGCCGCCGATTCCGGACGGGTTGATCCGGCAGGCGCGGGCGCCGATTCTGATGTATCACTATGTGAGCGTGCCGCCGGCGGGGTCGGATGTGTACCGGCGGGACCTGTCGGTAAGCCCCGATCTGTTCAGGAGCCATCTGCATGCGCTGGATGGCGCCGGGTATACGCCGATCAGTATGTACGAGCTTGTCAGCCATCTGAACCAGGGCGCGCCGCTGCCGGAGAAGCCGGTCATTCTCACCTTTGACGACGGCTACCGCGACAACTACGAGAACGCGTTTCCGTTATTGACGGAGTTTGGCATGACGGCGATGTTCTTCGTGGTATCCGACTACATGGACGAGGGAAACCCGTTGTATCTGTCGTGGGACATGGCGCGGGAGATGAAGGACGCGGGCATGTACATTGAGTCGCACGGGCGCAATCATGCCAGCCTACGGAATCGGAACGATGATTACCTGGTCTGGCAGGCTTTGGGCAGCGCAGAGACGATCGAGTATGAACTGGGGGAACGGCCCCGATTCGTGACCTACCCATTTGGCCATTACGACAGCAACACGATCCGAATTTTCGAGAGCGCGGGTTTCTGGGGGGGCGTGACGATCAACGCAGGGGCGACGCACTCGACTGACGATCTCTTCCAGTTGCGGCGCGTGCGCGTGCGGGGAACGACGACCGCTGAGGAGCTGTTGCGGTTGTTGGAAGTGGAATGGTGAACGGCAGTGGTTAGTGGTTACGGCACGTTGACATTTTGTCTATGCCAGATCAATGTAGAAGCAAGAGAAGAGAAAGCCATGTGACCCCGTGCGGGTCATCCAAAACGAGTGAAAATATGTCGGCGCCACTTGAGTTTGCCGCTGAACCCGCCCCGGCTTCGCCCTAGCCACTGTTCTTGCTGACGGCCCCCTCTTTTGAGCCGCCCGCTGCGTACATTTGGGCGCGCACAACTGTACTGTCCGGAATTACAGCAGCCATGTCTGGGTCCTGAGCGAAATGTTTGAATATGTCGGCCCAGACACCGTTCGCTTCCCAGCGGGCGAAGCGCTTGAAGACACTGTTCCACTTGCCATAGCTGTCCGGCAGTTCACGCCACTGGGCGCCGGTGCGCAGTATCCAGCGAACTGCCTCAATGAAACGGCGACACTTTTCCTCTTGCCCTGCGTAGGCGCGAGGGTGTCCTTGCAAAAACGCGTACAGTTTCTGCCACTGATGGTCGGAAATTCTCTCTGTAGACATCCTGCTATTGTCGCTCATGTGACAAGACAAATCAAACGTCAACGGGGCCTGGATTCCTCCCCTGTTTCCTCAGAATTTGGCCTCAAATTGTACCATCCTTTGTCCATTGCGTCGAAGCGCACGAAAAACGGCTTGGACTCGCCAGAGATGTGTCTCATCTGTTACAATTCACTCCAGAGAGGTACCCCCTGAGAAGGTCAGGCCCTGCAATCAGCGGCAAATTGAAGGGTCGGAACCAGGTGAGCCCCCCCCCACAAATGACTTCCACAATGAATCAAGTTGATGCGTTGCAAAGGGCGCGGAACGCCCTGTATGACCGTTTTGCATCCCGCATATCCGTTAAAGAGAGTCTAAGCAGAAATCTGGTCTCTTACCAGGGGAACAAGGAGTCCCCAGGTCTGCGCTGGATGAAATATAAGGAAGGGTTTTCCGCCGACCTGGTCCAGAGCCTCTTGAGCCAGCATCAGGCGAAGACCTTTCTTGATCCCTTTTCCGGTACAGGCACGGCCCCCCTCACTGCAAGTTGCATGGGGATGGATAGCGCCGGCATAGAGATTATGCCTGTCGGAAACCTGTCGGCTTGGGCTATCGTCGCCGCCGCGAATGGACTCAACTATACTAACTTCCATCACACGTCACAGGAGTTGATCGCCTCTCTCGCATCCAAGGAATTCGAAACTGATCAGCTGTTTCAACACATCCCTATCACAGAGCGAGCATTTCTCGAACAGAGCGAGCAAGATCTCGCGAAGGCCAGGAAGTTTGTAGACGACGTTTGCGACCCGTCGCTTAAGACCCTTCTGACGTTGGCGTGCGTAAGCGTCCTCGAAGAAGTCAGCTACACGGGCAAAGACGGCCAGTTCCTGAGATGGGACCCCCGGTCGGGCCGCAAGGTCAGTAAGAGATGGCAAAAGGCAGAACTACCTACGCTCGCTCAGGCACTTCAGCGGCGGCTCGGGGAAATCATGAACGATATGCCCGCGCTGCAGCGAAAGTACCGCAACGCGGCTCCAGCTTTTGTAGATGGATCCAGCCTCACCGAACTCAGAAAACTTCCTGATGAGAGTTTTGACGCTGTTGTTACCTCTCCCCCTATGCCAATCGGTATGACTATACCCGAACCTATGCCTTGGAGTTGGTCTACTTCGGCTATGATGCGAACCGCTTGAAGGAGCTGCGCCAGGACTTGCTCTCAGCAACCGTGGAAAACAAGCCCAAACGGGAATTGCTGCTCCGAGAATACGGTAGAGCGCCCATACTCCAACATGCCTTCCAAATGACCGACAACCAGTCCGCTTTGCAGGAAGCCCTGTGTGTTCTCAAACAGGAAGCCCACAATCTGAGTAACCGCAATTTCATCTCGCTCGTGGCGAGCTACTTTACTGAAATGGCTCTGGTGGTAAGCGAGCTGGCCCGAATCGTATCTCCGGGTGGCAGCGCCTTCATGATCAATGACAATGTCCGTTATCACGGACAAGAGATTCCGGTAGACCTCATTCTTTCAGACTTTGCGGAGCAGTCGGGGTTGCAGTCAGGGCAATCGCATCTAAATCTGTAGGCCGATTCAGTTGAAATTGTGGCCAGAAGAAAGCGAGAATAAGTGGAAATCACCCTGCGCTTACTGAATATCGACGGGAAGACGCCGCGGATCAGGCCCTCAGTCGGCGAGA
>JAJDZJ010000112.1 GCA_022824685.1 Caldilineaceae bacterium
CTCGCCGACTGAGGGCCTGATCCGCGGCGTCTTCCCGTCGATATTCAGTAAGCGCAGGGTGATTTCCACTTATTCTCGCTTTCTTCTGGCCACAATTTCAACTGAATCGGCCTACAGATTTAGATGCGATTGCCCTGCGGCGAATACGCATAGTTCTTGACTTGGCGGATGGATTCAGCTATAATTGTGCATAGATGGGGATGAACGGCTTCGACGGGGCATTGTCAGGCCTGAGACTGCAAGCCGTAGAGCGTCGACTACGTAAAAAAGGCGCAAACACATACAAATGCCAAGAACACAGGCATGGCTTTCAACTTTGGTTTCACCCCGGCCGCTTCTGCGGCTGCGGCGGCCTAAGTAAGCCACCGGCTCTTTAACAAGGGCCACGGCCCGCCCCGGTGGGGCCAGCAGGCTGGGCGGTTGCCGACATAAACTGTGAGCTGCGACAGCGGTACGCCGATAGCGCTGTCTAAGAGAATCGGCTAGTCGGTGATGGGCCTCGTGTTGGTCCGAGGACCGCCGACAAAACTGAGATAGATCAACTAAGCTTGTAGACGTTTCAGGGCGAATGTTGCGGACGCGGGTTCGATTCCCGCCATCTCCACCAACATAGCGGGGCGCGAGCGATAAGGGCGTCCTTGTGCGGAGGGCGATCCGGGTGCGTAACCGGGTCGCCTTTTTGTTTGCGGGGTTGGGAAGGGTGGCGCTGGCAATTCAGGGGACATCGTTTAGAATGGAAGCGTGGCCGTCGGGTACTTGATGTTGGACCGGTGAGAGGGGTAAGAAATGGACAGAGAGCAACTGCTCGAGCTGCTCAAGGAACACAAGCCCACTCTCGCGCAACGCTTTGGCGTTGTTGAACTGGCTCTGTTCGGGTCGGTTGCGCGCGGTGAAGCTGACAGCGACAGCGATGTGGATATCCTAGTTCGGTTCGGTATGCCCCCCAGTTGGAGGCAGTACTTTGGCGCCCAGTCCTTCCTGGAAGATTTGCTTGGCTGCCCAGTGGACATGGCAACGCATCAGGAGTTGAGAGCGGAGATTAGGCCCTTCGTTGAGCGGGAGGCTGTCTATGTCTGACGCCGGCAGTGAAGGCCGCCTATGGCGCTTCTTCATTCAGGACATGATTGAATTCGGCGAGAAGGTTCTTGCCTATACCGAAGGAATGGACCAGGAAGCGTTCAACACCGACAGACTCACTTATGACGCAACGCTGCGCAACCTGCAACTGATTGGCGAAGCTGCTACGCACATACCCAAGGAAGTACGCCAGAACCACTCAGAGATCCCCTGGCACGCCATCATTGGGATCCGCAATCGTCTGGCCCACTCCTATCTGGCGATCAGTGACAGCATTATTTGGGGCGTTATTCAGGAGGCTGTCCCCGAGCTTCTGCCCGCGCTGCGGACTCTGCTGGAAGCTGAGGGAGGAAGAGACGCAGAGGGCTAGGTGAAATGGCTGACGCTGAGAGAAGCTGCCCCAATGAGGTGTAGCGCGGCCAAGCGGTACTTTCGTTTGCGGTGGTTCTGTTCTTGGAAACATGGTTCATTGAACCGGTCATGTGATTCGCGTGTCGCGTTCTGGACTTGAGCATTGATCACTGCGTCGTAGAGGTGACGGGAGACAGGGTGATGTTGACCCGGATACGTCTTGAAAACTTCAGATCCTGGAAGGACACTAAGGATCTCTCTCTCAGGCCGATAACCGGTTTCTTTGGCGCGAACAGTTCAGAAAAGTCGGGACTGATACATTCCATATTGCTGCTGAAGCAGACTGCCGAATCGGCCGATCGCGGGAACGTCTTCAATTTTGGCGGGAAGACGGCGCAAGTGGAGATGGGCGACTTTGCGAGCGTGCTGCACCGGCATGAGAAAGACTGCCAGCTGGGAATCTCGCTTGGATGGAGAACTGAACGGGAAGTAAAGATTACGGATACCTTCAAGAGCCGGGATGTCACTCGCAGCAAAGATGTAGGGTTTGACGTCAAGGCCCGACTGGAGGCGTCCCGGTCAAGTTCGAATGTGGTCGTGAAGGAAATGTCCTATCGCGTTGGCGATGCCCAGTTTGGAATGCGCCCGGACTCACGCAACAGATTCAAACCGTTTGCCAAAAGTGTTGATTTTGAGTTTGTTCGGAGCAGGGGAAGACCCTGGGATATCAACTCACTTGTCAAGTGTTACGGGTTTCCTGACACGTTGCGAGCAAACTACCAGAACGCCGGCTTCCTTTCCGACCTCGAATTCGCTTTGGAGCAGCGTCTTCAAGATGTCTATTACCTGGGTCCCTTACGCGCCTTTCCACAGCGGACCTATACCTGGTCCGGCGGGGAACCTGCGGATATGGGACAGGCGGGGGAACTGGTCGTTGACGCGCTGCTGGCGGCCCGCCAGCGGGGGCGGAAGATTAGCCCAGGCTATAGGAGGCGCAGACTGACATCGGAGCAGTATGTCGCACGGTGGCTGAAGGAGCTTGGCTTAATCCACGACTTCCGCGTCGTACGCGTTGCCGAGGGAAGCAATCTGTTTGAAGTCAGGGTACGAAAGAGCCCGAGAGCGGCTGAAGTGCTCATACCCGACGTCGGGTTCGGCGTATCGCAGATCCTGCCGGCGCTTGTCCTCTGCTTCTACGTGCCGGAAGGCTCGACGGTCGTCCTGGAGCAACCTGAGATTCATCTGCACCCAAGTGTTCAGTCCGGTCTAGCTGATGTCTTCATTGACGCCTGGCGCAAGCGGGGCGTGCAGATTCTGGTCGAGAGCCACAGCGAACACCTGCTGCGCCGGCTGCAGCGCCGCATCGCCGAAGAGGCGCTCTGCCATGATGAACTGGGACTCTACTTTTGTTCTGTGGAGGATGGGGTCTCCAAAGTCGATCAGCTCGAAGTAGACCTTTACGGCAATATAGCAAACTGGCCGCAAGACTTTTTCGGTGACCAGTTCGGTGAAATCGCGTCCATGAGCGAAGCCGCTCTGAAACGCCGCCCGACAGCGGTGTGAGAATGGATAGGCCTGAGGTGGTGGTGGACTCAAATGTGCCGATCACGGCAAATTTCAGGGCGGAGCAGGCAGGGCCAGTGTGTGAAGCGGCCTGCATACGGGCGCTAAGGGAGATACTTTCCGGGCGCAGAACGCTTCTGGACGACCAAGGGTTGATTGTTGAGGAGTACCGCCAGAGCCTCAGCCACTCTGGGCAGCCTGGCCTGGGAGACGCCTTCTTCAAATGGTTGTGGGAGAACCAGGGGAACCTTCGGCATTGCCGAAAAGTACCCATATCGTTCCATGCCGGCCGGGGATCTGCGGAGTTCCCTGCTGATCCTCAACTCAGTGCATTTGATCGTTCTGATCGCAAATTCGTCGCCGTTGCGCGGGCTAGCGGGACACGGCCTGAACTCCTTAACGCCACGGATACTGACTGGTGGCAGGACCGTAAAGCGTTGGAGGAGAACGGAGTCCGAATTGTTTTCCTGTGCCCGGAATTGATGGAGAAAGGCGATTAACGAACCGGGCCAACAGCATTTCTGCGACCTCGGTCGCAGGCGGCCAGGAGGAGCGTTAGGCTCAGGATTCTGCGCCCCGCGGCCGTCTTTCAGTTTTTCAACTCCAGGTAGGCAATCTCCTCTTCAGACAGTTTGATATCGGATGCTTCGACGTTTATGTGTAATTCGTCGGTGTTGCGCGCGCCTGACAACGCGTGGATGCCATCGGGCTGGTTGAAGACGTAGGCCAGCGCGATTTGGGGCACGGAGACGCCTTTGCTGGCGGCCAGTTCCTGCACGCGGTCGTGGCGCTGGAAGTTTTCCTCTTTGCAGTAGACTTTGACGGCAAGCTGATCATACCATTCGGTAAAGGTGTCGAGGTTGTCGCGGCGGAAGCGGCCGCTGAAGAAACCGCCGGCCAGGCTGGACCAGACGAAAAGGGTGACGCCGTTGGCGCGGCACCAGGCGCGGTCGGCCTCTCCGGCCGGTCCGCTTACGCTGATGCAGTCCCGCCAGGGCGGCTCTATCTGGACGGCGAGGCTGAACTGGGGGCTGCTGGCGACGAAGGGGGTGAGGCCGTTCGCGGCGGCGTATTGGTTGGCCTCTCGCAGGCGTTCGGCGCTCCAGTTGGAGCCGCCGTAGGCGTCGATCTGGCCGGCCTCCTTTGCTGCGTGGAGCGTCTCGACGATTGGGCCGACCGGCTTGTCAGGGTCGTCGCGGTGTAGCACATACAGGTCGATACTGTCGACTTTGAAGCGGGCGAGGCTGTCGTGGAGATCGGACTGGATATCGTAAGGCGTGACCCGCTTGCGGTCCTGGCTGTGGTGGGCGCCTTTGCCGAGGATGACGATCTCATCGCGCAGGCCGCGTTCGTTTATCCACTGGCCGACGGCGCGCTCGTTGTCGCCGCCGCCGTAGCCGTGGGCGGTGTCGAGGCAGTTGCCGCCGGCCGCGTGGAAGGCGTCGAGCACGGGGAAGGCGTCTTCGAGGGTCTTGGTGTTTATCCACATCGTTCCCAGCACGAGCCGGGAGACGGGTTTGTCGATGCCGGGGATTTTGGAATAGAGCATGGAGGGGACTCCTCAGTTTCGGTGGCGACGGGGTGAAGGCGCTGTGTACGCCGGGCGCAGGGTTTGCAAATGGTGAGCGGAGCAATAGGAATCGTCGACGACGACGTAGTTTTGGTCGGCATGTGCGGCGCCCAGCGCTGAGCTGGCAGAATCTCCTGGCTGGCCGCTCTGTGGTTCGCAGGCGCAGGTGACCGAACGTCGTTGCCGTCGATCACGCCGGCGATGCCTCAAGCAAGCGCCATGCCCTTAAACGCCTCCACCTGGTTGCGGATGGCGCGCTCGGTGGGGAGGCGTTCGATGCTGGAGGCGCCGAAGAAGCCAGCGATGCCGGGCATCATTTTAAGGGCGGCGCCGACGTTTTCGGGCTCGTCGAACGGTCCTCCGTGGCAGATGACTGTCTGGTCGGGATTGACTTTGCGGCCGGCGGCGGCCATGTCCTGCACTTTGTCGACGGCCTCTTCAAGAGTAAAGGCGACCGCGGCGCCGATGCTGCCGGCGGTGGTAAGACCGACGTGGGCGACGAGGAGGTCGGCGCCGGCCTCGGCCATGGCGCCCGCCTCTTCCGGCGTGAAGACATAGGGGGCGGTGAACATGTCGAGTTGATGGGCGATGGCGACGGCCTCGACCTCTTTGTCATAGCCCATACCGGTGGCCTCCAGGTTTTGGCGGAAGGTCCCGTCGAGGAGCCCGACGGTGGGGAAGTTCTGCACACCGCTGAAGCCGATCTCTTTGAGTTGCTTGAGGAAAACGGGCTTGAGGCGGAAGGGGTCGGTGCCGCAGACGCCGGCGAGGACAGGTGTGTCCTGCACAACGGGGAGGACTTCGGCGGCCATCTCGACGACGATGCCATTGGCGTCGCCGTAGGGCATCATGCCGGAGAGGGAGCCGCGGCCGGCCATGCGGAAGCGGCCGGAGTTGTAGATGATGATGATGTCGGCGCCGCCGGCTTCGGCGAACTTGGCCGAGATGCCAGTGCCGGCGCCGCAGCCGACGATGGGCCTGCCCGCGGCCTGCTGGGCCTGGAGCCGGGCGATGATCTCCTGTCTTGGAATCGACATTTGGCGTGCTCCTTGGAGGTCTCGCAGAGCGGACCGGTATTAGGTAGGGCGCGGGGATGGTGTACGAGTCAGATTTCCTCCCGCAGCATTTCCAGCAGAATTTCGACCGCCTTTTCGGCGAACGCCGGATCATTGATATTGGCGTCCACTTCGATCAGCGGTATGTCGGCGCGCAGGTCGTTTTTAATGGCGTCGTAGCAGGCCTGGTCGGCGCCTGGATCCCAGAAGCGGTCGCCATCGCTGTCCAACATGGAGACGCCGGCGAGGGGGATCAGCACGGAGACTTTGCCGGCCTGGCCGGTGTTTGCGGCCGCGGCCAGCATCGCGCCCATCTGCCGGTTCTCCTCTTCGTTGGTACGGAGGAGAGTGACTTCCGGATTCCACTGGTAGAGGTTGCGCTCCCGGTAGTGGTCGGGCACGGTCTCGATACCGCCGAAGTTGGCCATGTCTACGCAGCCGGGGACGATGACGGTGGGGACGCCTTGGCGCGGCGCGGCCTGGACGCGGTCGGGCCCGGCGCTGAAGACGCCGTCGCAGATCTCATCGGCGAGCTCGGTGGTGGTCATGTCGAGGCAGGCGGCGATGTAGCCGTCGGTGATCAGGTCTTCCATTGTGCGGCCGCCGCTGCCGGTGGCGTGGAAGACGAGGACTTCGTAGCCCTGGGCTTCGAGCAGGTCGCGGGCGTGGTCGACCGCGGCGGTGGTGTTGCCGAACATGGAGGCGGCGATGAGGGGCCGCTCGTTGGCGGCGGCCTCGGCTTCGGTCTTGACCATGCCGGCGATGGCTCCGGCCGCGTTGGCGTAGATGGCGCGGCTGAGGCGGTTGATGCCGGCGACGTCGACGACGGAGGGCATGAAGGTGATGTCTTTGCTGCCGGCATAGGCGCTGACATCACCGCCGCCGACGGTGGAGACCATGATTTTGGGGACGCCGACGGGCAGCGTGCGCATGGCGGCGGTGGCGATGGAGGTGCCGCCGCTGCCTCCCATACCCAGAATGCCGTCGAATTGCCCCTCGTCGTAGAGGCGCTCCACGACGGCGGCGAGGCCCTGGGCCATGGTCCGCATCGCCTCATCCTTGCGCGTGCCGGAGGCCAGGTAGGCCAGATCGCCTCCGGCGGCGGCGGCCACATCGGCGCGGCTTACATCCGGCGGGAAGGCCGGCTGGCCCATCACGCCGAAATCGACGACGAGCGCCTGCAGACCGGCCGCTTCGATGAGATCTTTGACAAAGGAATATTCGGCGCCTTTCGTGTCCAACGCGCCGACGAGAAGAACAGTTCCGGACATGACGCACCTCCAATGAACTTGCGCAGCTGGGCCTGTGACGGCGGGAATGCCCGATGGCACTGGACATTCCCGATTTCGTGTTGGGATCCTTCTACCTCTTTGTCCGACGTTTGGATCGGGGTCGGTCGCGGCAAGTAGAGGCGGGAAAGCAATCGGGAGGGAGAGGGCCGGGACAAAGGGAACAGGGCGCCCCTCCTCTTACTCAGTGCAGCCTGCTCCGGTCCTTCAAGCTGCGTGGGCCGCCTCTTCGGCTTCCTGGGCTTGGCGCAGGAACTCCTGGACCTTGACCGGCCGGCCTGTGTGGCTGCTCTCGATGGCAGCGAAGATCAGGGCAACGGATTGCAGGTTGGCCTGGACGTTGGTCTCCATGGGCGGGCTGCCGTCCAGCCAGTCGAGGAATTGGGCAATGAGCCAGGTGTTTCGCCACTTGTCCTGTTCCATGAGGGGGACTTCCTGGCCCTGGCCTTCGCGGCTGTACTGTCTTGGCTGATAGGGGAAGCTCTCGATACGGCGGTTGTCCATGATCAGAGTTTCGTTTTCGCATTCGGCGCGGAAATACTCCTGGCTCCAGCCGTTAAAGCCGCTGGCGTTTGTTTTGGCGCCTTCATAAAAGGCCCGCGTACCGTTTTCGAAAGTCATCATGACGTGGCCCTGGGAGCCGGTGTTGTACTCTCCCCAGGTGGGGTTCCACGTCTGGGCATAAAGTGTATCGCACTTTGCGTTCGCGAGGTCGGCGATGATGTCGAGGTGATGGACGGAGCCTTCGATCATGAGGGTCTCTTCCATGGTGTGTCGGAAGCTGGCGCCCCAGTCGCCGAAGTGGCGGAGCCCGCAGGTAAAGCGGCAAATGATGTAGTCGATCACGCCGGGCCGCCCGGACCGCAGTTCACGGCGCAGGGTGGTTTTGTCCTGGTCGAAACGGTGGCTCATGGTCACGCCCATCTTTTTGCCCGCACGCTTCACTTTGGCGGCGATGCGAACCGAGCCCTCAAGGGTGTCGGCGATCGGTTTTTCCGAGATGATGTGCATGTCGTGGGCGAGGGCGACATCGACGACGGATTCGTGGAAGGCGGGAGGCACGACGATGGAACAGAAATCGGCGGGATTTTCATCGAAGGCGCGCTCGATGTCGGTGTAGCACTTTTCGGGAGGCAGGCCCAGATGGTTCTGGGCATTGATGTGGACATCGGGGTTTACATCCACGGCTGCGACCATTTCGATGCGGCCGTCGGCGATATTGGGCGGCAGAAAGCGGGAGCACCAACCGTTGCCCTGTCCGCCGGTCCCGACCTGAATCATGCGGTACTTGTTGGTCATGAGGAGGTTCCTGTCTGCGTGGTCTGTCTGAGAGTTGGATAGAGTGAATCAGCGCAGGGAACGCCAGGGCTCCTCTTCGAAGACATCGACGAGGGCGTAGCCTTCGTCCCCGATACAGGGGCCGAGAATGGCCAGCAGTTTGGCAGGGCTGCCGGAGTCATTGTAGGAGGCGTGGACGACGTCGGCGCCGATGAAGGCAGAGTCTCCCGTGGAGAGCAGTTGCTTCTCCTGCTCGATCCACTGTTCGATTGTGCCGTCGATGACGTAGATGACCTCCTCCTGGTCGGGGTGTTTGTGAAAGGCATGACCCTGTCCGGTTTCCAGTGTCACTTCGATGACGACAAGATCGCGGGCGGCGGTGGTGGCGGGACGGCTGGCCCAGCCCATGACGCCCCAATCCATCTGATCTCGCTCCATAGTCGAGGCAGTGATAAACTTACCTTTCATTGTCAAAGCTCCTGTGAGAACTGCTCTTCGGGCGTTTGCGACAGGAAGAGTCCGAGAGATGAGGTCGATCCTTTTTGAAGGCTTGGCAGATGCGGTGGTTTTGGCCCTGCAAGTATACCATAGGGAGGGTGGCGGGACACGAAATACGTCAGACTTATCGTATTGGAGCAATGAGAGATGCGCGCAGAACGAACTGCTTACTGGAAGGAAAAGCTAAACGAATCTCGCGGAGAGCTGATGGGGCTTCTTGAAGGTCTCTCGCGGGAGCAGTGGCAGACGCAGGTATTTTCTGAAGGAGACGTGTGGACGGTGACCACCGTTCTGGCCCATCTGGTGGAGAGCGAACGAGGGATGAGCATCCACGTGCATAAGATACGCAAAGGGGAGGCGACGCTTCCGGAGAACTTCGATCTGGAGCGCTGGAATGCCGGCCTTGCGCGGCGCGTGGGGGATGTTGCGCCTGAAGAGCTGTTGGCCAGTGCGGCTGCGACGCGAGCCAGGACGCTGGAGGTGATGGAGTCGCTGGAAGAAGGCGAATGGGAACTGACCGGGCGCCACCCGTCGCGGGGAGAGATCACGGTGGCGCAGTATTACGAGACGATTCACGCGCATGAGGTTGGCCACGTTCATGATATGCGGGAGGCGCTGGGCGTTTGAGGAGGAAGGAAGCGTTGCGGGCGGCGGGCAGAGCCGGCGTCGCTCCTCTGCATTCCCCGGGCAGGATACGCCGCGAAAGACTGAACACTGACGGACTGTTTCTCAGGAAGTGTAGCGGGCCACTTCGGCTTCGTCGATGTCGACGCCGAGGCCGGGCTGGCGGGGCGCGGCAAAGCGGCCGTTTTGGGGCGTAGGATAGGTGCGGGCGATGGACCCTTTCCAGGCGTTGGCTTCGTGACTATGCTCCATAATCTGGAAGTTGGGGATGGCGAGCGAATAGTGGATGGTCGCGGCCACGGAGAGAATGCCGCCGCCACCGACGTGGGGCGCGACGGGCAGATTGTAGCTGTCGCAGAGGGCGGCGATGCGCTTGCCTTCGGAGAGTCCGGTGCGGGCGATGTCGGGCATGGCGACGTCGAAGCTGCGCAGCGCGATCCAGTTGCGCCACTCCCAGACGGTGCGCAGCCACTCGCCGGTCGCTACCTGCATGGCGAGGGCGCGGGCGATTTCAGCTTGGCCGCGGATGTCCTCGGGCTGGCAGGGCGCCTCCAGCCAGCGTACGCCCAGGGTCTCCAACCCGCGCCCCAGCTCGATGGCTTGCGATACGTCGCGTGTGCCATGCACATCAACCAACAGCTCAATTTCGGGGCCGGCAGTCTGGCGAACAGCTTCCACGACTGCCAGAATCTGCGAATTGGGCATGCGCAGGTGCAACTTCAGGGCGCGGTAGCCGGCGGCAAGCAGCGTTTCCGCGCTGGCGACGGCTGCATCCGGCTGCGTTCCGCCCATGCCGGCGTAAACCTGGACATCGGGGCGGAAGCTGCCGCCGAGGAGCTTGTAGACCGGTTTGTTGAGGGCCTTGCCGAGCAGGTCGTAGAGGGCCAGATCGACGGCCGCCAGCGCATCCACATAGAAGCCGGTGATGTGACCCCGCTCGCGCATGGCGCTGTAGAGGCGATACCAGATATATTCGACGTCGAAGGGATCTCTGTTGAGGACGAGGGGCGCGCACAGGTCATCCACGATTGCAGCGGTGGCGCGGGGTGCGACCGGCGCCTGGCCTTCGCCCCAGCCGACCAGCCCGTTGTCGGTCTCCAGGCGAACCAGGCAGGTCTCATGGTTGCGGGAGTAGATCGAACTCCAGGCATCGGCGGCGATGGTGTAGTCGCCGTAGGCTTCTATCTGTTCGGCGCTTGGCCGGGACCTCTCATTGTGCGGCGGTATTTTGATGGGGAATGCTTGGATCGAGGAGATGCGCATCGGTTTCTCCATGTTTGGCGTGGCATTGGCGTTGCGGTCTGGCGATGGAATTCAGTTTCAAAGATATGATGCGGCCCACATTCGGTTGCGTCTCTGCACTGGACTATAGGCGATTCTGCGACCATAGACAAGGAGCGCTCTCGTGGCGACTGCCGGCCCCCAGCACCGATTCGCGTCAATAGGGAGAAGGGTATTCAGCTACGTTGCGGAGGTCTTCCTGCTGTTTACGGGCTTGCTGGCGCTGCAGGGCATGCTGTTTGCATTGAGACTGAATCCCCTGGCGCAGGGTGTTTTGAGCGGAGCCGGATTTTCCAGGGGCGAATATCACTTATGGTTGCTGGGCACGGTCGATCTGCCACTGATTCTCTACTACACCGGGACACTGGGCTCCCCGGCGCGGGCGACGATTGTGATGCGCTGGCTGGGGTTGCGTTTGGAGGCCGCGAGCGGGGGATCGTTAGGCTATGCGCGGGCGTTGCTGAGAACTGTAGTGATGTTGATCCCCTTTGAGGTCAACCACTTTTTTGTGGTTTGGGCCAACTCGCCAGAGGGAATACCGGACCGGCTTGCGCTCCAATACGCATTGGTAGGCGCCTTGATCCTGGCGTATGTGGGGACCGCGGCGCTGTCGCCCAGGAGGCAGAGCATCCATGACCGGGTAGCGGGCACTGTGGTTGTTAGAACTGCAGTGGTGAGTGGTGAGTGGTCAGTGGTCAGTGGGTGGCGGGGCGGAGACGCGCCGTAGGGCGGGCAAACGGGGGCTCAATGGGGAGGGAGCCCACAAGGGGCGCCCCTACAGGGTGTTGATTGGGCGGCGTTGTGAAGCGAGGCGGGGGGATGGGGGCGAGTTTGAGGCTGGCGCCGGGAAATTGCGCTGGGCGCCGCAGCCAGGGCGATTGCATCTAAATTGGGTCAGAACATCGAAATGCAGCCGAATACTCTTCCAGGTCGGGGTAAGACACAGGGAAATGTACGAAAGATGGCACGTAGACGGAGAATTTA
>JAJDZJ010000203.1 GCA_022824685.1 Caldilineaceae bacterium
TCGCCGACTGAGGGCCTGATCCGCGGCGTCTTCCCGTCGATATTCAGTAAGCGCAGGGTGATTTCCACTTATTCTCGCTTTCTTCTGGCCACAATTTCAACTGAATCGGCCTACAGATTTAGATGCGATTGCCCTGCTACAGGTGGTGACGGGGCGCGGGCAGTGAGCCCTGCATGCGATGATGCAGGGCTCTTTGTTGGGCGCAGTTGTGGGGTTATTCGTTCTGGATGTCGTGGTTGAACTGCCAGGGGATGCCGAATTTGTCGACACAGGCGCCGAAGTAGGAGCCCCAGAACATGTCGTCGAGGGGCATGGTGACTGTGCCGCCGGCGGAGATGGCGCTGAAGAGGCGTTCGGTCTCTTCACGGGATTCCGGGTGGCAGGAGACGGAGAAGTTGTTGCCGGGCTGGTGGGGCGGGCTGAATGTGAGAGAGGTGTCGCTGCCCATGAGAACGCTGTCGCCGACGGGCAGGCTGACGTGCATGACGCGGTCCTTTTCTTCTTCGGAGACCGGCATGTCGTCGGGGCCTTCGGAGAAGGTGGAGATGTGGATGAAGTCGCCGCCGAAGACGGAGCGATAGAATTCGAAGGCTTCGCGGCAGTTGCCGTTGAAGTTGAGATAGATGCTGAGCGTCATTCTTTTCTCCTTGATGGTTGGCATTGTATTGCGGTGACGCGCCGCGTTGGCGCGCCTGTTGCTGCCTGGGTGGGTGCTGAAGGGGGGCCGACGTCAACCCGGTTGGGCGGCGGCTTAGGCCTGGCCGTCGAACCAGAGGTTGGGTCTGACTTTGCTGACGGCGGCCATGGGTGTCAAGCTCCTTCCTGGTCTGCGTCTGCGGCGGCGCTTGCGAAGTCAAGGTGGTTGAACACCCAGACGTGGCCGTCGAGGTCCTGGAAGTTGCGGCTGTAGATGAAGCCGGAGTCGCTGGGTTCGCTGACGGGCGTTGCGCCGGCGGCGAAGGCGCGCTCGGTGCGGCGCTCGACTTCCTCACGGCTGTCGAGCGCCAGGGCGATGATCGATTCGACGTTTTGGTCGTTGTCGACGATCTGTTTACCGGGCAGGCCGCTCCTGAAAAAGTCCTCCGTTACGAATATGACGAAAGTGGTGTCACGAATGTTCAGACAGGCGGCCGCTTCGCTTGTGTATTGGAGTGAAGAGTTCGAACCCGATGCGCGCGAAGAAGCCTTTGGCGCGGTCAAGATCACGAACGGGCAGATAGTAGAATGCCTGCTGGACGTTTAGCATCGCTTATTCCCTATATTCAGTTGTTTGGTGATACACATCTGTGTGTGGTGAACAAGGCGCGGCTTTGGGCACGGTGACACGGGGCGCGGTCTACTTTTTGTGACCGTTCATATCTTTCTCCATGCGCTTGGCGTCGACGGAGAAGATTTCCCAGACGTGGCCGTCCAGGTCCTGGAAGGCGCGGCCATACATCCAGCCTGCATCGGTGGCGGTCCTGCATTCGCAGCCGCCGGCGGCGAGGGCTCTGGCCATGGTGTTGTCGACTTCTTCGCGGCAGTCGACGGAGAGGGCGACGACGACTTCGGCGCTGCGCTCGCTGTCGACGATCTCTTTGCCGGGGATGAATTTTTGAAAGTATTCCTCTCGCAGCAGCATGGCGAACATGTTTTCGCCGATGATCATGCAGGAGGCGTGGTCGCCGGTGAATTGGCCGTCGAAGGCAAATCCGAGCTCGGTGAAGAAATCTACCGAGCTGCTGAGATCGCTGACCGGCAGATTTACGAAAATACGCTTAGCCGTTTTCATTGCGGCTCTTTTTCCTTTGCTCGTGCAAAACATGCATTTCACGGTGTAGGCTAATAATGATACAACATCATGTCCGCCAATGTGAAAGAACGGGAAAGGGCCGGACGTAGCGAGAAGCGGCGTTGGGGCAGGATTTTCCGGATAGCAGGCGAAGGCGCATTATCTGTTGGGCGCGACCTTTGGCGCTGGTCGCGAGCGCAGACTGGGCGCAGACTGGGAGGAAGACAGTGCGGGACGCGCTCATGGCGTCGCTATTATTTGACATTCGGGCCGGATGTTTATATCGTGTAGAGGATCGCGGGCGCGCTTGAGGCGTGTCGGGGCAAATCAAGTTGGGGCTATAGCTCAGTTGGGAGAGCGCTACAATGGCATTGTAGAGGTCAAGGGTTCAAGTCCCTTTAGCTCCACCAGAGTGCAGGGCAGGAGGGTGTGGAGCCGGGGTGGAGCAGCGCCGGGATGGGGCGCAGTCCAAATTGGGGCTGTGGATGGCAGCGATTTGACCGTTTCCGGATCTGTTTGCTAGACTGGTTCGCCTAGGTTGCGGGCGTGACACCCAAATTGGATAAGTAGAGATGGTGGTGGTTACGGGGCTGTAGCTCAGTTGGGAGAGCGCTACAATCGCACTGTAGAGGCCAGGGGTTCGAGTCCCCTCAGCTCCACACGGCAGGCGGGTTTTCCGAATCATCAGGCCCGGGCCGGGCAGTTTGAAGGAATCGAATATTGGGGCTATAGCTCAGTTGGGAGAGCGCTACAATGGCATTGTAGAGGTCAAGGGTTCAAGTCCCTTTAGCTCCACCAGAAATGGCGGCGGCCAGGAACTTTCCGCTGAATGTTTTTGTGAGGTGTAGGAGGGAGCAGGGTGGCCGGTAAGCGGTCAAAAGGAACAGAGAAGGTTGCGGGGAAGGCAGCCGTTAAGGGGGCCGGCGAAAAGCCGGTCCTATTGTCGGGTGGCAATCCGCAGATTGCCAAGGCGGATGGCGACGCGCCGGTACAGGCCTACATAGCGGCGATGCCGGGATGGAAGAGCGAGTTGGGGCGGCAACTTGATGAGGTGATTGTGCGCAATGCGCCCGGGGTGCGCAAGGCGGTGCGGTGGAACTCGCCGTTCTATGGCATCAAGGGACGGGGCTGGTTCCTGAGTTATCATGTTTTTACCCGCTACGTCAAAGTAACTTTTTTTCAAGGCGCGCAGTTGGAGCCTGTTCCGCCCGGTTCGGGCAAGGACAAGGATTCACGTTGGTGCGACATATACGAAGGTGAATTTGACGAAGAGCGGATGGTGGAGTGGGTCAGGCAGGCTGCAGCGATACCTGGTTGGGACGGGTTTGACACGCTGAAGAGTTAGATTGGTCGTTGTTAACAATTGCGGATGAACCATTTGAATTGGGGTGAGAGTTCGTGGAAGACAACCGCCGACAAGAGTTGACAGACCGGTTCAAGCATTTGGCGGAACATTTGAACCGCCAGTTACACACGGGCCGTCTTGACGAGTGGGAAGGTCTGGACATGACGATTCCCCAGATCAAGACGCTGCAGTTGCTGGAACGTGTGGGGCCCTTGCGGATGGGCAGCATTGCCGTTTACCTGGGTCGGGCGCTTTCGGCAACCACGACGGTGATGGACCGCCTGGTGGAGAAAGGGTTGGTGGACCGGGTTGCCGATCCGGATGACCGGCGAGTGGTGATCTGCCAACTGACTGACGCAGGCGAGAAGGCGATCGGGCGGTTCTGGCGCATTGGGCATGAGCGGCTCGATATCCTGGTGGATTTGATGGACGATGAGCAGTTGGAGACAGTGGTGAATGGGCTGGAATTGATTCACTGGGCAGAAAATAAGATTCAGGAGGCATATGCCTCGATGCAAGTACCCCCAAAGGGGGAGTCCCCCTCCGCATGATCCCCTCTCCATGGTTTCCTTTTGCCCGTCGATCTGTCTGCTCGATATAGCGACCCGAGGCGCTTCTTGCGCATAAGGGTCTTGTTGACAGACCGCTGCAGCGGTTCGTTTTGTTCGTTGATTCCCCAGGCAAGCCCGCAGTTTGGCTTTGACCGATCTGGTCGAAAAGCCTTCAATCTTCTGAAACCTCTGCCGGCGGGCGCCAGTCGTGAACCGGTCAGGACGGCGGCGGCTCCACAGAAGCGATACCCCCCTTGAAGAGACGCGCACTCGAACCCGTTCCGAAAGCGATCCCATCCGGGGATGCTGCGGATCGGAGGCATTGCGCCGCGATGCAGGATAGTTGCTTAACTGTTGAGGTGGTTGCGCGCAAGCGAGAGGCACGCGAATGGCGCAGGAAACGTATGGGGACTTCATCGGTAAGTAACACAGGATGACCGGGACGAATGCGGCGCGCAAAACATACCGGGAGTGTGTGTCTGACCGCAAGCGCGATTGTCCGTACAGGATTGAGGGTCCATGAAGCACGAAGCTAAAGATAAGGGACAGGAGATGATGAAAACGAAACGGGATTTCCGCAATGGATTCGCGCGCTGGTTCAGCCTGTTTTTGTTCGTGATTTTGGGCGGCGCGTGTGTGCCGGTGGACTCTGCGCCGTCGCCATTGGGCACGGTGGTGGTCAGCGGAGGCGAGGAGATTCAGATACGGGTGTTGGGGGCGCTGACGCGTGCGGGTGAATTGGGCGTGCCGAACGTGCGCGGGGCCGCGCTGGCGATCGCCGATTACGGGCCGATCATGGGGCATCAGGTCAGCATGGGGGCGGGGCTGGATTCGCTATGCAGCGCGGAAGGGGGGGCGGCGGCAGCTGAGACGGTCGTTGGCGACGGGCGAGTGGTCGGCGTAATTGGGACCTCCTGCTCGGTGGCGGCGGCGGCGGCGTCTCCCATATTGAGCGAAGCCGGCCTGGTGATGGTGGCTCCTTCGACGACTTCGCCGTCGTTGACATCGGACCTGCGGGGTGTCGCGGGGTCGAACTATCATCCTGGCTATCATCGGACCGCGAGCAACGATCTTTACCAGGCGGAGGCGGTGGCTGAGTTTGTTTACAACGAGTTAGGCTTGCGGGTGATAGCGGCCATCCATGACGGGGACCCGTATACATCGGGGCTGACGGCGGCCTTCAGCGCGGCGTTTGAGGAACTGGGGGGCACGGTGGCGGCGGCGATGGTGAATAAGGGCGACACGGAGATGCTCCCTGTTCTCACGGAGATCGCGGCGGTCAGCCCTGAAGGTCTCTTTCTGCCGCTCTTTCCAGAAGAGGCCGAGCAGATTTTGCGCCAGCGCGGCGAGGTCGCCGGCCTGGAAGGGGTGGCGCGCATCGGAGGCGCGGCGCTTCTGATTTCCGCGTTCCTGGCGCTGCCGGAGTCGGAAGGGCTCTATTTTTCGGGTCCGGAGCTGGATTTTGGCAGCAATGTTAACGGAGCTACAGGGAGAAGCGGCGACGAGCTGATCGCGGCCTACCAGGAGCGGTATGGTGAGAGTCCCACGTCGGCCTATCTGGCGCACGCTTACGACGCCACGACGGTCCTGTTGCGCGCGATCGAGGAGGTAGCGGTTAGGGTAGGCGATGCGCTGTATATTGACCGGGCCAAGCTGCGGGAGGCGTTGGGGAGGACAAGCGGCTTCAGCGGCATCATCGGGGCAATTTCGTGTGACGAGTTCGGTGACTGCGGTACGGGCCGCGTACAGATTTCGCACCACACTGATTCGACGATGACCGACGTTGAAGGTCTGCCGGTTGTCTACCGGTACGCGCCCTGAGCGAGGCGCTAACTGAGAACTTTCCAGTCCAAGGAGTGAAGATATGACGAAGATAGACCGCCGCGGCAGTGGGCTTTTGTGCTGGCCTGTTTTGCTGCTTGCGCTCCTGCTGAGCAGCGCGTGCGTCCCTGAGAATATGGTGGTGAGCCCGCTGGGAACGGTTGTGGTGGGCCCGGGTGAGAAGATTCATATCCGTTCGGCGGCGGTGCTTTCGAGCATAG
>JAJDZJ010000020.1 GCA_022824685.1 Caldilineaceae bacterium
CACCGGCCGTCAGGCGTCGAAATCATTTGGACTTCCCGTCTACGTGCCACTAATCGAACACTTCTCATGTCTGATCCCGAACTGGAGGGGAATTCTGAAGTATTTCGATGCTTTGACCCAATTTAGATGCAATTGCCCTGACCGGTGGGTTTACGATGCGCAAATAGATCTGGCAGCCCATAGGCTCCCTAGGCATCCAGTCGTTGGTTAGCCAGTTGAATTGGGAGAACTTACGTGAATCTGCCAGATTAGATGCAAATGGCCTGGGTCGGATATACTACAGGGGCTGTTTCAATTCGGACGGATTGGGTCTCCAACAGGGAGAGTTTCGATGAAGATTGCTATCCTGTCTGACAGCCACGACAATATCTGGAATTTGGAGAAGGCATTAACAGCGGTGAGAGTAGCTGGCTGCGAGTGCATGTTGCACTGCGGCGATCTTGTTGCGCCCTTTGTCCTCACGCAGATGGCCCTGGCATTTGGCGGGCCGATTCACGTCGTGGAGGGCAATAACGACGGAGACTGGCGGCTCCTTCAGCAGGCCGCGGCCGGCTATCCCCAAGTGACGTTGCACGGTATCTATGCCGAACTGTCAATGGGCGGCAGTCAGATCGCCTTGATTCACTATCCGGAGCCGGCCAGGCGCATCGCGGAGAGTGGCGCCTTTGACCTTGTCTGCTATGGCCATGACCACCAGGAGCACGAGGAGCGAGTCGGGAACTGCCTGCTGGTCAATCCTGGGGAGGTGATGGGACGTTTCGGAGCGCCGAGTTGGGGGATTTACGATTGCGACAGGCACAGTTTCACCTTGCAGGCGATCGGCGACCGAGACGCAGGGTAGATCCTGTCAAAGCCCCCCCTGGCGTGACTTGAATCGCAACTGATTTCTGAGTGAGCGTTAATCTTGTTTGAGCTGGTATTCCTTGGCACTTCCGCTTCCGCGCCATCAGTGCATCGAGGTCTGTCCGCCGCCCTGGTCATGGTACAGGAGCACCGTTTCCTGATTGATTGCGGCGAGGGCACGCAGCGGCAGATACTGCGCAGCGGCCTTGGATTCCGGCGGTTGGACAAGATTCTGCTGACGCATGGGCATCTCGACCACATTCTGGGACTTGGTGGACTTGCGAGCACCCTTGGACACTGGGAGGCTCTGGATACGCTGGACATCTATGGCGGCGGCCCGGCGCTTGAACGCGTCCACCGCCTGATGGAGGTCGTGTTTGGCGTAGGGAGAGTGCCGCAAGCCGGCGTGTGTCTGAATGGCATCGAAGCAGGCGAGCTCTTTCAGGGGAAGGGGTTCACGCTATCTGCGTTTTCGGCGCCGCACCGAGGCCCCGGCTGTTTTGGTTTCAAGTTCGAGGAGAAGGAACGGTCGCCCTTTGACAATGCGAAGGCCGAAGAGCTGGGCATTCCTGCCGGGCCAGAGCGAAGAGAGCTGGTTGCGGGCCGGCCTGTTGTATTGGCGGATGGGCGCACGGTTCAGCCTGAAGAAGTGCTAGGCGAGCCGCAGAAGGGCGCGAAACTATGCTTTGTCGGCGACGTGAGTCGGACGGGCCCTTTGCACAAAATCGTTGCAGGCGCGGATCTACTGGCCATAGAGGCGACGTATCTGGAAAGGGAGCGTGAACTGGCGAAGCGCCATGGGCACATCACGGCCCAGGCTGCTGCCCGGTTGGCGATGAAGGCGGGCGTGAAGCATCTCGTACTGCACCACGTCAGCCGCCGATACCATGCCAGGGAGATTCTGGAAGAGGCCAGGGCAGTTTTCCCAGAGGTCGAGGTGGCGGGTGACCTTGACACCTATCGCATTCGTAGAGGAAAGCCGGTTGAGTTTCAGGCCGGGCCCAGATATGTGGCGCGCTAACGCACAAAAGCGTGAATGCTTCAGAATTGGGCCATAACGGCCGGCGCCAGAAGAATGGCAGCGAAATAGACGTTGATCAGCTCAAGCCCGTTGGCCATTCCTCAAAATTGGTTCTGCGCTCATGAGCGCAACTTGCCGCCCGTAGCCCGTTCGACAGTTCGTATGATGCGCTGACGCAGACGGTTAACTTCCTTATCCTTCAGACTGTGGTCCTGGCTTTGGTACGTGACGCGGTAAGCAAGAGACTTGTAGCCGACAGGCAAAGACTCGCCGCGGTAGATGTCGAACAGCTCGACAGACGATAGCAGAGAAGCCTGGCCGCCGCCCGCCAAGATCGCGTCGCGCAGGCGGCGTTGCGTTACCTCCTCGCTGACGACAAAGGCCAGGTCCTCGACGACGGGCGGGTAGACGCTGATGGGCGTCATCGGAGAGATTCGCCAGCTGGGCCGCACGAGGGGCGCAATGTTGAGCTCCGCAAGGACAACGCGATCATTGCCCAGTCCAAAGGCGTTTCGCACCTGCGGATGCAGCTCACCGACGATTCCCCAGTGCTCGTCTTGCAGTGAGACAAGAGCGCAGCGAGGCCCGAAACTGGCATCGCTTGCGTCGTCACCGGCGCCGCTCTCAGGGTGCGCGCTAAACAGATAGCTGTTCGGTAGGAATCCCAGTCTTTCCAAGAGCGTTTCTAAGACACCTTTCAGGTCGAAGAAATCGAACAGGTCCGAATCGGCGACGGCTTCACCGGACGATGGGTTGGCGCGGCTCTGACTGCGGGGACCTTTCAAAGCGATGCACAGTTTTCGCTCCTCGTCCGGAAGGAGAGAATCCTGGCCCCTGCCGTTAGGGGGCCCGGCTGCCGTCGAACGGGGCCTGTAGGCGCGACCGATTTCAAATACGGCCAGTCGGTCGGCGTAGCGCGCGTTGAATGCCAGGTTTTCGAGCGCGCTCACGATCAGGTTGCGGCGCAGTACGCGGCGTTCCGGGGAGAGGGGGTTGGTCAAGGCGATGAAGCTGTCGGTCGCTTTATCCTCGCTCTCGTTTCCGGGTTGCGCGTAGGCGGATTCCTGGCTGCCGCTGGTCCGCAATTTGCGATGGTTTTCGGGCGTTGTGAGTGTGTGATTGACAGTATCCTGGAGCCCGCAGCCGACTAGAATGTCGCGAATGTTCTCCTCTGTTTCGAGAAGCGCATTTCGGCGTTGCGGCGGCAGGACCGTGTCGAGCAGCGATTCTGATATCTGATCGTAGCCGACCACGCGCGCCACTTCCTCGGTCAGGTCGGCGGGATAGGAAATGTCGAGCCGGTGCCAGGGTACCGCGGCGACGATGACGGGTTCACCGTCCGCTCGCGCCAGACCAAGACTTGCCTGCTGTGGTGTGCCGGGCGGAAGGTCGGCCAACTCCTGGACGCCGAACCCCAGTCTCCGGAGGGCGTCGCCGATTTCAGCCAGAGACAGATTCATGCCCAGGAGTCGTCTGACGTCGCTGCGAGAGGTGTAGACAGTGACATCGGGCTGCGGGACGGGGTAGGTATCAACGATGCCGGGAACGGTTCGGCCGCCGGCGCACTGGCGCATCAGGTCTGCGGCGCGGCGGGCGGCGACATCGTTCAGCGTGGCGGGGACGCCGCGTGTGAAGCGGTGGCTGGCCTCGCTGTGCAGGCGCAGAGACTGGGCAGTGCGGCGATTGTTGATTCCGTCGAAGGTGGCTGATTCGAGGAGGATGTTGCGCGAGTGTTGGTGCACCTCCGTCTCTGCGCCACCCATTATGCCGGCGATGGCGATGGGGCCTGCCTTATCGGCGATGACCAGCATCGAAGGATCCAGCTTTCGTTCCTGGCCGTCGAGAGTCTGGAGCGCTTCGCCCGCCGCGGCGGTACGCACGATTATCTCAGGATTCGAGTCTCCGATGCGGGCGGCTCTTTCGAGGAGCAGGTCGTAGTCGAAGGCGTGCAAGGGCTGGCCGGTTTCGAGCATGACGTAGTTGGTGATATCAACGATGTTGTTGATAGGGCGCATACCGGCGGCGGTCAGGCGGTCCTGCAACCATTTGGGCGAAGATTCTACCGTGATATTGCGGATGACGGTCCCGGTAAAGCGATGGCAGAGACCGGGGTCGTCGATGCGGGCGGTGACGAAGTCGGCGGCGTGACCTCCGCCTGAGGAGGAGTCAAAGGATTCCGGCAGGTGGATAGCGCCGCCGGTCAGGGCATGGACCTCCCGGGCGATGCCCCACATTGAAAGGCAGCGCGCCATGTCCGGCGTCAGGTCGATTTCGAGGATTTCCTCGCCCAGGTAGTGGCGGAGAGGCTTGGCGACAGGCGCGTTTTCGTCCAGCAGGAGGATTCCTTCGTGCTCCTCGCTGAGGCCCAATTCGAGTTCGGAGCAGACCATTCCGCGAGATTCGACGCCGCGAATCTTCGCCTTTTTTAGTCTTCTGCGCGGGCGGGGCCTCTGGTCGCTATAGGCGTCAATCAGCAGGGCGCCTTCACGGGCGAAAGTGACTTTGAGGGTAGGAAGATCGCCGGCAGCGAGTGACTGGCCCTTGAACTGGAAGAGATTCGGCGCCCCCGTAACGACTCGCTGGGGGGACGACTCTTGCTGCGTCTCGTGGACGACATCAACCAGAACAAGCCGGTCAGCATCGGGGTGCGGAAGAACCGCCGCAACCTGGCCTACGACGATCTTGTCTTCCTCCCATGCGTCGCCCGTATTGATGAGGCTGGCTTCTTCCAGACCGGCGAGCGTGAGACGCTCCGCCAGTTTGGCTGTAGGCAGGGGGATATCCACGTATTCACGGAGCCAGGAGATTGGTACAAGCATGGTCATTTCTCTACTGGTGCGGCGGCTACAGGTTGAAGGAGGAAGCGTATGTCGAAAACTGCTTCGCCCACGATTCTAGCACAAGACCGGACCGATCCGCAGATTCCGCTCGTAAATCAGGCGTCCTGCAGAGATCCATGGACGAGATCGTGCGCCAATGAACGCCAGTAGCCCCAGCAGCGGCGTTTTTCGCGGAGGCTGCGAAGGGATTGGGCGACGGCGTCCAAATTCTGGGCAGGCACGGTCTTGAATCCGGCGACTTCCTCTGTATCAATCGGGCAGAGTTTTGGCGTCATGCTTTCCAAATAGAAGATGTAACTGACGAAGGGAACGACGGAGTCCTCATTTACAAAGTGGCAGTCCAAAACACCCAGGAAACGATTCACTCTGACCACCTGGCCAGTCTCCTCGGCGATCTCGCGGAAGAGCGCGGCTTCGACCGATTCGGCCTGTTCGATGCGGCCCGAGGGCAGGCGAAAGATAGGCCTTTCGTAGCGGTGTTTTGTATGAAGAAGGATTTCGCCATTCATCTGGCGGATGGCAAAGACGACCTCGCCGCGCCAGCTTTGATCCTGCCGGCCCCGGAAGGTGCGCATGTACGGATCGGTCTCGATGTTGTAGCGGCGACAAATTGGCTGGCCGTACTTTTCTGACAGGACCTGAACTTCGGATCGGTCGATCTGGTCAACAACGGGCGTCTGTGAAGGCATCTCTGGGCCAAAGAAGTGGAAGAGGAGAGGATCCCGACAAGTGTGTTCTGCGCGTGGACAAAAACTGGAAAGAGGATCTGACTGAATGCGGCCTTATCAGCGCTCGTCGAGTTCGTCAGCGATCAGAGTCTGCGCCTCGGCCGGATCGATGATGATGCCGCCTCCTTCGGCGCCGCCTGGGACACCGACGCCGCTTTCGTCCAACTGCGGAGCGGAGGCCAGGCGTTCGAGGCCGCGTCGAAGTTTATGCCGGGACTGCTGGAGTCTTTCCACCTCTGTCAACTGCAAGCCGTAGCGGTTTTCCGGATGGAGCAGCGTGTCGATGAGGTCCAGTCCGATCTGCTGGCCCAGCTGGCGGCTGTCGTTGAATGACTTCCAGGGGGCATGTGCGATGCGAAGGAACTCGCGCCCGGCCTGGGTACGCATTCCGAGCAACTTGAAGGGTACTATCGTCCGTTCGAGGCGGATGGCGAGTTGCCATTCGGCTCCGAACGGGGCGGTGATGTCCCTGCCGAGGAGGAAGTAGATTCTGTCAACGTTGCTGATCAACTCAAACAGGGTATCGTAGTCGACACCGTCGGCGGGCGTCCGTCTTATTTCGGCCCCCACCTGTACGGGCAGCTCGGCCAGCAGTCGGCCGACAAGCGCCCTTTCCTGCTCGAGGTCTTTGGTTGCGCTGACGAAAATTCGTAGTTTCTCTGCCATAGTGGGCCAGGTGAAAGGTGAAGGGGGACGGGAGGATTACGGGCGCTGGCGTCTGCGGAACTCTATGCCAGCAATTTCGCTATTTTCCCCTATCTGGCGAGAAAATGTCAAGATTTGCATCGTTTGACCGCAAAAGGAGGCGCTACCGGGCCGGCCAAAGGGTCTATGGCTTCTTCCCGTCTAAAGTTGCATCAGGGTTAGCTGCGGGGTCACCATCTGAAAGACGCCTCCAATATGCCAGATCCGCATCGACCATCAGGCGGGCCAGATCACCGAAAGAGACGGTCGCCTCCCAACCGAGTTTCTGGCCCGCCTTGGAAGCATCTCCAACAAGTAGGTCCACTTCTGCTGGGCGATAGAAGCTGTCATCCTGGACGACGAATTCTCGCCAATCGAGGTCGACATGGCTGAAGGACTCTTCGAGGAACTCGCGTACACTGTGCGTTTCGCCAGTAGCAATGACGAAGTCATCCGGGCTATCCTGCTGAAGCATGAGCCACATAGCCCGCACATAATCGGGCGCGAAACCCCAATCGCGGCGGGAGTCGAGATTGCCCAGCCGCAGCTCACTGCTCAGGCCAAGCTTGATCTTGGCGACTTCGTTGGTGATCTTATGGGTAACGAATTCGAGTCCGCGGCGGGGGCTTTCGTGGTTAAAGAGGATGCCGGAACAGGCGTAGATGTCGTAGCTCTCGCGGTAGTTGACGGTGATCCAGTGACCGTAGACTTTGGCGACGCCATAGGGGCTGCGCGGGTAGAACGGCGTACGTTCAGTCTGGGGGACTTCTCGAACCTTGCCAAACATTTCGCTGCTGCTGGCTTGATAGAAACGGATGGAGGGGTCGACGATGCGGATGGCGTCCAACAGGCGCGTGACGCCCAAGGCGGTGAATTCACCGGTCAGGACGGGCTGTGAGAAGCTGGTCGGGACAAAGCTCTGGGCGGCCAGGTTGTAGACTTCCTGGGGGCGATACTCCTGAAGGATGCTGATCAGACTCATCTGATCGAGCAGGTCGCCTTGCGCGATTTCGATCCTGTCCTGGATGTGCCTGATGCGGTCGAAGTTGATGGTGCTCGTGCGGCGCACCATTCCAACGACTTTATAGCCTTGCTTCAAGAGCAGCTCGGCCAGGTAGCTGCCGTCCTGTCCAGTTACCCCGGTGATCAGTGCTGTGGGCATTTGTTCTGGCTCCTGCGGCGGATGTGTCCGCCTCTCTATTGATATGCGGCGGGCTGGATTTCTTGGCCCAAGGTCATGCCGGGCTGGATTGCCTCTGTCGAACCGCCGGCAGGAATCCTACTCGACCGGCCCTATGGCTGCGCGGCCATTTTTCCACGCTCGCGTTCGATGCCCGTCCTGCCTCTCCAATACGCAAGGACATCTGCGAGACTCTGGCGAAGAGGGACGCTGGGCGCCCAACCGGTCCTTCCTGCAAACAGCTGCGGATTGCATACGATTCGCGGGACTTCGCTTGGACGGAGCCGCTCCAGATCCTGTTCCACTGATATGTCCGTTGCACTCATATCAAGCAGGATGTCGAGCAGATGATTGACGGGGAAGGATGTTCCGCTGCCGACATTGAACAGTTCGCCCGGTCCGCCGTTCTGGAGGGCAAGCCAGTAGGCGCGGACCATGTCCCGAACGTCCGTGTAGTCGCGCTCGGCCTCCAGGTTTCCGACCTTTAGGACGGGTTTCTGCAGCCCGTGCTCAATTTCGGCGATCTGCCGTGCAAAGGCGCTGGCAACGAAGCTCTCAGACTGGCCGGGTCCGATGTGATTGAAGCTGCGGACGCGGACGGTGTGGAGGCCGAAATTGAACCAGTACTGTTGCGCCATCAGGTCCTGGGCGACCTTGCTGATTCCGTATGGGGAGTTGGGGCGAAGAGGCGTCTGCTCGTCAATCGGAATGTCGGTCGCGTCGATAAGGCCGTAGACTTCTGAAGAGGCGACGGCGAGTACTTTGGCGTCAGGCGAGTGGCGGCGCAAGGCTTCCAGCAGGTTCAGCTGACAGCTGATGTTCAGTTCGTACACGGCCCAGGGCTGGTCCCAGCTGGCGCGCACGTCGCTCCAGGCGGCCAGGTGAAAGACGAGGGCGGGCCGAACGAGCTCGACGACGCGATCGACCCAGGCCGGATTGCGGAGGTCCCCTTTGTGCAGGCGCAGCCGATCGCGCAAATGGTGGATCCGGTGGTCCGCCCGATGGATGGCGCCGTGAATCTCCAGCGGCTGCCCTAGCGGTTCGCTGAGGAGATAGCTGGCGAGGGTGGAGCCGACAAAGCCGGAGATTCCGGTGATTAGAACGCGCACAAGAGTATCCTTTCCTGAAAGCGCAATTATAGCAGACTGCCTTAGCGCGGCGCGAACGTGTCGAACAGCGGAATCTTGGGCAGGATGGCTTCGCCAGAAGTCAGTCGTAAACAGTTGGGATTCAGTAGGAGAGACAGTGCCCATGGCGGATATACGGCCAGCGGCGGCCAATTGGGAGTGTCGCTCGGCTGTGAACAGAATGGGAACCGACTTTGCGGTCGCGCGGGCGGGTTGCGGTCGGTGGGGAGAAGAGGCGTGATATACTGGAGTGCAGGCGCTTTTGTCCAGTGAGGGAGTCGAGAGGGGAGAATGATGAGGGGTTGGGGCGGTCGTTTGGTGAATGTGGGGCAAGGACAGTATGGAAAGAGAAGGGCGGCAGGAGCTCTGCGGGGCTGGCTGATTGCTGTTTCCATGCTTGCGCTGGTTGGCTGTACGCGGGAGGAGATTCTCTACGAACACCTGGATGAGAACCGGCCGGCGCTGTATGTCGCGGCGTCTGATGACGACAGGGCGATTGCATTTGAGATTAGGGTTGGAACGCCGGCGCGGGCGGTTTCTGAGAACCTTGCGGCGGTGGGTCTCATCCTTGACCCGGAGCTGTTTGAGGCCTACGTGCGGTCGATAGGGCGGGCACAGGAGTTGAAGGCGGGGTCGTTCCTTCTGCGGGCGAACATGACGCCGGTGGAGATCGCGGAGGTACTGCTGAGCGAACAGGCTCCCGGCGTGCAGATCACGATACGGGAGGGTTGGCGTTTGGAGCAGGTGGCTGACGCGCTGGAGGCGGAGGAGTTCGTATCGGGAGTGGCGTACCGGCGCATTGCCGAGCTGACGGACGTGAACGCGTTGACTGAGGAACTGTCAGCGGCGACTGCTGCGCAGCTGAGTGAATCGCAGGCCTGTTGCGCTGGAGCAGATGCGCGCTGGCCGTTTCTTGCTTCGCGTCCTGACGGCGCGACGCTGGAGGGTTTTCTCTTTCCGGCCACATACCAGTTGCCGCTGGCGGCGCCGTCTGCGGACCAGCTGATCGCCCGCCAGCTGGATGCGTTTGCCGACCGGATCGTGACAGCGCATCAGCAGGCGGAAGCCGCGGGGGCGAATCCGCCGGGCCTGTATGAGGCGTTGATCATGGCGAGCGTCGTGGAGAGAGAGGCGGTGGCGGCGGAGGATCGACCGGTCATTGCAGGGGTTCTGTTCAACCGGCTGGCGGCCGGGATGCTGTTGGAGGTTGACGCGACGGTGCAGTATGCGATGGGCTATCAACCGGGAAGCGGGCAGTGGTGGAAGACACCGGTCTTTCTCGAGGAGTATCAGGGCGTCCACAGCCCTTACAACACGTATAAGCATGGTGGCCTGCCGCCGGGCCCGATTGCCAGCCCGGGCGAGGACTCGTTCCGGGCGGTGCTGTATCCGGAACGTCACGGTTACTACTACTATGTGGCGGCGAGCGATGGCAGCGGGGGCCATGTTTTCGCGGAGACCTATGCCGAGCATTTGGAGAACGTGCGCCGGTATCTGGGCCGGTGAGCATGAACTGGTTTGGCGGTGCAGTGCAGTGGGAAGCCGCACTGGTAAGTTGGTGGCGGGGCGGGTGTGCGCCGCGGGGCGGAAATACGGCTGTGCGAAGGGGAGGGCGCCCACAAGGGGCGCCCCTACAGAGGGTTGACGGCGACTGTAGAGGCCGCGGGGCCACTCGTCCGGACTGGCCCAAGGGGGCCGCCGAATTGACACGACGGTAGGGATTTTCTACAATTGGCTGCCGGGTCGGTGGCGGAATGGCAGACGCAGCGGACTTAAAATCCGCCGGGTTGAAACCCGTGTGGGTTCGAATCCCACCCGACCTACTTGTCCCCCTTTCAATTCTGCGCCTTTGCGGCGGTGCGCTCTGGCGGATACACAGAGTTTTCCGCTGTTTCGTTATGCCCGTAGGCAAGACTTGGCGGGTAGAGATTCGCAACTTGGCCCTCGTTCTTGCGGCAAAATCTGAAGCGGTTGTTCACGGAGAGGTTTTTGGGCGCAAGTGAAATACGTGGTGGGCGGGCGCGGGCGTAGGGGCTGGGCGATTACATGTCTGAACGGCGACTAGGGACGCTTTACGGGAGGCGACTATCGCATTTTGACAATGTTGGTCTATTTGAAGCAAAATACCCCCGCCTCGCCTGAGTGGCTTGCTCTTTCAGGCAGGCTTTTGTCCACGGTCATGGTAGTCGGATGTGAAGGGCCTGTTCCCGACCACGTGCCGCTACCTCGTCCCAACAATTCTTTACCACATTCAAGGAGGAAATGTCGATGAAGCGATTCAGGCTGTTTGCGAGTCTTCTGATCGTTCTGGGTCTTGTGCTGGCGGGCTGTGGTGGCGCCCAACCGCAAGAGGCTGAAATGGCGGAAGAACCGGCCATGGAAGAAGAGGCTGCGTCCGATGATGACGCCATGGCAGATGAAGGCATGATGGGCGACTTCACCGGGCAGGTCCTGCAGTATAACACGATCGCCGATTACGAAGCGGCGACAGGATACGAGATCACTTCATTCCAGCAGTCTCCGATGCTGGATGCCGCAGTGGCCGACGGCACGCTGCCGCCGGTTGAAGAGAGGCTTCCGGATGAGCCGCTGGTGATGCACCCGGCCGACCAGATCGGCGAGTACGGCGGCACGATGCGGAACGTCCACGAAGGCAACTTCGACTTCCTCGAAGATCTGCTGCGTGAGTTCCCGCACGTCTATGGCTCAAATATGCAGGGCGTACTGCCCAACGTGTTCATGAACGCCGAGACGAGCGCGGATGGCCTTTCGACCACGTTCACAATCCGGCCCGGAATCAAGTGGTCTGACGGTCACCCGTTTGGCGCTGATGACTTTGTTTTCTGGTACGAGGCGATTGCGTCAAACACGGAGCTGAACCCCACCGGCGTCAACAACATGAAGGTTGGCGGGGAGATGGGAACGGTTACGAAGGTTGACGAGAACACGATCATTATGGAGTTCAAGGCGCCGTATGGTGTTCTGCTTGAGCGGTTGAACCGCTGGCGGCCGATGCCCTATGCGCCTGCGCACTACCTGGCGCAGTTCCATCCTGACTACACCGATCCCGCCGCTGTGGACGCGCTCGCGGAGGAGAGAGGCTTCTCGAACTGGGTAGAGCTGTTTGAAGCGGAGCACGACTGGTATGGCAACCCGGACGAGCCGACGATCTTCGCGTGGAAGGCCGTCACGCGGGGCGCCAGCGTACCGGTGCAGGAACTTGAGAGAAATCCCTACTACTGGAAGATCGACACTGCCGGCAACCAGTTGCCCTATGTAGACCGCATCGCGCGGCCGAACCTGGGTGACCGGGAGGCGATTCTGCTGGACGTCATTGCGGGCCAGAACGACTACATGAACCCGTACACGTTGGGCTATCTGACCAACTATCCCGTCCTGAAGCAGAATGAAGCGAGCGGGGGCTATCGGGTCCTGCCCCAGTTCGGTTGGTCGGACGTGTTAGGCGTTGTCACCTTCAACATGTCGATCGAGGACGATGTCCTGAGGGAACTGTTCCGAAACAAGGATTTCCGCGTTGCGTTGTCGATCGGATATGACCGCGACCGGATAAACGAGGTTGTGTTCAATGGTCTGTACAAGCCATCACAGGTTGCCCCGCCGGACGCATCCGTTTATAACGGCGCGGACCCGGGATTCAAGCTGCATACTGAACATGACCCGGACAGGGCGAATGAGATTCTGGACGGCCTGGGCCTGACGTGGGATGATGACCAGTCTCAGCGGCTGCTGCCGGACGGACGGCCGTTCGAGCTGTCGGCGCAGGTACACACCGGCTGGGTGCAGCAGGTTCCCATCGCCGAGCTGATTGCGCAGGGCTGGGAAGACATAGGCCTGAAGGCGACGATTGTTCCGCTGGATGGTCAGCTGCACACGGAACGGCGTCTGGCCGGGGACTATGAGCTCCAGGTGCGGCCAGTCAACTGGGCCGGACAGGCGCCTATCATTGGCGCCATGCGGGGCGAGCCGATGCCGATCAGCAACAGCTGGCTGGTCAACCCGCCGTGGGCGCAGTATGTCATGTCCGGCGGCGAACAGGGGGAGGAACCCCCGGACGACGTCAAGCGGCTCTACGAGATTTTCGAAGAGTTCATCGCTGAGCCGGATGCGCAGAAGCGATTCGATCTCGAGTCTGAGATGTACAAGATTCACCAGGACAATCTATGGGTGATTGGCTCGATCAAGCAGCCGGGCGACCTTGAGGCGGTCTGGTATGCGGTCTTCTCAAACCGCATGTATAACATTCCGAATCCGGTGGCTCCTGAGTGGTACTACGCCGCTCCTGAAACCTGGGCCTACCGGGCCGAGTAATGGCTGATTGACCATTATGTGAACAAGTGGGAGGCCGCGTCAGCGGCCTCCCACATCAGAGAAGCGATCGATGCTCATCTACATTTTGCGAAGAGTGATCGTCATGATTCCAGTGACGATTCTGATCAGTGTGATTGGATTTATCATCATTCAGGCGCCTCCGGGTGACTTTGTCAGTTCCTACATCGCAGGGTTGGAGGCGCAGGGAGATATTATTGAACCGGAGTTGATCGACTCTTTGCGGGCCCGTTACGGACTGGGCGAACCGATTTACGTGCAGTACTGGAGATGGGTCAGCAACTTTGTGGAGGGCGACCTCGGTTACTCAATGATATACCGGGAACCGGTCGTGGATATCATCGCGCAGCGCCTTCCATCCAGCTTCACCATTTCGCTCCTCTCGCTAATCCTTGTCTTTGTGATCGGCATTCCGATCGGCGTACTATCGGCTACGAAGCAGTATTCGCTGGCCGACTATACCTTTACTGTGATCGGCTTTCTGGGCGTGGCCACGCCCAATTTTCTGCTGGCGCTTGTGGGTCTGTGGCTGCTGTTTTCGTGGACGGGCACCGTCTCAATTGGGCTGTATTCGCCGGAGATGCAGAATGCCCCGTTTGGACTCGCAAAGTTTCTGGACCTGCTCAGCCACATCTGGCTGCCGGCCCTGATCGTCGGCACGGCGGGCACGGCTGAGCTAATTCGAACAATGCGCGCCAATCTGTTGGATGAGCTGCCCAAGCAGTACGTAACGGTGGCGCGGGCGCGCGGCGTGAAGCCGACGAAGCTGCTCTACAAGTATCCACTGCGCATTGCGATCAACCCGGTGATCAGCACGGTTGGCTGGCTGTTGCCTGTCCTGGTGGAGGGGGAGGTCCTGGTTTCGCTGGTGCTGGGGCTGCCGACGATTGCGCCGGTGCTGCTGGATTCGCTATTGCAGCAGGACATGTTCCTGGCGACGAGTATCATCATGATCCTTGGCATTTTGACACTGGTGGGCACGTTGCTGTCGGATATTCTGCTGGCGATCGTCGACCCGCGAATTCGGGGGGCAGTATGACTGCGGCGCAGACTGGCGAAAGGGAAGCGACGGCCCCCCCGGGCGGGGACGCGGCGGCCGACCCGCTCCTTTCCGTACGCAATTTACAGACACATTTCTTTTCTCGTGAAGGCGTTGTCAAAGCTGTCGACGGCGTGAGCTTTGACATCAAGCCGGGGGAAATCCTTGGCATCGCGGGGGAGAGCGGGTGCGGCAAGAGCGTAACCAGCCAGTCGATCCTGCGTATTCTGCCCAGGAACGGCAAGATCGTGGGCGGTGAGATTCTCTTCGACAACGGTGAGAGTTCGGTTGATTTGGCGGCTGAAGAGGCTGACGGAAGGGTGCTTCGGGACATTCGAGGCAAAGAGATTGCGATGATTTTCCAGGAGCCGATGACCTCTTTCAGCCCCGTGCATACGATTGGCGACCAGATCATCGAGACGATACGAATTCACCAGGATGTGAGCAAGGAGGAGGCGCACGAGCAGGCTGTCGAGATGTTGCGTCGAGTCGGCATGCCAAATCCGGCGCGCAACATAGAGGAGTACACGTTCAATCTGAGCGGCGGGATGAGACAGAGGGCGATGGTGGCGCTTTCACTCTCGTGCCGGCCAAAGCTTCTGATCGCGGATGAGCCGACGACCGCGGTGGACGTGACGATCCAGGCCCAGATGCTTGAGTTGCTGCGGGACATTCAGGCGGACCTGGGCATGGCGATCATCATGATTACGCACGATTTGGGCGTGATCGCTGAACTGACGGACCGCGTGATGATCATGTACTTGGGCAAGGAGGTAGAGCACGGAACGGTTGAGGACGTGTTTCACCGGCCGCAACATCCCTATACGCGGGGACTGCTGGCGTCGATTCCCAAGATGGAGCCGGGACGGGTGGAGATCGAACCGATCGAAGGGGTTGTGCCCAGCCCGTACGCGATGCCGACAGGGTGCAAGTTTCATACGCGGTGCCCGGACTATATCGCGGGGGTGTGCGAGAAACAGGACCCGCCGCTGACTGCAGTCGGGCCAGGCCACGAGGTGAGCTGCTATCTGTACGGCGGCCGGGAGGAGCTCGAATGAGGGAGGCGGGCGGCAGGGCGCAGATGGAAGACAGGGCGATCATCTCGGTGCGAAATCTCGTGAAGCATTTTCCGATCGAGACCGGTTTCCTGCGCCGCCAGGTGGGCGTGGTGAAGGCGGTTGAAGATGTGAACTTTGATCTGAACGAAGGCGAGACTTTGGCCCTTGTCGGAGAGAGCGGCTGCGGGAAGACGACGACCAGCCACTGCATTATTCAGGCGCAGCGGCCAACATCAGGTCGCGTTCTGTTCCGCATCGGGGACGCGGCGCCGATGGATCTTACGCAGATGGAAAAGGCAGAACTCAAAGAGGCGCGCCGCAACATCCGCATGATTTACCAGGACCCGTACTCCTCGCTCAACCCGCGTATGACGTTGCTGCAGATCATCGGAGAGCCTCTGGTCATTCACAAGATGGCAGGAAGTCAGGAGGCATTGCGGGAGAAGGTGGCGGAGCTGCTGCGCCTGGTGCGCCTCGATCCGTCGACGATGAACCGGTATCCCCACGCGTTCAGCGGCGGGCAGCGTCAGCGGATCGCGATTGCCCGCGCTCTTTCGTTATCTCCTAAAGTCGTCATTGCCGACGAAGCGGTGTCAGCGCTGGATGTTTCGGTGCAGGCGCAGATCCTAAATCTGCTAAAGGAACTGCAGAACCAGCTTGGGCTGACCTATCTCTTTGTGGCGCATAATCTGGCGGTCGTTAAGTACGAAGCGGACCGTGTTGCCGTGATGTACGCGGGCAAGATTGTAGAGATCGGGGAAACTGAGGAGCTGTACACAAATCCCCGGCATCCCTATACGGAGGCGCTGATCTCAGCCGCGCCCAATCCCGATCCGGATACCAAGAACCGGGCGCGGATTGTGCTTGCTGGCGAAGTGGCGGATCCCGGAAATCTGCCGCCCGGCTGCGCGTTTCACCCGCGCTGCCGCTACGCGGAGGACCGATGCCGGCGGGAGATCCCGGAACTGGTGGAGGTTGGGGGCGAGATGGGGCCTTCGCATCGCGCGGCGTGCCACTTCGCCAGCGAACTTGAGCTGGCAGGGATCTCAGGCGGAGCAGAGGAACCGGAGAGAGAACAGGCATGACGGAAGTCGAGGCAGCGACGCGGTTGGAGACGGCGGCCGCGGAGGAGCAGGCGGACCAACGAGTTCTTGTCGCTTCACAATGGCAGCTCATTCGCTGGCGCTTTCTGCAGCACAAGCTGGCGGTCGTTTCGCTGGCGGTGCTGGTGATCTTTTACCTGGTGGCGATTTTCGCAGAGTTCGTGGCGCCGTACGACCCGTACATTTTTCGGGAAGACCTGACGCTGGCGCCTCCACACACGATTCGCTTTATCGATCCTGAAGGCCGCTTCCAACTGCGGCCCTTTGTGCATCCATTCGAGAAGACTCTTGACAGCGTCACCTATGCGGCGATTTTCGTGGAAGACGAGACTGTGATGCAGCCGCTGGGGCTGTTCGTGCGTGGCGACGAGTACAAGCTCTGGGGTCTCTTTGAGAGTGACATTCACCTGTTCGGCCTGCAGGACCCGGAGGCGAGGCTCTCTCTTCTGGGCCAGGATACGGTTGGGCGGGACCTGTTTACGCGGATTGTCTTTGGCGCGCGCATCTCGCTGACGATTGGGCTGGTGGGCGTGGCGATGAGCTTTTTCCTCGGCATCCTGTTTGGCGGGCTTTCGGGCTATCTCGGGGGCACTGTGGACATGGTCATCCAGCGCGTGATCGAGTCATTGCGGGCACTGCCGACGCTGCCGTTGTGGATGGCGCTGAGCATTGCGTTGCCCTCTGACTGGCCGGTGGTGCGGACCTACTTCGCGATTGTGATTATCCTGTCCACAGTTGGCTGGACCAGTATCGCGCGTGTGGTGCGCGGGCGCTTTTTCGCGTTGCGGGAGGAAGACTTTGTTGGGGCGGCGGAGCTTGACGGCGCCGGGAATCTGCGCATCATATTTCGCTATCTCCTGCCTTCGTTCATGAGTTACATCATCGCCCGCCTGACCCTGGCGATCCCGCAGATGATATTGGGCGAGACGGCGCTCAGCTTCATTGGACTGGGATTGCAGGCGCCGGCGATCAGCTGGGGCGTTCTGCTGAAGGACGCGCAGGCGATTCGAGTGCTGGCGCTGTCGCCCTGGCTGCTGCTCCCGACCCTGTTTGTGGTGGTCAGCATCCTGGCATTCAACTTTGTGGGCGATGGGCTGCGCGACGCCTCGGACCCCTATACGCACGTGTAGGCCTCTTGCGCACCTTCTATTTTGAAGCAAGGCAGCGAAAACGCCCTTCGGGGACCAGGAGGAGAGGTGGAGGATGAAACCTTTTGTCGATTCGAGCGACATCAAGAACGATGAGGAGGGTTTGCGGCGGCGCGCGGAGCGGGACGGATATCTGTTTATCCGGGACTTCTTGGACAAGGGGGCCGTCCTGGAGGCCAGGCGGGACATCGCCGGTGTCTTGCAGGACGTGGGGTGGATCGATGCCGGCACGGACCCGCTGGAGGCGATCACGAGCCATCCTCCGCACGTTTCGGGTGAGCCAGAGTTTTCACCGGTCTATGACAGAGTCCAACGGCTCGAATCTTTCCATTCGCTTGCCCATGATGCGGCGATACTGCGCGCCATCGGGCATCTGTTGGGAGGCGACGTCCTGCTGCAGCCGAGCAACATTGCGAGGTTCATCTTTCCGACGAACCTGGAACAGACGACGCCGGCGCATCAGGATTTCGTGCATATCCAGGGGACACCTGATGTATGGACTGCGTGGCTGCCGCTGGGCGACTGTCCGCACAGGATGGGCGGGTTGAGCGTGCTGCCGGGGTCGCACAAGTACGGGATCCTGCCAGTTTCCCGTTCGCTTGGCGCGGGGGGACTGCGGGCGCACTTCGAGAAGATCGGGGGCGAGTGGGTTTCGAGTCCGTTCGAATCAGGAGATATTCTCTTCTTTCACAGCCATACAGTGCATCAGGGGTTACCCAATTTGTCCGGGAATCGGATTCGGCTCTCGGTGGACTACCGCTATCAGAAGGCTTCTGATCCAGTGATGGACAAGGTCCTGACGCCACATCAGGGGCGGCTCACCTGGGAGGAGGTCTACGAGGGCTGGAAGTCGACTGCGTTTCAGTACCACTGGCAGCAGTACGAACTCACGCCTGTGGAGAAGGAGCCGGTAGAAGTGGTGGGCGAATAGCGGCGGCCGAACCGGCGCCATCTTTTCTCACATCAAGCTAAACCCATTTACTAAACGTAAAGTAGCTGTATCTTCAGGGCAACAAGCCAAGCAGCCCGCCTCGGACCAGGCGGGCTGTTTGTCATGCGAGCGATTGGAGATGACATTCTGGCGGATTCTTTGGGCTGGCAGTGGAGGGATGGTGGAAAACCAGGCCGCTTCGATGCTGACCAATCGGAATGGGGAGGTTCTGAAGGGCGAAAAACAGTTCCTCTCCGAGTCTAATCCGTCCGGCTTCTTCACGGCCCCGGATGCACCTCCAACAACTGACTTTCCTGAATCGTACGCATGTTCATTTCATACTGCAAGGGCGAGTCGAATTCGAAGGCCAGGCGCCCGCGGGCCATTGCCAGGTAGGTGGCGAAGAGCTGACCGGGAACGCAGTAGACGAGCGGGGAAAGCGGTTCGGACACGGCGCCGGCGACCGGGAGCGTTACATCTGCAGCTTTGGCCAGTTCCGGGTTGCCGCTGTCGGTGACAACGACACCGCGGGCGCCCATGGTCTGAGCCGTGTGAAGTAACTCTCGGACCCGGCTGACGGACCGGCCACTGGGGGCGATGAAGAGGACCTGTGTACCCGGACCGGTGAGGAAGAACTGCTCATGCGCCCATTCCTCCAATTCCTGCGCGACGCCGTAAACTCGCGGCAGTTCATAGGTTTTGGCCGCGTAGAAAAGGCTGGTGGCAAGACTGGGGCCGGAGCCCAGAATCGTGTACGTTTCGATCTCCTTGACCTGCTCTGCGTAGGCCTGGGCGGGCGGTGTGCAGATCCGAACGGTTTCGGTGATGAGTTCGGAGGTGGAACGCAGCTCGGCCCTCAAGGCGTCGGCCTGCCGCTCGGAGAGGCGGCCGCGCACGACTCCGGTCTGGATAGCGATCAGATAGAGCGTCGTCAGACTGGCCAGGTAGTTGACCAGCCCGAATGAGCCGCGGCGCGGTTTCCCGGCCTCCTCGTCCGCGGCCAGGTTGCTGGGCATTCCGATCACCTCACCGGAGATTTGGACACTTTGATTCAGGACTGTGTCGGCTTCCTGGGCCAACCACCCATCCGGGTTGCCGGTGATTGCAACCGCGTGGGCGCCGGCCAGGCGGGCGTTTACCAGCGCTTCGACTGAGCGCGTGGCTTTTCCGGAGTTGGAGATTGCAAAGACGAGAGAGCCGGGAGGGACGAATTCGGCGGCATAGCGTCCGAACTCAAGGGCTTCGAGCGGCTCGGTCGGGACGCCGGCATGGCGAGCGAAACTGTAGCGGGCCGCGAGGCCGGCGAAGTAGGAGTCTCCGCAGCCGGTCAGGTAGATGTGCGCCGCGCTGGCGAACAGAGAGGGGTCCAGTGCTTCGAGCTGGGGTTGGACCGAATCGATGACCGCGGGGATGGCAGGGCCCTGGTTGCTGATTTCGTTCAGCATGTCATCGATTGTAACGGGGATTGGTTCGCCGAACTCAGCCTGTCGAACCGGGCGCGCTGTGATTCTTGATTTGGTCATATTGGCCTCAAGTTGGGAGATGCGCGGCTGGCGGCGCGCCTTCAGATTGCTGGCGCCGGCAGCTCTTTCCTCTACAGGACCAGTGTCACTTGCCCTTCCTCAACGACGACCTCGTATGTGCGCAGTTTGAGGTCGTAGCCAAAGGCCTTTCCGCTGCGAACATGGTATTCCATTCCGTGGCCAGGACAGACCAACACCTCGCCGTCGTGGACCCATTTGGTTTCCCAGCATGTTTCCTCGCTGCAAATTACGGTTCCCTGCAGGCGGCCGCGGCTTAGCGGCGCGGACTGGTGGGGACAGCGGCCGTATAGGGCAAAGTATTCGCCATTGATATTGAATACTGCGATATGCACGCGCCCGACTTGGACCTCTACGCGGGCGCCGTGTGGAAAGTCTACCGCGGGCATGATGGGCACTTTGCGTTGCGAGCGGGACCTGGTGTCGGGTTGCATTTTTTGCGTCATTTTGGCGGTGTCAACCCAAAGAATTCAAGCGCGTTTTCGCCGAGGATTTTGCGGCGCAGCGTTTCGTCCATTTCGTAGCGCATGAAACCTGCGATGAGGTCGCGTTCAAGGTGGGGCCAGTCGGAGGCCCACATGGTCGTGTCTTGTCCCTGGTAAAGTTCGATTAGCTTTACCAGGTCACCGCGTCGAGGAAGGGCCTCGAGCTCATGTGTGCCAATGTACCAATCGCGGATGTATTCGCTGGGCTTCTTTTCGAGCGCGGGCAGTTCAGTTCGATAGCGGAGGTAGGCGGCGTCAAGCCGGTACATGATGAAGGGCATCCACGTAAGCCCGGCCTCAAGCACCGCGAACTTCAGGTTGGGAAAGCGGACAGGGATACCGGCGCACACAACAGACATGATCTGCAGCATGGACGTGAATGGAAAGCCCATGCTGTTGACCTGCATAAGGGTATGGAAATGGGCAACCCGCAGCGGATAGTTGTCATGGATGAGCGCCTCGATGCCGTGGAAGCTGATGGGGAGACTGTGCCTGGCGGCCGCGGCATAGATTGGCTCGTACTTCTCATCCCCTATGGGTGGATTGACGCCAACGTCGGGAAGGCAGACGCTTACAACATCCGGATGACTGGCGTGGCGGTCGATCTCTTCGGCAGCGGAAGCGGGGTGCTGCGGGGCAACGACGATGGCGATTTTGACACCCTTGGTGTTCTGATAGGCGTCCACCATGTACTGGTTGTAGGCTTTGGCAAGCGAGGCAGCCCATTCCGGTTCCGGGAGGTAGCCGATGGGGAGAAGTTCGCTGGGGAACAGAATGCTGTAGTCGATGATGCCTTTTTCCATTCTGGCCAGCAGGTCCTCTTTGGCGGCCAGTTTGGCGCGTGGCGGCTTGTCATACGACGAGCCGAGCCAGGCGATGTGGGCAATCATATTGCGAAGCGAGTTGCCCGGCTCTCCCTTGAAGTCAGCCTGGAGCACAGTCTCCAATCGTTTGCGGAAATGGCCCTCCATGTAGTCGAGCATGAACATGAGCGTATCGTCGACATGGACGTCAACGTCAACGATAGTGAGTTCGGATAGCTCTTTACCGAACTGGTCAAGATCCTCGTCCTGCACGGGATTGTATGAGGCTTCGACCTTGCGAACTTTGACAAGCGGACCGTCAGATTCCATCGGAGAATCTCCTGTCGGCCTTCGGCATCGGGGCGCGCTCCGCCTGGCGACCAGCCGCCGCGGCGGCGGAAACAAGAGCTTGAGTGTAGCAGACGCACGCGCGCGCAACAAAATCAGGTCGCGGACCGGTTATATTGCATCCCCGAGGCAGCGCGCGGGTTCATCACGTCGATCAGACCGTCTCCGACCAGATTGACACTCAGGACGAGAATGGTCAGTACGAGACCGGGAAAGCCGGGGTACCAAGGCGCGACCGTGATGTAGCCGCGTCCGTCACTGATAATGGAGCCCAGGCTGGGCGTGGGCGGTTGAATGCCAAAGCCAAAGAAGCTGAGGCCGGCCTCATACATGATTGCGCCCGGAATTCCCATGGAGAAGGCGACGATTATCGGCCCCATGCAATTGGGCAGAACGTGACGGAGCAGGATGCGCCAGCTGCCGGCGCCGACGCACCGCGCCGCTTCCACATAGGTCTGCCCCCTGATCGACAAGGCCTGGCCTCTGACCAGCCGGGCCACGTCGGGCCAGGCTACAAGCGCCAAAGCCACGCATACGGTGACCAGGCCTGGCCCAAGGACCGCGGTAACGGTCATTGCCAGCAAGATGACGGGAAAGGCAAGCATGATGTCCGTAATTCGCATGATCAGGTCGTCGACGTAACGGGGGAAAAAGCCTGAGATGAGGCCAAGAAGGACGCCGGCAACCATTGAGATGCCCCTAACCAGGATTCCGACGATGAGGGAGGTGCGCAGCCCGTAGACGACCCTTGCGAAGATGTCCCGCCCCAGTTGATCGGTGCCGAACAGATTGAGCCTGCTGGGCGGGAAGGGAGGCCTAAGCGTCTGGCCGTCCTGTTCGCGGCGCATCTCGATCTGGGTAGGGTCGGTGACGATGTAGGGGGCGAAGGCAGCCAGCAGCATAAAGAGAAGAATGACGCCAACACCGGCCAGAGCCAGGCGAGAGCGCTGAAAGCGGCCCCAGTCAGACGTAGCGAATTCGCGGATTGATATATGCATACAGGAGATCCACTGCCAAGTTGACGAGAGATACGGATACGGCCAACACGACTACCGAAGCCTGAAGGGCGGGGAGATCGCGAAAGACGAGGGCGTCATAGGCGTATTTTCCGATGCCGGGCCAGGCGAAGATGACCTCTATGATAGGAATTCCGCCGAGAAGGCGCACAAAGTCGGCTCCGATCGTGGAGACGATGGGGATGAGCGCGTTGGGGAGCATGTGCCGACGCATCACGAGCGCGTTGCGAAGGCCTTTGGCGCGGGCCGTGCGAATGTAGTCCTCTGCCATTACCTCCAAGAGCGCGGCGCGGGTGATCCTGGCAAGGAGCCCCAGCGAAGGCAAGGCCAATGTGAAAGCAGGCAGGATTATGAAGCGGTCGAAGCCGATGCCATATCCTGACGGCGGGAGAAGCCGAAGAGAAACGGCAAACGCGATTTGCAACATGAGAGCAAGCCAGAACAGGGGAAAGGAAAGATTGAGGGCCGCGATCGTCATGATCAGCCGGTCGGCCCAACCGTTGCGGCGGGCGGCTGCGATGACGCCCAACCAGACTCCGATCAGGGCGCTGGCGACTTCGGCGGCGATGGCCAGCTGTATGGTTTTGGGAAAGACCTCAATGAGGTCCTGCAAAATGGGGCGACGGGACTGATAAGAACGGCCGAACTCACCGCGCGCCAGGTTTCCGAGATTGTCGAGATACTGAACCCACAAGGGACGATTGAATCCCATCTCCTCGCGAATCGTCTTGACCACGTCGGGATCGGCGAAGGGTCCTGCCATCATGCGGGCGGGATCTCCGGGAAGGATGTTGAGCAGTGCGAAGAGAACGGTTACCAGCCCAATGAGAATGGGGACGATCTGAATCAGGCGGCGGACAGAGTAACCGAGCATGTCAGGACGGCGCCGACCTCATCAGCGAATGGACACTCATTCCAGGGGAACCGACTGGGCGGGTTGGGGTATGCGAGCGTGCGGGCAAAGCGACTGAGGCACTCTCAGATCGCAAGGTCATTGAGGTTGTAATTCCTGAGGATGGCGGCGCGGGTCTCCTCAGTCCAGCGGTTGGCGTCTTCATCGCCGGCGAGAGGACTGTAGACGTAGCGCGGTTCGTGAGGGAAGCGCCGTTGGCGGGCGTCGATTGCAAGTGCGATGACGCGAGAGCGTTCGCGGATGCGGCCGGCATCGTAGACGGTTTCCTGCCCTGCGTGGACGGTTCTGACATTCAAAACGGACCGAAGGCGGTGGAATCCAAAGTTGATGGTGATTCTTCTATCAGGAGAGGTATTGGCAAAGGAGGCGTGGAGGGCCTGCCGATTGGACATCACAACGTCTCCTGGCTCACAGATCATGGGCACGGCGCCAGGCAACCTGTCCGAACCGTTCTCGTCAACCATCTTTTTGATGTCCAGCTTGCCCAGTTTGTGGGAGCCCGGCAACAGCCAGACGCCGTTTTCGGCAGTGCTGCCATAGAGCTGCGCCATGAAGTTGAAGCCGTGGGCACCTTCGTCCAGGTCGGGGCTGTCCCAGTGGGTGGTTCCGTCGTGGTGCCAGGCGACAGAAGGACCGAGGCCGGCGGGTTTGACGATGACCGATTCGGTAAAGGGGGTGAAGTCGGGCCCGTTGATCGTTTCGGCGATTGCCAAGAGCTGAGGGTGACCATAGAGGCGGAGGCAGGCGTCCATGATCTGGAGAGGACTGGCGATACTGGAAATGACGAATTCAGGAGCGCCGTCAGGCGGGGCCGGTTCGCTCATCTTGGCAGGATGGCGGCCGCTGACCAGGTCGGTGCCGCCATAAGGGTCGCTTAATGGTTTGGCAAAGCGAAAGGTTGGGCGCTCCAGGTCGTCACCAAGGGCAGGGCGGCCCCGGGCGTCAACTGTTGCGTCCTTGGTGAAGGGCGCCCGTTCCAAGGCGTGTTCCATGTCATCCTGGAGGTCGCGGAGCTCAGATGGGCTCAAAACGCCCTCCAGGACATAGAATCCGCAGCGCCAGTAGGCATTGACGATTTCCTGGTCGAGAGATCCATCTTCATTGAAGCGAATCGGGCCGCGGTTGCCCAATGTGTATGCCAGGTCTTTGCCGGCGCTGAAGTAACTGTCGGCCATTCTTTCTTTCACCGTCATGTGGTCCTCCGAGCGGCAGGGCGCGCCGCACGCATTCGGGGAAGGCAGCGCGTGCGGCGCACAGTCTGTCTGTTTCAGAACTCCTGATACATACCGTCCACCAAGGCCCGCGCCGAATCCTATTCTTCCACCCACACTCTGTGGAACATGTGCGTGTCCATCGGGGACGGGACATAGTTCTGGACGCGGGGCCGGGATACGTCGACGTAGATGTTGTGCGTCAAGGGAATGTATGGGAGGTCCTCGGCGAACTGGGCGTCCACGGCCTGGTATAGGCGGGCACGTTCCACATCGTCGATGGTGGCGCGGGCTGTAGCGATGTTGGCGTCCACTTCGGCGTTGGCATAGCGTGCATAGTTCCCTCCCGCGCCGAGGTTATCGGAGTGCATGAGCGGGAAGTAGAATCCATCCGGGTCGGCATAGTCTGTTACCCGGTACATCCAGGCCAGGTCATAGTTGCCGGTTTCAAGCGCTTCCATATAGGGCCCGAACTCGGTCGGTCTGATTTCAATATTGATGCCGATCTCCTTCAAGTTCGCTTGATAGATTTCAAGGAGCTTGATCAGGTTGCCCCACGGCGGAAGAATGACATCGAACGTGCCAGGCAGGCCGTCGGCGTAGCCGGCCTCGGCCATAAGCGCTTTGGCGGCCTCAAGGTTGACGGGGTAGTTCAGTATGGCGCTTTCATCAAAGCCAAGCAGGCCGGGAGGGAGGATTCCCTGGGCAACCGTGGCGCGGCCCTGCAGGCTGGCGATCACGGCATCCAAGTCAAGCGCGTAGCGGACAGCTTGCCGGAGTTTGGCGTTGGCGCCGAATGGCTCACTTTCCAGGTTTACGGCGATGAAATCGGTGTGGAAGGTCTCGGCCCAGCCGAGTTTCTCTTTGTAAACCGGGTCAGTGCTGAATCTTTCCCAGTGGGCCGGAGGGACCCAGGCCATATCCAACCTCCCGGCATCCAGTTCGACGATACGCGTGTTTTCATCGCCGATGAAGCGGAAGGTCACGGCATCCAGATAGGGTCTCCCGTTCCAGTACTCTTCGAAGGCGTTGAGCGTTACGTCCTGGTTGAGATTCCACTCACCCAATGAGAATGGCCCGGCTGAGACGACGTTCTGGCCGAAGTCTTCGCCCCACTTTTCAACTTCCTCCCGGGGTACGACCGCCAAATTGATGCTGGCGAGCATGGACTTGAATGGCGCCAGAGGTTCTGCCAGCTCAATCTCCAGTGTTTGAGTGTCTAAGACGCGGATGCCGGAGACCTCGTCGGCTGCGCCATCCCGGAAGTCCTCTGCGCCATCCACGATGGAGAGCATCCACGCCTTGGGGCTCCTGGTTTCCGGATTCAGCACGCGTTCGAAGCTATACTTGAAGTCATCTGCGGTGATTTCACGCCCGTTGTGGAATTTCGCTCCTGAACGCAGATTGAAGGTCCAGGTTTTTCCGTCCTCGGAAACGTCAAAGCTCTCGGCGATGGCCGGTTCGATTTCGCGGCCGTTAGGCGAAAGACGGAAGAGACCTTCAAGCAGATTGGGAGCGATGACTCCCTGATCCCAACCGGCGATCGCGGCCGGATCAAAGTTCTGCGGGTCGGAGGAGACAAACCCGGTCACGACACCGCCCATTCTTGGTCCTTCGCTCTCCATCGAATCAGAGGTCGTTGCGGATTCGTCGGGCGTCACCGGCGCGGCGACACAGGCAATCAGGAGCAGACTCAGAAGAGTCAGAAACAACGAATGTCTCAAAGAACGATGCCTCAGTTTCATATTGGTCTCCTCGGCTTGAATGGATTCCTTCAACTGCGAGTGAAATGTATGGCGCTTCCCATTGTGGCACAGGATGAGGTAGGCGTAAGAGCAGGAATGCCTCGGGAATCTGCCCAAATCTAACAAAATCACATTTCAATGTCAACCTGCCCGACTCTTTCGGGCGAGGAGATCTTGGAGATGACGTAACCGGGAATGGGCCTGACTGGCGTCGACCCGGAGGGAATGAAGGACGCCGAAATCTTCGATGATGAATGAGGCCGAGACGGCGCCGTAAAGGGCGGCGTCGACCGGGTCGTCCGTGTGGGCGAGGCCGACGAGGAAGCCGCCGCAAAAGGCGTCGCCAGCTCCGGTGGGATCGACGGCCGTGGTGGGGAAGGTTGGGATGTCTTTCCAGCGCTTCTGGTTATGGAGGAGAAGGCGCATTCCGCGCGCGCCCATCTTTACGCCGACTCCTTTCGGCCCTTTCGTGAGCAGCTGGCGGGCAATGTTGAAGACGTGCCCGTCAGGGCTACCCGTTACGGTCGTTGCGCCCGCCGCGGCGACGGCGTGAATCGTCAGCTCCTCAATGCTGGGGAGAAGGTAGTCAATGTTGCTGAGAAGGTCGACGTCTGCATGCGCCTCTTTGTCCCAGTCCCACCAGGGCCAGTCAAAGGTGATTTCGACCTGGCCGCGGCGGCGCCGCTTTAGAAAGGCAGCGTTCGCGCGATTGCATGGAAGCGGCCCGGGAGCGAGATGGGCGTAAGCTGCAGCTCCCAACTGGTCCGCCCACTGGGAAAGGTCGGGACAGAAGGAGGGCCAGATGCGGCGATGGAGGGGGCTGCCGGTGTCGGCGTACTCGCTTACGAGGTCGAGCGTTTCGCCAGCGTTGGCGGGAAGGAGCCCTTGGGCTTCGTCGAGGCGATCCGTGCGACTGCCGTCGGGAAAGTAGAAGGATCGCGAGCGGAGGAGATGGGGTTCCTGAATGTGAGCGACTGTGGAGATGTCGACGCCGGCGTCGGCCAACTGCTCCAGCCAGGCGGCGGGATAGTCTGCGCCGACCACACTGACGAGGCTGACGTCTACGTTCCAGAGGCGCATTCCGGCGGCGGTGTATACGGCATTGCCGCCCAGTTGCCGCGGCGAGATTTGGCCATCGGGGGTAACTACGTCGTCGAGCGTGCAGTTGCCCACGGCAAGAAAACGGTTGGCAGAACTCACGGCAAACGAATCTCGCGAAGGCGTTTCAATCTCATCTCAGATGACTGCCATAACTGTTTTGCCCGCCGGTTAGCATGAGGTCTCTCGCCAAGACAATTGCATTCAGACACGCATGCGGAGCATGGGATGGCTGAAGTTCACCGGGATCGTCTCCCCTGTGCGGGCCGACTTGGTGCCGGGCGTCATGAAGTGGATGGCGAGCGCGCGTCGCTGGCGGTCGGTGGTGTTGGGCGCGGTGCGGTGCAAAGTCTGACAGTGATGCAGGGTAATTCCGCCCGCCGGCAGGTCGCCGACCACCGCCTGACTGTCGTCGACCGACTTGCCCATGTCAAGGAGGACATCGCTGCCCTGGGCCTGGTCGTGGAGCATTGGGCGCAGATGTGAGCCGGGGATGAACTGCATGGCACCGTTGCGCAGATCGACGTCGTCGAGGGTGAGCCAGCAGCTGACCAGGTTGGCGGGCAAGCACCTCCAGTAGGCATTGTCCTGGTGCCAGAAGATTGGACCGCCGTGGCGCGGGGGTTTGTACAGGGCCTGGTTGTGGAACAGCTGGATGTTGGGGCCGATCAGGTCTTCGATTATGTCGAGGATTCCGCTATGGTAAGTGAGCCTATTGAATTGCAGGTTGTGCTCGGATATCTGCATGAACTGAAGCATTTCCTGTTCGTCGTCATCGCCATGGTCGTGATCATCTTCGAAGACGGCCAGGTTTCGGATCGGCTGTTCCGCTCGGCGGGCCGGGGAGAATTCCGCGTCGTACTCGGCGCGCATCGCCTCGATCAGGTCGTCGTCGACCACCTTTCCGACGACCAGGAAGCCGTCTTCCCAGAAACGGACGACCTGGGTTTGGGTCAAGGCTTTGTAGCCGTTCTCGCCTCGTGAAGTTTCGGCTAATTGCATTGAAGGGTTCTCCTTGTTTCGGGTATCCGCCGCGTCGAGCAGGTGGGTATCGTTGATGTGGCCGTCGGATTGAGGGGTGAAGCGACCTAGACGAAAGCCATGACGGACAAGAGGAGTTGGCTTTACTCGGGGCCGGCAGGCAAGCAGCGGCACGCACAGGTCTCTGCAGTACTTCGATCGAAAGGAAATTCGCCTTCCCTGGCCCTTCACGCGCTACGCGGTAGAACAGGAGGCGGAGAGATTCTGGGCGGCATTTTACTATGGAGGATTCGGCGAGGCAAACACGCCCAAATGGCATGTCGAAGGTCGGGGCGGCCACGTTCGATCTGTAATACGCCTTCGATGTGGAACGGGGAACCGACTGCGTTGTGGTGAGCTCCAGCGGGGAGGAAATCTTCCGGTCACTGGGGAGGCGCGGAGACTGTCCGCATGGTCAGGAACCCTGCTCTGGGGGAAGCCGGTCGGACGAGGCGAAGGCGGTCAGGACATTGCGGGTGATGCGGGACACGTTGTTGTCGTAGTTGTTGTGTGACAGGCTGGCGCACCAGCAGATCGAGCCCACGGAAAAGACGGCCCCGTTATTTGGCGTTTCGAAATAGACCATGTCAGCGCGGACATTGGTTGGGTCTTTGGAGAGCAGCCTGCTGTCAACCTGGAGGAAGTCTTCGATGACCGGATTGACTGACGGCCCGTGCCCGCCGGAGGAGGCCAAGAGGAGCGTGTGGTGTGGCGTGCCCTGGCTGAAGTCGATGCGGTCGAGTTCGTCTCCGGCGGCGCCATCGAAGATTAAGCCAAAGTCGCCGATTGTCTCGCGTTCCGAGATTCCATCGAAGATGAAGGCCGCCCTCTGGTCGAAGCTGCCTGGCTGGCGCGAGTAGCCTGGCGCGGGATCTCCCCAGCCCTGTGCGGTGAAGCCGATGCCTGTGAGTCTATTGGGAGGACGGCCGCGGTGACGCCACAGCCCGCCGAGCTCTCCGGTTGTGTTGTGGTGACTCTCTCCTGGGGCGGAGTTCCAGGCGCGTGTCCCGCCCATGCCGCGGCGAACTTCGATGACGTGGGGCCGTTCGGGATCGACGCTGGTCACCCAGTAGAAGCCGTTTCCGCCCAGGTAGGCGAGGCGACCGCCCTGGGCAAGAAACTGTTCCAGCGCGTCCAACATCTGGGCGGTCCAGTATTCGGGGTGTGTTCCTGTGACCAGGACTCTGTAGTTGGACAGGAGGCCGAGGCCATTGCGATGGAGATCCTCGTCGGCGGCGACATCGTAGGTGAAGTTTTCCTGTTCGAGCCAGTCAACCAGGTAGAGATCGGCTCCCAGATTGCGCGGGCTGTCCGTCAGGATGTGGCGGTAGTCGGGTCTCATGTTGACGAGAGGGCGAAGGCTGGAGGCGTAGCAACTGCCGGACCCATCAGAGTGGGAGTCGTAGAGAGACATCGCGAATTCGGGATGCTCGGCAAGGTAGCGATCGAGGGGGTGCAGGCGGGATTCGATGTTAGGGATGTCAGCGAAGAGGGCCTGGGCCGCATCCATGCGGTCGTTGACATAGGCCAGGTAGGTAAATGTGGGCACGAGGAAGAGAATGGGGGCTCGGGCCGTTCCGAGAGGCGGACGAATGATGAAGGGGATATGGTCCCTGCGTCCTTCGCCTTGAAGGCGTGCGGCAAAGATGCCGCTACGCAGGCCTTCAGGTACAGTCAGCTCGAAGTCCGGTTTCCATCCGGCGTCTTCAAGGTCATCCTGGTGGAAGTGGATGGCGCCGTACTGGCTAGGGGCCTGCTTGTGGTCTGCCTCCTGGGCATTCCAGTTGCGGCCGGTTACCGCGCGTGCTGGCATGTTCACGGCGATGCCGTGCAGGCGGTGTTTGCCGGTGTCGGCCACTTGTGATGATGATGGGTTTCGTGAGAAGTCCCATGAGGCGACCAGATCGTCGCCGGCAACATCCGCGGGGGTAATGTCCTGGCTAAGCCGGTCGATTTTGGTCTCTTCCAGCGCCAGACTGAAGAGGCTGGGGCTATCGATCTTGCCATCAAATAGCCCTTTGGCCGCCTGCGTGGAAGAGGGAGAACTCTGGAGGCCGGTCGCGGCCAGGAGAAGCGGATTGTCGTTGTCGCAAGAGGGAGGAGTCCGGCACTGGCTTTCGACAGCGATGGATGAAGAATCGGAAGGCCAGTTGGCGACGGCTTCCTGTACGAGGCGCAATCGTCCGGAAAGGCTGTCGTAGGCGGCGGCGACAAAGTACCATTCGCGGGCCCGCATCGGCCTGTCGGTACTGTATCGATGTTTTACGGCTGCACTGCCCAGCCACAACTCCAGGGCCCCATCGGCTCCGACAGCGAGGCAGAAGCCGCCCTTCTGTTCGGACCATTTGCTCAGCAGGCCCTGCGCCTCTCCCTGCAGGGGCGTCGTGGGGAAGATCCAGGCCTGGACGGTGAGACTGGTCAGCTGGGTGAGCGGGGGCTCGTCAGGGACAAGGACGAAGGAGCCGGCGCGGGCGAACTGTTTCCGGCCTGGCCTGGCACCGTCGATGGCGGAATCTACCCTTTGTTCCTTGAAGCCGGGTCCGGCGGGGTTTTCATCACCGTGGATCAATCGCACCAAGGCTGAACTGTAGGCCGTCAGATCCGTACTGACCATGAAACGAATCTTTTCACCCGGCGCGACGCTCAGCCTGTCTGTGTAGCCAATCAACTCGGTTGACATCTGCGCCTCCCTGTTTTGAGTCAACGCGATCCCTCGGATATGTGAACATAAGGGGGGCCAAGCATTCTCGAAGGAACAATGTACGCGGAATCGGGTCTGGTCGATGGACCTACGTAGCAGGGCGCTGAAAAGTCAGTTTTCGGCATTGGGACATGCTGGGTGGCTTTTGCATTGAGGGCAATTTAGCATAGACGGCGACAGTGTTCAAGGAAGGGGAAAGGCGGTTAATCCACGGAGGGGCACGGAGGGCAGGGAGGGGCGTGGAGACTGGTGAAGGAAGGACCAGGGAGCCGGTTGGTGGAGGATGGTTGACGGGCGGCCAATCGGATGTGCGTTGCAGTCCGTTGGAAAGGAAAATTTCGCCATCTGGAAGCAATTTTCCGCGACCCGTCCCAATGTGATACTGTATGGGAAAGTCAGGGGGGCAAGGCGAGGTTTGCCTGCCTAAATTTCTTTTTAGAGACCGAGAATCGGTCTATAGGGTTCGAAAAGGACCGGGTCCAGAACATGAATGACACCAGACAGCTGACCGTTCCGGTGATTGGCATGACCTGTCAAGGCTGCGCGGCTTCGGTGGAGACCAGCAGCAGGCAGGCCCAAGCTGTGCAGGATGCTGTGGTCAATTTCGCGACCGAGCGTCTTACATTGACGGTGGATGCTACGAATGGGGATGCGAATGAGGCGCTGGTTGAGGTGCGCCAGTTGGTCCTGCGCGCCGGCTATAAGATTCCGACGCTCACTCTTTCCTTGCCGGTTTTGGGCATGTCGTGCACGGCATGTGTCAGTGCAGTGGAGAAGGCAATCAGGGAAGTTGACGGGGTGGTCTATGCTAATGTCAACTTCGCCGGAGAGCAGGCGCATGTGGAGTATATTAGCGGGTTGGGCGCGCGCTCCCCTATCGTCGCCGCGATTCGCAGGGCAGGTTACGATACCCTTACGGCGGCGTCGCCAGAGCCCACCGCGCCGCCGGTCGTCGGAGCGGTCTTGCCGCCTGCCGCGAACGGGGCAGATCGCAAGGTCCTTGCCCCCGTAGCGGAAGAAAAGGAAGATGAGATCGAGGACGAGGAGGCCGCGGCGCGCGCGGCTGCGATTCATCACCAGGTCGTGCGTCTGTCAGTGGGTCTTGCTTTCTCAGTGCCCTTGTTGATTGTCAGCATGGGGAGAGACTTCGGACTTCTCGGAGCATGGGCGCACAGCGGATGGGTGAACTGGCTGCTCCTCGTGCTTGCCACGCCAGTACAGTTTTACGTGGGCTGGGACTACTATGTCGGCGCATTCAAGAGCCTGCGCAACCGCAGCGCGAATATGGACGTTCTGGTGGCGATGGGGACATCGGTCGCGTATGGTTTCAGCCTGGCGGTGATGGCGGCGCTTTCAGTTGGCAGCGATGCGCTGGGCGGGCACGTCTATTTTGAAACGTCCGCGGTTATCATCACACTGATCGTACTGGGTAAGTTGCTCGAGGCCAGGGCAAAGGGCAGGACAAGCGCGGCGATCCGGGAGCTGATGGGCCTGCAGAGCAGGACGGCCCGGGTCGTGCGTGCGGGCGAGGAGCTGGATATCCCGGTGGAGGAGGTTGTCGTCGGGGACATGGTGATTGTGCGGCCGGGTGAGAAGATACCGGTGGACGGAATCGTGATGTCGGGCGGGACAAGCGTTGACGAGAGCATGTTTACCGGCGAGAGCATGCCGGTTGGGAAGGCGGTCGGCAGTGAAGTTTTCGGCGCGACATTGAATAAACAGGGCTTGATCGGCATCGAGGCGACAAAGGTGGGCCGAGAGACGGCGCTGGCACAGATCATCAGGCTGGTCGAGGAGGCGCAGGGAAGCAAGGCGCCCATACAGCGGGTCGTCGATCAGGTGGCGGCCTACTTTGTGCCGGCGGTCGTGGGATTGGCCTGTGCGACGTTTGTGGTGTGGATGCTGGCGGGGGCGGGATTTGTGCCTGCGCTCCTGCGAGTGGTCGCGGTGCTGGTCATCGCCTGCCCCTGCGCGATGGGTTTGGCGACCCCTACGTCGATCATGGTAGGCATTGGCAAGGGCGCGGGGATGGGCATACTTTTCAAGAACAGCGTTGCCTTGGAACAGACGCAGAAGCTGACCGCGGTATTGTTGGACAAGACGGGTACGATTACGCAGGGAGAGCCGGTTGTTACCGACCTGGTGGTAAGCGGGGATGAGGTCGTCGCGGGAGGTGGAAGCAGGACCAAGGGGTCGGCGAAGGCAGAAGCGGGCACCGAACTGTTGCGGCTGGCAGCCTCGGCTGAGAGGGGGTCGGAACATCCCTTCGGCGAGGCGATTGTAAGGGCAGCCCAGGCGAGCGGACTGGATCTGGCAGAGCCGAGCGACTTTGAGGCTGTGGCGGGCCATGGCGTTTCGGCGCGGGTTGACGGCAAGAGGATTCTGCTCGGCAATCTACGGTTGATGGAGCAGGAAGAGGTCGATCTGCACGGGCTTGTGTCGCGCTACGATGAACTTCAGGCAGAGGCCAAATCAACTATCTGGATCGCAATCGACGGAGAGGCGGCCGGCCTGATCGCGGTCGCCGACACAGTGAAGGAAGGTTCGAGCGAAGCAGTTGCCACGCTGCGAAGAATGGGGCTGACCGTGGCGATGCTGACTGGGGACAATCAGGCGACCGCTGATGCCATCGCGAGGGAGGTTGGCATCAATCGGGTGATTGCGGAGCTGTTGCCGGGCCAGAAGGTCGATCAAGTAAAGGCGTTGCAGGCTGAAGGGTTCCGGGTGGCGATGCTGGGGGATGGGATCAATGACGCGCCGGCGCTGGCCCAGGCCGATGTTGGCATTGCAATTGGGGCAGGCACGGACGTGGCGATGGAAGCGGCCGACGTGACGTTGATTCGCGGCGACCTGCGCAGTGTTCCTCATGCGATTTCGCTATCTCAGGCGACAATGCGCAATATACGGCAGAACTTGAGCTGGGCATTCGGATACAATGTCGCGTTGATCCCTATCGCGGCGGGCGCTCTGGCCCCGTTCTGGTGGGCGCCGGCGTTTCTGCAACAGCTTCACCCGATCCTGGCTGCGGCAGCGATGGCGTTGTCGAGCGTCAGTGTGGTCATCAACGCGTTGCGGCTTCGACAGGGCAAGGCGTAGCCCTCACTATGATGCGCAAGTATGGCTTCCAGATCTGGCGCTCTTGGCGGCCGCGATGACCTAACATGGCTGGAATGGACTCGCTGCAATTGGGAAGGCCACTTGCCGGGCGGAAATGAGCGTTTCAGAAGGGTTATGCCTCTGCAGTCGGGAAAGTTCATAGAAGTCGAAGAGCTAATCTTGCATGATATTTGATTTCGGATACTTGACGCTGGTGCTTGCCCTCGTTCTATGCGCCTTTGGCATGGCAGCCGGGTATTGGGGTGGCCTGCTGGAGACAAAAGGGACAGCACTGGCTGCGACCGTTTCAAGACGGGTAGGGCCAGAAGGTGGTCCGTCGACTGCGTCGTGGAGTCATCGGTTGACGGAGAGCAGTTTCCACTCAATCTACGTTGTCAGTGTTCTGGTGGGCATCGCGGCGGTGATACTATGGTATGGGCTGCTAACTGATCAGTTTCAGATCAGCTACATCTGGAACAGCTCCGAACGAAGTCTGCCGGCATTCTACAAATTTGCCGCGATCTGGGGCGGACAGGCAGGTAGTCTTCTTTTCTGGACCCTTCTGCTTGGCCTATTCAGCACGGCTGCGGCGCTAACGTTCCGAGATAGCCAGCGAACGCTGATGCCATACGTCAACGGGACACTGCTTGCAACGCTGCTGTTTTTTCTCGTCCTGCTGGTCTTCAGCGCCAACCCTTTTCAACAGATCGGCGTTGTGCCGACCGACGGCCGCGGGCTGAACCCACTGCTACAGAACTACTGGATGGTCATACACCCGGTGATGCTCTATCTGGGCTGGGTTGGTCTGAGCGTACCGTTTGCCTTCGCGGTTGCAGCGCTGATGAGCAAACGGCTGGACCGGCGGTGGGTGCGGACTGTGCGCCGGTGGACGTTGATCCCGTGGATGTTTCTTTCGGCGGGCATCATCATGGGCAGCCAGTGGGCGTACATGGAGTTGGGGTGGGGCGGCTACTGGGCGTGGGACCCCGTGGAGAACGCCAGCTTTCTGCCGTGGCTGACCGCCACTGCCTTTTTGCACAGCGTCATCATTCAGGAGCAGCGAGGCATACTGAAAGTCTGGAACGTCACACTGATCTGGTTGACCTTCACGCTGGTCATTCTGGGCACTTTTACGACGCGAAGCGGCATTCTGAGCAGTGTTCACAGTTTTGCACAGAGCCCGGTGGGCCCATACTTTCTTGTCTTTCTTGCTGTGACCACGATTGGCTTCCTGCTGCTGCTGTATCAGCGGATGCCGTTTCTGCAGGGCGAGAATGAGATTGACTCGATCTCCAGCCGGGAGGGAGCCTTCCTGGCCAACAACTGGTTGTTTGCGGGCGTCGCGTTCGTGGTGTTGTGGGGAACGTTTTACCCGATGTTCAGCGAAATCCTGACAAGGGAGCGGATTTCGGTGGCGGCGCCGTGGTTCAACCGGGTGGCGGGGCCCTTATTCCTTCTGTTATTCGTTCTGATGGGCGTTGGGCCGCTGATGGGGTGGCGGCGGACCGGGGCGAAGGCCTTGCGGCGCCAGTTCACCTGGCCCGTTGCCGTTGCCCTGGCTTCCGTTCCCTTCCTGCTCATCACCAGCCGCAACGTGTTTCCCGTCGTGGGATTCAGCGTCTGTATATTTGTGGCGGCGACGATTGTGCAGGAGTTTGCGCGGGGTGCGTTTGCCCGGATGCGGAGCAGAGGGGAAACGGCGGCGGCGGCGCTGTGGGGACTGATGCGTCGCAACGGCCGCCGGTATGGCGGCTATGTCATTCACTTTGGAATCGTGCTGATTGGGGTTGCGATCATTGGCAACGAGTTCTATCAGTCAACGACGCACGTCACCTTGTCTGCCGGCCAATCGGTCGAGCTGTCGGGTTACACGCTTACGTATACGGGGCTCGGTTCGGAGCAGAAAAGCAACCATACTGAAGTGAGGGCGAATCTGGTTGTGTCGGATACGGCGTCGGGGCGGTTTCTGGGACGGATTGCGCCCCGACGCAACATCTATGACAAAACGCCGGACCAACCCACAAGTGAAGTGGGGCTGCGCATGACGCCGGCCGAGGATGTCTATGTGATCCTCAATGGATGGGAAGGAGATGGCCGCAGCGCAACGTTCACTGTTTACGTAAACCCGTTGACGATGTGGATGTGGGTGGGCGGGCTGCTGGTAGTATTTGGCACGCTTGTGAGCGTGTGGCCACATCCTCAAGCGGCGCGCGCTGGCCGCGAAGCGGCTTCCGCGTTCCCCGAAGGCGCTCGGACGGGACAGGCGGCGGCGTAATGCATCGCGGTTGGCGGCTCCGAACCCGGCATCCCGTGGGAAATCCCCGTTTCGAAACATGTGGATAACGCTCATTCTGACCGGCCTGGTCGGTGTCGCGGCGGTGGGGTACGTTGTCTGGCCGCTGTTTCGGCGGACTCCTTTTGCAGTTTCACGTGAGAGGGAGGAGCTGGCGGACCTGCTCACGCGCAAGGAAGTAGCCCTAGAAGCGATCAGGGAGTTGGAGTTCGATCATCGAGTCGGCAAGATTGAAGACGGTGATTTTGAGCGCTTCAATGGGATACTGAGGCGCCGGGCAATCAGGCTGATCGAGCATATCGAAGTCCACTACGGGAATGGCGAAGCAACGGAGTTACAGTCCGGTCAGCTGGACGAGACGCTGGAAGCGGAGATTTCCGGACGGAGACGGGTAGAGGAAGCGGGCGCAGATGAAGGCGGCAGTGGTCTACGAGAAGAATGAGATTCGCATAGCCGAAGTGCCGAGGCCGCAGGCCGGCGCCGGGGAGGTTGTGGTGAAAGTGAGGGCGTCCGGGATCTGCGCGACGGACGTCAAGATCCTGGGCGGGACCGGGATACCGGCCGAGTTGCCTGCGATTCTGGGACATGAGGTTGCCGGTACGATTGTCCAATTGGGTTCCAGGACTGCGGCGGCGGAACTGCAACTGGGCCAGCGGGTTACGGTTTATCCGATCGCTGCGTGCGGCTCGTGCATATACTGCCGCCAAGGTCGAAACAGTTTGTGTCTGCATGAACATGGCCTGGGGCACGGAGATGACGGCGGATTTGCAGAGTATGTGCGGGTCCCGGCAGAGGTGGTTCGGCTGGGCGGCGTGGTTGACATTGGTGACATGCCATTTGACCTGGCGGCGATGGTTGAGCCGACCTCTTGTTGCATTGCGGCGGCGGACCATTGCAGGACAACTGCGGGAGACTCAGTTGTGGTGGTGGGGGCGGGTCCGTTGGGCCTGTTGCATACGATCGTGTCGACGGCCCTGGGCGCCGAGGTCGTATGCGTAGACGTAAACGACGAAAGGCTGGCCAAGGCGCAAAGTCTTGGGGCGAAGCGGGTGATCAACCCGGAGAAGGAAGAAGCCTTGAAGGCGGTGCGGGAGCTGACCGGCATCGGGGCAGACGTGGTCATCGCGGCTGTAGGCATTCCGAGGGTGATCGAGAGCTATCTGCCCTTGGTACGCAACGGCGGCATATTCAATGTGTTTGGCGGCACGCCGCGCGGGGAGATGATGACTGTGGATCCCCGCTGGCTCCACTATGGGGAGATAGTGTTGACGGGGACTTTTGCGTCGTCGGTGAGCCAGTTCCACAGAGCCTTCCGTTTTGTGAGGGAGCACACCGAGAAGATTGGCGCGGTGATTTCGCTGCGGTGCGGGTTGGATGACATACTGGCGGCGGTGCGGCGCGTGCAGGTAGGTGAAGGAACAAAATCGATACTGATGTTCCCAGAGTGAGATTGGTCTGAAAGATACGAGGAAGAGAGACCTGAATGAGACTGAAGTGGTATGCCCATGCCTGTCTGCGCATAGAGGGAGACGGGATCTCCATCATTACAGACCCGTATACGCCGGAAAAGTCCGGATTCAGGGCCGTTACGGAGACGGCCGACATTGTCGTGCGCAGCTCCGACGACGACTCGGCGCATGCCAATGCGGCGATGATTCCGGGGGAGCCGGAGGTCGTAACGGCCACGCACATCCTGAGTTTCGGGGATGAGGGCGGGTCTGGCGAAGACGGCGCCGCATCGGGAGGCGGCGGAAACTCGACGGCTACGAGAGCGGGCATCCGGTTCACGGCGATTCCGGCGATGGAGTCGATGCGGGTGAAGCTGCAACCGCGCGACAACGCGATGTACAGATTTGAAGTCGAGGGGATGCGAATCGTTCATTTCGGCGACGTTGGCAACCGGTTGGAGGCGTGGCAGCTGGACCGGATGGGCGAGGTGGATGTCGCGATCGTGCCAACCGGCGGCCCGCCTACAATCGAACTGGAAGACCTGCACGATGCGCTGAAAGATCTGAGGCCGGCCGTGACTGTTCCGATGCACTATGAGCTGCCGGGCTGCAGGTTTCCCGCGATGGCCGATGTGCGGGCGTTCACGCGGCGGTATCCGGCTGGCCGCGTCCGGTGGGCCACGGAGCCGGTTGTCGAGTTGACGAGGGCGGGTCTGCCCGAGGAACCGGAAGTCCTGGTGTTGCAGGCGACGACTGCAGAGTGAAGGGCATTGCGCTTTCAAGATCAATGACTGGCAGTTTGCGCCGGCGAGAAGCTCGTCTGAACCAGGGAGACGCAGCGAGAGAATGGTGACGGTCTCCTGGTCCGCATCGAGCTTTCGAGTTAAGGTAGGTCAGGCGGCCGGCTGTTTGTATGCGGGCCGGTTGCCGGTCAGGAGCGGGGCGGTGAGGGCCCCGGCGAGGCTGATGAAGGCGGCGGCCAGGTAGAGCCCCGTCAACCCCAACAGGCCCAATACGAGGCCGAGAATCCAACTCCCAACCCCGATACCGAGATCGAAGGCCAGGTAGAACGCGGCCGCGGCACGGCCGCGGCGTGCGTCAGGCATTCGGTCTACGCATATCGCGATGAGGGCAGGATGGGAGACACCCGACCCGATGCCCATGAGGACGGCGCCGGCGAGTGTCAGCGGCAAGTTCGTGGCGTAGGCGAAGGCGGCCATCCCGGAGGCGTTCAGGAGCAAGGCGGGGAGCAGGACCTGGCCGCGATTGGGGCGGTCGATCAGGCGTCCGGTGAGGATGCGTGTGGCGATGATCGAGATTCCGTAGACGACGTAGGCGGGCCCTGCGGAGGCAAATTCGCGGCGTTCGGTCAGGAGAGGGAGGAAGGCAAAGAGCGCTCCAAAGCTGACGCCAAAGAGTAGGGAGGTTAGCATGGGGCCGCGGAGTGCCGGGGGCAGTTCGATCAAGCGGGACACACTGAACGCCCCCTCATGGCTGCGGGAAGGCTGAGGAACTGCCCACCAGACGAGAAGGCCGGCCAGCAGGGACAGGACGGCGCTCAGGACGAAGGCGCTGTGGCCGATGCCGCGGCCCCAGAGCGGGCACAGGGCTGGATCGGGGCCAGTTGGGTCAGCCGCGGCGGTACACCAGGTGGGACAGGGCGCGGAAGGGCAACCGAACTGCTGGGTGAGAAGATCGAGGCCGGCGCTGACTGCCGCAGGTGTCAGCGTGATGGCGACATTGGCGGCTGCGCCGAAGAGAGCCAGCGCGGCGCCGCGACGCTGCGCCGGCGCGAGTTCGGCGACGAGCGCGGTGGCTGATGTGGTAAAGGTGACGTAGCCAGCGGCCTGCAGGATGCGCAGAAGGAAGAGGAGGGCCGGGTTGGCGGCGAAGCTCATCAGGAGCGCGCCGGCTGACAGCGAAACCGTGCCGAACAGGATGACCGGGCGGCTGCCCAGTGAGTCGTTGGCGGCTCCTGCGAGCGGACGCCCGATCAGTGACGCGACGCCGAAAGCGCCTAACACGAGGCCGATTTGCCAGTCGGGCAGGCCTTCCGCCTCCAGGTAAAGGGGGATGGGAACCAGGAGGGCGTAGAAGGCGCCGAAGAAAAGGAGGGCCGCGGACCAGACTGTCCAGTACCGGTTCACCCGCGCGGCTTCCGCGCCTGAATGCCGCTGCTGGTAAAGCGCTGAAGCAGATCCTGGACTACCTCGGGCTGAAGACCGGCCAGTGTCGTAGGAATCTCGCCGTTGAAGTCGTCAGGTGTATACCTCTGCTCGATGGTGACTTCGATCTCTTCGAAGCCGGCCTCCTGCAGCAGGTGGTTGAGTTCGGATATGGTCAACGCGCCGGCTATGCAGCCGGCCCAGCTGAGGCCTGCTCGAATCTGTTCTTCGCTCACTGGCAGGCCGCTGAGGTCGCCGTCGACGACAATGTCTGAGATTGCCAGCCGGCCGCCGGGAGACAGCACGCGATATGCCTCATTCAGGGCCTTGCTCTTGTCCGGCGTCAGGTTTACGACACAGTTGGAGATGATAACGTCGACGGTTCCATCGGGCAGGGGCAGGTCTTCGAGGTCGCCTTTGCGGAATTTGACGTTGGCCGCGCAGGCCTTTTCGGCGTTGCGGCGGGCCAGCTCCAGCATTCTGTCGTTCATGTCGACGCCGTAGACGAAGCCGCCTGGGCCGACCTGACGGGCCGCGAGAAGAACGTCCAATCCTCCGCCAGACCCGAGATCGAGGACGGTTTCGCCGGGTTGCAGCGAGGCGATCGCGTGGGGGTTGCCACAGCCCCTGCTGCTGTTTACGGCTGCGTCGGGCAGCTGGCTCAGGTCTTCGCCTGCATAGAGGTCGCCACCGCAGCAGTCTGACGGCGCATCCCCTGTAAGCTGCAAGGCGGCCACTTCGCCATAGTGGTTCTGGACTTCGGCACGTATTTCGGCAGGAGTGTCGCGGGAGGCGGTTTGTGGGCTCTCGTTTCCGGCACAGCAGCTTTCGGTCCGGGTCTTGTCTTTCGGATTGAGGGCGATCTGTTGGTCGGACATAGTCGAATTCTCTTTCATATTTTGTAACTGGATGGCAGTGCCGGGTGGAACGGCAAGTCTGATGAACCTGGTCAGTCTGTGCCCTGACCTCCGTTACCCTTCATAGGAGTTGAAAGCAGGGCGGTAAAGGGGAGTAACATGGTCTGTTTCGTTGACTGTCTGGACTCAATGCAACGCACGAAACGGGCCGGCTTCCAGCTGCTCCAGAAACGCGCGCAGCGGCGCGAGCCCTGATTCACAGGCGGCGTAGTAGACCCAGGTGCCTTTGCGTTTGGAGTTGACAAGCCCGGCCTGGCGAAGCACCCGGAGGTGGTGCGAAATTGTGGGTTGGGCAAGGGCAAATCGTTCTTCGATGTGACAAACGCAAAGCGGTTCTTTGCGCCGGGACAGTAGATTGAGAATTCGCAGACGGACGGGGTGGCCGATGGCTTTGAACGCTGCGGCAATTCTGTCCTCACTTTGGTGGTCGGTGAATGCAGAGATCGAATCTTCCCTTGTACGTGGATCTCTGGTTATTCCTGTGATGGATTCGCTGGTTGAATCTGGTGTCGTTGTCATCAGGTTTTGGGGTTATCTGGCTGAATGAGGACTGGGTTCTTGGCCTGGTCAAAGAGTTGGGTTGCTGACTGGTGATTTGTCGTCTGATGGGTATTGTCGTTCTTATATCGAGATTTGTCAATATAGAGTGATAGCGAATCGGGGCACCCCAACAAGGGTATGCGGGGGAAGGGGCTGGAGCGTGGGAATCGACTTGGGACGCGGCTGGCTGGGAGGGTGCCCAGAAGGGGCGCCCCTACAGGTAATCGCGGGGAAAGGGTTGGAAGGTGGGAATCGATTTGGGGCTTGGCTGGCGGGGAGGGCGTCCACAAGGGGCGCCCCTACAGGTGTTCGCGGGGAAAGGGTTGGAAGGTGGGAATCGACTTGGGGCTTGGCTGGCGGGGAGGGCGCCCTCAATGGGCGGTGCTGCAGGTGTTCGCGGGGAAGGGGTTGGTGGGTGGGAATCAACCTGGTGCTTGGTTGGAGGGGAGGGCGCCCACAAGGGGCGCCCCTACAGGGGTTATTCAGAGAAGGGGATGGAGGGTGGGAATCGACCTGGGAACTGGTTGGCGGGGAGGGCGCCCACGAGGGGCGGTTGAATGTGGTATGCAGGCAGGGCAATCGCATCTAAATCTGTAGGCCGATTCAGTTGAAATTGTGGCCAGAAGAAAGCGAGAATAAGTGGAAATCACCCTGCGCTTACTGAATATCGACGGGAAGACGCCGCGGATCAGGCCCTCAGTCGGCGA